>JBAYHH010000047.1:0-2505 GCA_041666265.1 Candidatus Magasanikiibacteriota bacterium | reverse complement strand
TGATCCGGACAGCGCTTTCAATCTGGCGGCTATTCCCAATGCCGGCGTCGGACTGGCGCGCGAAGAGTTCATTTTTACCAATTTTATCAAAATTCATCCGCTCGCTCTCGTCAATTACGCGCGTCAGTCGCGCGCGGTAAAAGACCAGATCGACGAGCTCACAGTGGGCTATACCGACAAAGCGCAATTTTGCGTGGACAAATTGGCCGAGGGAATCGCGTTTATCGCGTCCGCTTTTTCGCCCAGCGATGTGATCGTGCGGTTGTCTGATTTCAAAACCAACGAATACGCCACTCTCATCGGCGGGCATGATTATGAGCCCAAAGAAGAAAATCCGATGATCGGTTGGCGTGGAGCGTCGCGGTATTATGATCCGGCTTACAAACCGGGTTTTAAGCTCGAATGCAGGGCGATCAAAAAAGTGCGCGAAGAGTGGGGGCTCAAAAATGTGATCGTGATGGTGCCGTTTTGCCGGACGGTCGAAGAAGGAAAAAAAGTTTTAGCCACGATGAAAGAATTTGGCCTCGAGCGCGGGAAAAACGGCCTGCAGGTATATGTGATGTGCGAGATTCCGTCTAATGTGATTTTGGCCGATCAGTTTTGCGAGATTTTTGATGGGTTTAGTATCGGTAGCAATGACCTGACTCAACTGACGCTCGGTGTCGATCGTGACAGCGCGCTCGTATCGCATGTTTATGATGAAAAAAATCTGGCGGTGAAAAAACTGATTCGCGATGTGATCCGCACCGCGCACAAACATGGACGCAAGGTGGGTATCTGCGGACAGGCGCCGTCGGACTATCCCGAATTTGCCGAGTTTTTGGTGGCCGAAGGGATCGACAGTATTTCACTCAATCCCGACACGGTGCTGAAGACGCGTGAACGCATCGCCATGATGGAGAAAAAAATGGGCGGACGAATTTCGGTTCGACCGAGCCTGGCGACTGCGTCGAAATTATTGCTAATTTTTGGTGTGCTCGGGCTCGTGATGGGGCTGACGGGGTATTCGTGCCAGGCGATCAATCAGCAAGCGGTGATGGAAGAGTTTAAAAATAAAATTGTGAGCGATCTCACTGTCGCTGAAGAAAAAATGCGCGCCGAGTTGGATCAAAAATTAGCGCAGGCGCAAATCGGGGAAACTGAATACAATGAAGACAGTTTTGTAAAAATGAAGATCAAATATCCGCGCGCCTGGCAGGTGAGTCATTGGCAAGACGGCGTGCGCTTCTCGAGCGCCGATGGCAGTGAGTATTTCACGGTGATGGTGCAGGCGATGGGCCACCCGGTGCCCGAGGCATCGATCACCACGACCGAGTTTCATGGTTACGCGGCCAAAAGATTGACGGATAGTGATTTGCGCGACGGCACGCATAAATATTCAGTGCTCGAGGTCTATTCACTGGGATTTAAAAACACCAAAAAAATCATTGAGCTCTCGGGTGATGAGAAAAATTTCGAAAAGTTTTTGGGGTGGGTGAGTGAGTTTGAGGTAAAATAGTTTGAGTTAATTAAAAACACAGGCACAACAATCTTTTCGCTTTCCTCGCGCGCGAGCACTCAGGGATGGTCCTGCGGGACCATAACCCGCTCAAAGAATGTTGTGCCTGTGTTTTTAATTACCCTGTTGACATACATCGATGATAGACGGTTTTTTTACAGACTTCGATAGATGTCATGCTTGCCAATGGAGATAAATAAAATATCTCCATTTTTTTGTCGATCAATTATTATGCGATAGCCGCCGGAAATCGAGATGGACCACAGGCCTTTTAGTTTGCCTTGGAGCGCGTGAAGACGAAGTGATGGATGTAGTGGATTGTCTTTGAAAATTACTTCCTTTTTTACCGCCAGCAATTGCAAATTTTTTGATAATTTATGAAATTCAGTAATGAATTTTGATGAATATAGAATATTTCCTACCATCATATTAAATCCGCCAATGAATTTAATTTGATTGATTTCCCGGCGCGGTATTCAGCGTGGGCATGTCGAATAGTTTTGAGTAATTCGGTTTCAGAAATCAGATCAGAGTCCTCGGCCAAGAGGTGTTTGACATAGGAGCTGACGGAAGAATAACCTCGTTTTTTGGAGAGGTGCTTAATTTGTATGACATCGGTGGCGGGAAGTGATAGGCTTAGTACTTGGCGCATAAAAATATTTAATTTTGATAATGAGGTTATTGTAATACATCTGTATTACAATGTCAAGTACGGCGGTGGATAAGTGGCGCGTTATTCAAGAAAATAAAATAAGCCCCGAGGGGCTATTTTATTTGGCGGGGTGTATGGGACGAAGTCGGAGTGTGGGTATTATCAAGTTTAGAGAATTTTGAAATTTATCCACAGATAATATAGCCAAAATTAGCCAAATTATTCCTTGGGGCCGCTGTAGATAAAAATAAACGGTTACCGTAATCACCTCGCCAACTCGGGGTCACCACGGTGTTTTTGTAAAGTAAATACCATTTGTAATCGGCGGTCAATTTCACGCTTCATAGTAAGGGGG
>JBAYHH010000046.1:0-2700 GCA_041666265.1 Candidatus Magasanikiibacteriota bacterium | reverse complement strand
TATCGCGATTTGCCGATCCTTATCAATCAGTGGTGCAATGTCGTGCGTTGGGAAAAACGCCCGCGCCTGTTTTTGCGCACTACCGAATTTTTGTGGCAAGAGGGGCACACCGCGCATGCCACTGAGGCCGAGGCGCGAGCGCGTACTTTGCAGATGCTCGGTGTTTACAAAGATTTTTCCGAAAATTATTTAGCGATCCCGGTAGTGGCCGGACAAAAAAGCGAATCCGAAAAATTCGCCGGAGCCGGCTCGACCTATGCGATCGAGGGGATGATGCAGGATGGCAAAGCATTGCAGATGGGCACTTCGCATTTTCTCGGTCAAAATTTTGCTAAAGTATTTAACATTAAATTTTTATCAGCCGCCGGCACCGAAGAATTTGCTTGGCAGACGAGCTGGGGAGTGAGCACGCGTCTCATTGGCGGGCTGATCATGGCTCATAGCGACGACGAGGGATTGGTATTGCCACCGCAGGTGGCGCCGATCCAGGCGATTGTGATCCCAGTACTCGGTGAGTCAGGCAATGAAAGAGTGCTTGCTAAGTGCGCCGAGATGGGCGCGGTTTTGAAGAAGCTCGGCATTAGATTTGAGATTGATGAGCGCGACAATATGCGTTTTGGCGCCAAGATTTTTGACTGGGAGAAAAAAGGCGTGCCGGTGCGCATCGAAGTCGGACCCAAAGATTTGGATAAAGGCCAGGTAGTATTGGCTCGGCGCGATAACGGCCAGAAAGTTTCTATTGTCGAAAACACTGTCGGGGAGACAGTGGAAAAATTATTAGTGGAGATTCAGAATAATTTATTAAATCGAGCGACTGAATTTTTGAAAAACAATACTCATACTGTGAATAGTTGGGATGAATTTAAAACCAAGATTGAAAATCCCGGCGGGTTTATTTCCGCGCATTGGTGCGGTGAGAGCGTGTGCGAGGCGAGCATTAAAACCGAAACTAAAGCTACTATTCGATGTGCTCCGTCAGATAACCCGCAAGAAGACGGTCAGTGCGTAAAATGCGGAAAAGAATCTAAAGAGCGAGTGATTTTTGCCATTGCTTATTAATTATTTTTCATTTTGATAAAGTTAACTACATTTAACATTATCTTTACCTTTAAATCCTATGAACAGTGCTCTCCGTGCTCGCATGGAACATGCGAAAAAAAATACCAAAAAAGGAAAGAGTTTGACCATCAAACCGCGTAAAATTTGCAAACAGCGCACCTAATTTTGCTTTTTTCTATTCACATAAATTTAAGATTTTATGTCTGAACAAGTTTTTAGTGACGCCAATTTTAAAGCGGAAGTTTTGGATTCCAGTGTGCCGGTGTTCGTAGATTTTTGGGCGCCGTGGTGCGGACCATGTCAGATGATGGGCCCGATTGTCGATGAGCTCGCCCAGGAATATGCGGGAAAAAACATCAAAATCGGTAAATGCAATGTCGATGAGAACGGCAATACCGCCGGCGAATACAATGTCATGAGCATTCCGGCTTTCAAGGTTTTTAAAGGCGGACAAGTGGTGGATGAGATTGTTGGCGGCGTGCAGAAGGAGAAATTGAAGGAAATGCTCGCGAAGTATTTGTAATTTTTGCCAATCGACGGTGGGTAATATATTTTTAGCCAAGCTCGCTTCGCTCGTAGAGTGCTAAAAATATATTACCCACCGTCGATTTTTTGATTTTGTCATCGCTGGCTAAATGTCGGATAGACAAATATTCTTTGAGCGGGTTATGGTCCCGAAGGACCATCCCCGAGACCTCGCGGTCGAGGAAAGCGAAAAGATTATTTGTCTATCCGACATTTGTTTTTTTGTTTGACTAAATTTTCGCGCGGAGATATAATTAAGACCTAATTCATTATATTGTTTAAATCAAAATATGTCACAAACCGCGTTTCAAAATGCCATGGCCCAGCTCGATAAATCGGCCAAAATTCTCAATCTTGACGCTCATACTCTCGAGCTATTGCGTCGCCCCAATATCGTACACGAAGTAAATCTCGAAGTGAAAATGGATAATGGCGAAACTAAAACTTTTAAAGGCTATCGCAGTCAATACAACAACGCCCGCGGTCCGTACAAAGGTGGTATCCGCTATCATTGGAATGTGAGTGAAGATGAGGTAAAAGCGCTTTCTTTTTGGATGACGATGAAATGTGGTGCGGTCGGAATTCCTCTCGGCGGTGCCAAGGGTGGAATAATCGTGAATCCGAAAGAATTGTCTGTGGGTGAACTCGAGCGATTGTCACGCGCGTATATCCGCGCGCTGTATGAGCACATTGGTCCGACCAAAGATGTGCCGGCGCCGGATGTTTATACCACTCCGCAGATCATGGGTTGGATGCTTGATGAATATGAAAAATGTGTCGGCTATCATGCCCCAGGTGTGATCACCGGCAAGCCACTGGCTGTCGGTGGTTCCGAGGGTCGTGGATTTTCGACCGCGCAGGGTGGAGTATATGTGGTAGAAGAAGCGATGAAAAAACTTGGAAAGAATTCCCGCGGAGCGACAGTGGCGGTGCAGGGTTTTGGCAATGCCGGCAGTTATATGGCCAAAATTTTGAGTGATTTGGGATATAAAGTCGTAGCGGTGAGTGACAGTAAGGGTGGTATCAAATCCGATCAAGCTTTGGATCTGGTCGCTTTGGAAAAATATAAAGAAACCAACAAGACCGTGGTTGGATTTCCCGGAACGGAAAATATTA
>JBAYHH010000045.1:0-3052 GCA_041666265.1 Candidatus Magasanikiibacteriota bacterium | reverse complement strand
GAGCGCTGTGATATGCGCAGTGATGAAATGGCCAAAGTTTTGAAAATGCATCCGTTTGTGGTGAAAAAGAATCTGGCGATAGTGAAAAAATATTCCACGGAAAAATTAAAAAAGATTTACGCGGATTTGTTGGATATTGATATCAAGACCAAAACCGGTTTTGCGGAGCAGGCGGTGCTCATGGATTTGTTTGTGGGGAGAATTTGATGTAAAATACGAATTATGCGAATCTGTGAATACGCGAATGTATGAATGCGTGAAATTTAACCCCCCGATTATGTCGGGGTATTTTTTTATAGCATTGTCAAAATTCCCAATTGAGGTTATAGTATAAGTAGATCATTTTGCTTCTCAATTTCGCCCCAAATGGGGAAGGGAGGATCGTGATGAGCAAGATTGAAAAGGCAATTCTTCGTTATTTGCGGGATCAACACCCGCATAGTTACCCGGTAACCTCCCGGAGGTTGGGAGGTAAAAGGGTGTTCATTGTCCTTTCTCATGCAGATGGGGAAGGGCTCCCTCTGTCTGCCGCTGGTTTCCAGCGGTTGGCGGAAGAACTGGAAGAGTCGATTCCACCCCCAAAGTTTCGGAGGTAAATCGGTGGGTAAAATAACGAACAACGCCACCCGCGATCAGGGGTGGCGTATTTTTATATTCGTAGTATGTTCGGAAATACCGTGATACTGTCAAATTATTTTTTAGCAAGCGCGTTCACTTTTTTCATCAAGCGGGACAGCTTGCGTCCGGCGGTATTCTTTTTGATCGTGCCGTGTTTGGCGGCTTTGTCGAGCGCTTTTTGCGCGACCACCACCAATTTTTTAGCTTCTTCAAACGAGGTGGCTTTGGCGGCTTTTTTGATGGCGTCGCGGAATTTGGTTTTGTAGTCCAAATTCAGGGCGGCGCGGCGTTTCATTTGGCGCAGGGCCTTGGCGGCGGCGGCTTTGTTGGGCATAGATTAGAAATTAGTTGATTGGCTTATTGATCATTGAAATACGGAAATTGTCATCCTGAGAGAGCGATAGCGACCGAAGGATCCCTATCAAATTTAATGCGATAGAGATTCTTCGCTACGCTCAGAATGACAGTTGAGAGCGAAAATATATTACCACTATTATTGTGGAAAGTCAAGGATTGCGGAATTAGATAAAAAAAGGCAGCCACGGGGCCGCCCAAAACGATGTTGTAGCTTCCTCGCAACTACCCCATCGTGACATAGCCATTTTTGCAGTTGGGACAGTCCGTGTCCCACCACGGGTCAGAACCAGTTGAGGTCACTCCCCACGCCCCACAAATTCCACAGAATTTGTGGTAGAAGGTGGCCTTTTCGCGCCACCCGCAGGAGCAGGAGAGCTCCCACATACTGTCGTACTGGCTCTCTTGCGCCAGTTTAATCTTTTTTCCGCAGTTGGGACATCGGTCCCAGCTCTCCTGCGGCTGATCGAGCGGGGTGGGCTCAGCAATCAGCCGGGTGATCTGCGCCGACCGTTCGGCGATGAGCGATTCCAGATCCAGCTCGTTTTGGGGAACATCCCCAACGAGCTTCCACTCCCTGTGCCCGCAAGTCGGGCACTCGACTGGCGCCTTTCGCCGATCTCGAAATTGTTGGAGGCGTTCTTCCGCCTCACCCAGCTCGAATTGAAGCGCAGCGATTTGTTTCGCCCGCTCCAACCGTTCCGGATCGATCCGTGATTTCATCGGTTCCTCCCAGTAAAGCCACCGCAGTGGCGTGTTTCCATTTCAAGGTACCAAAGATATACTACACTTATTACGCGCAGTGTCAATAGATGAAGCTGATTAGAATAAGTTTATTCCTCAATATTCGGCTTCTCCAACAGCACCGGTTCAATCCCCCGCTCGCTGTCGGTAATGCGCACCACATCTTTGTCGATTTTATTGAGTTCTTTGTAAGCGGTATTATACGAATTCACCGTGGTGGCGAGATTGTTGCCAAGCTTCTTGAAATAATCATCATAGGCCAAGATGTGTTTGCCGAGTTCTTCCACTCGTTTGCGGATTTCCACGGCTGACTCCTCTATTTTCATGGCGCGCAGGCCCTGCAACACAGTCTGAAGATACGCCAAAAACGATGTGGGCGACACAATGATCACATGTTTTTGCTTGAAAGCGTATTCAATCAGATCCTGGGTGTTGATTTTCACCGCGCCCACTTTGTTGATCAGTAAATCATAGTATATGCCCTCGGCCGGAATAAACATAAAGGCAAAATCCATCGTATTTTCTTTGGGTTTGATGTATTTAGCGGTTTCGTCAATGCGATTTTTGAGATCTTGTTTAAAATCCTTTTCATATTGATCATGAAGTGTAGGGTCTTTTTCATTCACCACCCGATTGTAGTTTTCCAGACTGAATTTGGAGTCAACTGGTATGACTTTGTCTTTGATAAACACGGCCGCGTCCACGATATCACCGTCGTTAAATTTGTATTGCATTTGATACGACCCGGGCGGCAAGACATTTTTTAAAACATTTTCCAAATAATATTCGCCAAGAATACCGCGGTGCTTGGGGTTTTGTAGAGTTTCTTCGAGACGCGCGAGTTGATCGGTAAACCCCATCACCTGCCGATTAGTTTCATCGAGCTTGGTCAGGCGTTCTGTCACATCAGAAATAATTTTGGCGCTTTGGCCAAATTGCGATTGGATGGTTTTGTGCAAATTGAGCTGAGTGTCATTCATTACTTTATTTGTGTCGGACAATTTTTGGTCCATCGTGCGCGAGATCTCGTTGAGCTGATTTTGGAGCATCAAAAACAGGTTTTGCTCCCCCTCTTTCGGCTTTTGGGGGGTATTTATTTTTTTATATAAAAAAAATATGCCAGCGAGCAGTCCGAGTGATAAAATCGAGAGAAATACCAAGAGAAATGTTTGCATGTGAGTTAAATTATACAATTTATTGAATTATGTTTCATTAATGTTCTGAAGGCTTGATAAAATCGGAAAAAGTGATAAAATTCAACAGCCCCCCTGTCCTCGTAGTTCAACGGATAGAATAAGACACTCCTAACGTCTTGATCCAGGTTCAATTCCCGGCG
>JBAYHH010000044.1:0-3254 GCA_041666265.1 Candidatus Magasanikiibacteriota bacterium | reverse complement strand
GGTGGCGCCAATTATCAGGTGCCCCTACCGGTGCGGGGAGCTCGTCAAAACGCTCTCGCTTTTCGTTGGATTATCGGCGCCGCGCGCGCCAAAAAAGGCGCTCCGATGGCCGATCGTTTGGCCGCCGTTTTTACCGATACCTTTAATGGCGTCGGTGACGCGATCAAAAAACGCGACGATGTCCATCGCATGGCCGAAGCCAACAAGGCTTTTGCTCACTTCGCTCGCTTTGCTAAGTAATGTTTTTAACTGTCATCCCTTCGACAAGCTCAGGGCAGGCTCTGAGCGCAGTCGAAGGATCTGAACATTTCGACGATAGATTCTTCGACTCGCTACGCTCACTCAGAATGACATTAAAAATTCGAAATTGAAAATTAAAAATTATTAAATATGCCTCGAGAATATTCACTCGAAAAAACTCGCAACATCGGCATTGCGGCTCATATCGACGCCGGCAAAACCACCACCACCGAACGCGTGCTTTTTTACACCGGTAAAAAACATAAAATCGGCGAAGTGCACGAAGGCGCCGCTGAAATGGATTGGATGGAACAAGAAAAAGAGCGCGGCATCACCATTACCAGCGCCGCGACCACTTGTTTTTGGAAGGACCATCGCATGAACATCATCGACACTCCGGGCCATGTGGACTTTACCGTCGAAGTGGAGCGCTCTTTGCGCGTGCTTGATGGCTCGGTCACGGTGTTTGACGGCAGTCAGGGTGTGGAGCCGCAATCAGAGACTGTCTGGCACCAAGCGGACAAATATAATGTACCGCGCGTTTGTTATATCAACAAGATGGACAAAATGGGAGCGGATTTTTATATGAGTTTGGCTTCAATTCATGAGCGCTTGTCTCCCAATGCTTTTGCCATCCAATTACCTATTGGCGCCGAGGGTACCTTTTCCGGATTAATTGATTTAATCGAAGAAAAAGCGTATAAATTCGAAGGCAAAAACGGAGAAAACATTGTTGAGATCCCGATCCCGGACGACATGAAAGAAAGTGTGGTGAAATATCGCGCCAAGATGGTGGAAAAAGTTTCCGAAGCCAACGATAATTTGATGAATAAATTTATCAACGGCGAAGCGCTTACGATCGACGAAATTCGCAAAGGTATGCGCGAAATCACTATTTCCGGTCGCGGTTACCCGGTAATTTGCGGATCATCCCTCGCCAATATTGGCGTGCAGTTTATGCTTGATGCGGTGATTTGGTATTTGCCTGCCCCGACCGATTTGCCGGATATCAAAGGAACCGATCCCGAAAATGAAGACGCTCCGATCACCCGCAAAGCCAGCGATGATGAAGTTTTTTCCGCGCTCGCTTTCAAAGTGGCCACCGATCCGTTTGTCGGTAAATTGGTTTTTTTCCGCGTTTATTCCGGCAAGGTTTCCTCGGGCAGCTATATTCACAATTCCACTACCGGAGAAAAAGAACGCCTCGGCCGCATCGTGCGCATGCATGCCAATCATCGTGAAGATGTGACTGATGTATATTCCGGTGAAATCGCCGCCGCGATCGGATTTAAAAATGTAAAAACCGGCGACACTTTATGCGACGAAAACAAGCCGATTATTCTCGAGAGAATTATTTTTCCGGAACCGGTCATTTCGATTGCTATCGAGCCCAAGACCAAAGCCGACCAAGAAAAAATCGGTTTTGCCATGCAGAAACTGGCCGAAGAAGATCCGACTTTCAAGATTCATACCGACGAAGAAACATTACAGACGATTATCTCCGGTATGGGAGAATTGCACCTGGATATCATTGTCGATCGCATGAAGCGCGAATTTAAAGTAGAGGCCAATGTCGGCGCTCCGCAAGTCGCGTATAAAGAAACTATTCGCCAAAGCGCCGAGGCCGAAGGCAAATACATCAAACAGTCCGGCGGTCGCGGTCAATACGGTCATTGTTGGCTCAAGGTGGAGCCCAATGAGGTGGGTAAGGGTTTTGAATTTATCGATGAGGTTAAAGGCGGTGTCATCCCGCGCGAATATTTGCCGGCAATCGAAAAAGGCGTCAAAGAAGCGGTCACGCGCGGTATTCAAGCCGGTTATCCGGTGGTGGATATCAAAGTGACTTGCTACGATGGTTCTTATCATGAAGTCGATTCTTCCGAAATCGCCTTCAAGATGGCCGGCATTATGGCTTTTCAAGCCGCCTGCCACAAGGCCAGTCCGGTGATTCTCGAGCCGATCATGAAAGTCGAAGTTCTCACCCCCGAACAATATATGGGCGACTGCATCGGCGATCTTAATTCCAAACGCGGTCAGATCCAAGAAATGACCGAACGCGGTACTATGAAAGTGGTCAAAGCCATTGTTCCGCTCGCCAGTATGTTTGGCTATGTTACTTCTTTGCGGTCGCTTTCTCAGGGTCGAGCGTCTTCGACTATGGAATTCGACCACTATGCGGATGTGCCGAATAATGTGGCGACGCAGATAATCGAGGGAAAGAAAAAATAAATATTTTAATAAATCGGCGGTGGGTAAAATATTTTTAGCCAAGCTCGCTACGCTCGTAGAGTGCTAAAAATATATTACCCACCGCCGATTTTGTTTTTACGCGATGTGAGAGTTGTGGTGCGTCCTCGTCTCGCAATGTTCTTCAAAGATACTCTGGTTTTTTGTTTTTTTCCGAGCGATGTGATGGGTGGTGAAGTTATCCACAGGTGCGAGGGGTGAGCAAGAGTCAAAAAGTGTGCTATAATGAATACAAGTCGGAAAGACATTTGTCTTGCGATTTTTGAAACATGCACCATTGTCATTTTATGGCGCACCGACGCACAAGAGGGAAGCTGACAAAAAATTCCTTTAAAAAATCAGGGATTAGTTTTATTTTTGCCCTCGCTTGTTTAGCATTGGTTTTTTATGTGGTATTGCCGGCGGCCGCGAGCAGGAGCGGAAACTACGCGCCGGGCGAATCGCTGGATCCGACCGATTGTTCGCCGGGAGATCCATACTGCACTGTGGACGCGCCCCTGACTGCTACCACTACCGGCAATGTCAATTTTTTGGGAAATGTTTATTTGGGCACGGTCGCGTCCGGCACTTGGCAGGGGAGCGCGCTTGCCGACGGCTATATATCTTCGGCGACCAATTGGAATAATACCTATAATTCCGTAACAGCGTCATCCAGTAGTTGGACGAGCGCCTACAATATTGTAACGGCCTCATCATCATATTGGGATCTGGCGCATGGTTGGGGTAATCATGCCTTGGCCGGTTACCTCACCGCCTACACCGAGACT
>JBAYHH010000043.1:0-3383 GCA_041666265.1 Candidatus Magasanikiibacteriota bacterium | reverse complement strand
TTGGATTGGAAACAGCAAATTGATTTTGGGGCTTTGCTCAAAGAATCAATTATGAACACCAATAAACGCGTGGCAGTGATCGCGTCGAGCGACCTGTCACATGCCCTCACTTCTGATTCACCTGCCGGTTTCCATGCGGCGGGCAAAGAATTTGACGACAAATTGCAGGAATATTTGGCCAACAAAAATGTTTCCGGACTTTTGCAGTGGAAAGAACAGTTTGTCAAAGACGCGGCCGCTGATGCCGGTTTTCGCACTATTTTGATTTTGATGGGGATTTTGCGCGATGTCAATTTTACCTACAAATCCTACTGCTACGAAAACCCACTCGGCGTGGGATATTTGACCGCGAATTTTATTTTGTAATGAGCGCTTGATATGGATGGTCTAAAATCACTTTTGACAATTCCCAATAAACCGGCCAATAAAAATATCCACTCCGAAGCGCATTATTGGGCCGATGTTATTTCAACCGCTTTTGGCGAACGCAAAAAATTTGCCATGTATCTCGGCACCATCAATCGCATCGGCGTGTCGCAAGCGCGCCAAATTTTTTCGGAAATTAACGATGGTCACGCCGAGTCTCCGGCCAAATTATTTTTTTGGATGGCCAGTAAAAAATCGAAAAAAATATGATCTTGCCAATAACAACCGAACCAAATCCGATTTTGCATCAGGTGGGCGCGCGATTAAGCGTGGCCGAATTAAAATCGGATAAAATTCAAAAATTTATCATTGATTTGACCGAGACGATGTATCAGGCCGACGGCGTCGGTATCGCGGCGCCACAGGTGAACCAATCCATCCAGCTATGCGTGATCGCGAAACAATACTCTGGTCGAGGCGCGGGCGCGGATTTGGTCTTGGTCAATCCGGTGTGGACCAAAATGTCTGTGCTTAAAAAAACCGATGAAGAGGGGTGTTTGTCCGTGCCTCACATTTACGGCAAAGTTAAACGCTATACGAAAATTAAAGTGAAGGCGCTTGACAGTAATGGCCGACCGATTGAATTTATCGCCAAAGATTTTCCGGCGCGCGTTATTCAGCACGAGACTGATCATTTAAACGGTATTCTATTTATTGAAAAAGCGAAAGACCTTCACAAAATCGAGACTGTTTAAATATTTAATATAATTTTATGAGTAGCAGAGATAAGGCCATTCATTTTATCATGACGGGCGGAACAATCGATTCGCATTTTGACGGATCAAAAGATACCGCTGTCCCCAACAAAGAATCCGTGATCCCTTCTTTTATGAGAAGCTTGAAACTTTACAAAGAAGCAATTTTTACGACCGCTTTTTTGAAGGATAGTCGTGATATTGGCAAAAAGGACTTGGTTAAATTATTAAAAATTATTAAAAATTATTAAAAACAGTGCTGCAAATAAAATTTTAATTACTCACGGGACATACACCATGTCTGACACTGCCAGATTTCTAAAAGCAAATTTACTAAATAATCACAAGACTATCATCTTGACCGCCTCCATGATTCCAATTGTTGGTTTTTCACCTTCTGATGGCCCCTTTAGTCTTGGGTATGCGATTGCACAACTGGAATACCTAGATGCTGGAATTTTTGTTGCCGTAAATGGACGAATATTTTCTCCTGAAGAAATTACTAAGGCAATTTCTGAAGGTCGATTTGTTTCAATATTTGAAAAATAATGAACATTATTTTTTTTGGAACCAATGAGTTCGCGGCGGGAATACTTCAGGCGCTAATTGATAGCGCTGATTTTGTGATTGACGCTGTGGTAACCGCACCTGATCGCCCGGCCGGACGACATCAAGAAATCAAAAAACCCGCAGTAAAAATTTTGGCCGAGAAGCATGGATTGCGCGTTGACCAACCCGAGTCGCTCAACAATTTTGATCTGACACCATATACCTATGACCTCGGCATAGTTTGTGATTACGGCTTAATAATACCCGATAGTATTTTAAATTTTCCCCGGCACGGTTCGATCAACATTCACCCGTCACTTCTGCCCAAATACCGTGGCGCCTCGCCCATCCAGTCCGCGCTTTTAAACGGCGAAATCATGACCGGCGTCAGCATTATAATGATGGACGAGAAACTCGATCATGGCCCGATTTTGGCCCAAAACGAGGTCAAAATCACTCCAACTGATGATTATGCCAGTTTGGCCCAAAAGCTTCAGGAAACGGCCAAATTTTTGCTTGTTGATACCGCCAGGAGATGGGTTAATGGCCCAAAAATGACCCCCGTAGCCCAAGATGACGCTCGGGCGGTATATTGTCGCGAATTTACCCGCGCCGACGGCCAAGCGCATTTTTCGGTTGATACCGCCTTTCAAATTTATAATCGTTTTCGCGCTCTTGGGCAGTGGCCCGGCATCTGGACTTTCTGGGGCGGTAAACGCGTTAAATTGCTCGAATTGTCGATCGCTCACAAAGCGATTATTGATAATATTGAAATATGGCCGAGCGGAATGGCTAAAATTTTTGATGGCCGCTTGTATGTGAGATGCTCGGAAAACAGTCTGGTTGAAATCACTAAACTCCAAATGGAAGGAAAAAAACCGATCGAAATCAATATGTTTATTAACGGCTATAAATCTTTGACCGATGTTCCGTTGGTTTAAAAATCATCCGGTTGTTTTTTTGACTTCTCTGTATCTGCTCATTCGAGTAGGTTCTTTTTTTACTTGGGGAGACATTTTGGCGCAAAGCATTGTGTCGCTTGCGGCAATTATTTTTTTTATTTATTTTTGCGCGACAAATATTGAGATAGCACGCGATATTTTAATCGGCGAAATCTTGCTTGATGGCGCCGGTCATTTTTTTGAATTTCAAACACTGATTTTACGCACTTGGTTTTTGGGAATTTTCGCTATCGTGTGGTTGTTCAAAAAAATTCGCCGTCGTGATATTATTTTACCCAAAAAAAATATTCTATTCGGCATGATAGTTTTTGGAGTATTTCTATTTTTGGCCATCGTTATCGGCTTCGTCAATCACCACTCCCCCATGCTAATCGCTCAAGACGCGATGCTTTATTTATTTTTATTACTGGTTTTTCCCGCGCTTGATATTTCAAAAATATTCAACGGTTTATATTTAAATTTTATCAAAGCCCTGATTTGGGGATCGGTGATATTTTCGGCCATTACTCTTTTTATGTATTCGAGCAATTTATATATTTTGAATAATGCTTATTACCACTGGTTTCGCAATATCGCATCGGGTAAAATAACTGATCTGGGTGAGCACTTTTTTCGAGTTGTGTTGCCGGAGCATATTATCTTTGTGCCGCTTATTTTGATATTCTCTGCTTTACTCATGAAAGATATTCGCCAAAAATATTTGTGGGCCATGTTGATTGGCGCGCTGATGGTATTATCAATAAATTTTACG
>JBAYHH010000042.1:0-3654 GCA_041666265.1 Candidatus Magasanikiibacteriota bacterium | reverse complement strand
ATTGGATTACCAAGTTTATCATCCATCTGGAAAAGACCAACCAAGTGATTGATGACTACCAAGGTAAAGGCAGTGCCTGCTACTTACCAGGCTCGTTTAATTCAGCGTCCCGTGGCTTGGGCTTCGGCCGCTGGGACCGTGGCGATCGTCGGGCCTACTTGTACAGGAGCGATCCGAGGTATCGGTACTCCGCTTTTGGTCTTTCGTCCGCGGTGGGGGTGGGCGAGGAATTGGGGTTTGGAGATTGAGATTTGGTTTTGGGTTTTGGCTTTAAATTTTTGACATCTGTTTGTGCCACAAATTTCCACTGTCGCCGGCATTGTAAATTTTTGAATGATTCAAACTGGAATCAGTGCCAATATCATCATACACTTTTGTTTCCGGAGCGCCTTCGCCGGAATCCAGCGCGCGCAGACGGGTAAACTCCGCCGAATCATTTACATATCCCGCCGGCATCTTGATCGCGCCGCCGTGTTGACTGGCAATCGCCAAAGATTGTACTGGCAGACCTTCAAACATTTTCTGCACACCTGATAAAATTATTTCCACCTGTTTGCTGTCTTCTATGCCCGGGGCATAATAAATACCATTCAACATCAGCGCCAGCTGTTTTTTATTATCCAATGCGAAACTGCCAAAAATAAAGCCGAGATTTTCCGATGATTTTCTTTGGTTTTCGTCTTCCGGCATTTCACCCTGCGGTACTTCCATAGAAATAACAAAAGACATCGGATCGGCGTTAATTGACGCCACCCAATATTTATTCGGTGTTTGGTGCTGTACTTTCATCTCGTAGTTACAACTGGAAAAACAACAAATTTTGGAATCGGCAAACCGCACCATATTCATCAGCCGGGTGGCTTTGTCCACATAACACAAGTCGACCTGCGCGCTTTTTTTGGTTCCAGCTTCTCGTCCGGTCGGCTGGTAGGTCAAATGATCGGAAATGGTTTGAAAAGGACCTTGCAAATGGCTTTCCATTTCTTGAATCAGCTGGATATCCTGCTCGCGCAAGCGCTCTTCGCCCAAAACCTGCATCGTTAAATAAGTAAAAATAGCGCTGGGAGATTTTTCGGTGAGGGCGATTATCTCTCGACCGACTTTTTCCACCTCATCCGCTTTTTCGCTTGCTGAAAGATGCGCGAAGCGTTCGCTTACTTTGGCATCGGCCACCACCGCCGTTTGATTTTCCAACTTCGTTATTTCTTCACTCAAAGCATCAAGCGTGGCTTGCAAGTCCATTCGCTGTCGTTCATCGGTTTGTTTTTCCAGCCCAATGGCGAGCTGACCCCTGATTTTTTTCTTTTTAGCTAATTCTCTACGCAAGCTATTTAATTTTTCATTTCCCCCTCGCAACGCCACCAACAAATCCTTTTTCATCCTTTTCAAATCAGCGCGTTTGGTGTTAAGCCGAGGGATCAACTCCTCGCCTTTTACCGGCACGCTATTTTCGGAAAATATTTGATCCAACGACATTTCCAGAACCATTTTTTCACCCAACGCGCGCCAATTTTCTTCCAAATCGGCTTTGGCTCGCGACCGCGAATCTGGATACGCCGCTTCAATCTCAGAAATAATTGCCAACCTGGTGGCGAAAGTTTCCGCCGAAGCCATTTTTTGGATGAGTTGCTTGGCGACATCATCCGGTTCTTTTTCCAAATATTCACGATATAGCGGAAAAAGTAATATCACCCCCAGCTGTTCTCGGCCCAAAGTGCGTCCGATTTCCGTGTTGGCATTTTTTACCGCCGCGTTTTCACTAACCTCAAAACTCACTGTTTGACGCGCCTGTTCGCTTGACGCCAACGGAAAATGGCCGGCGTTCAAATTGGCGACGATATCGGCTATTTGTTTTTTATCCAATCCGGATTCTCGCAAGGCAGTTTCAAACTTTTTGATCGGTTCGGCATGAACGCGCAAATCGGCGATCAATTTTATCATTTCTTTGAATTTTTCAAAACTGTAATTATTGATCAAATTAAAACGATCTTCGCCGCCGTGGAGAATGTAATAAACCATGGCCTTATTTTCATCGCGCGTTAAAATATCCACCAGTTCTTTTTGACTTTTCACCCGCGCGAATTCTTTTTGACTGTCACGGATTTTTGCCACTCTTTCCGCAAGAGTGATGTTGCCCCAGCGTTTTTTATCCTCCAAAAAATTTAACACTTCTCGGCTGGGCACGATGCCCAAATCAGTAATTACTTTTTGCAACAGCTCAAAACGGCCGTCTCTGTCCGCAGATAAATTATCTTGTTTGATCGCCTTTTTCGTGCTTTCTTCCCACCATTCGTCCACATCTTTGGATACATACCCTCTTTGAACCAATTTGCGCAAAAGCATATACCGCACCGGGTTGGTCAGGCGCGCGTCGCCCACCATTTGCAGAGCCAAATCATTCACCCGATAATCATCAAATTTATTCACCAACACTCCCAAGATATGCGGCAAGTATTCTTGCTCTTTTTCTTTTCCCAAATTATCCGCGTCTATTTCCTCACGCGCGAGCTCCAACAGCAACAGGCGAACATCGCCGCCCAACTTGCCCATCGCGCGCGCCAAAGCGGCGGCGACTTTGCGGTCGGATTTTTTACTGTCGCCCAAAACTTGTTTTAGTTCATCATAAACCCGCAGGCGCACATCTTTGCGTTGTCTGTCTTCTTCGGTGCCTTTGTCTATCACGGAATGATGCAAAACTTCGCTCACGCTTTCGTTTAGAATTGCCGACACTTCATTTCTTTGCTCATCGGGGATTAAAGCCAAAAATTCCGGACGGTCTTTTTCCGGCAAAACCAAGGCGTAATCAGCCAACATTTTTTTGTTACCGAGCGCCGATTTCACCACCTGCGCGGGTGTTGGCATATCGACGCGTTCGGTTATTTTTTTCTGCAAGCCCAATAAAATGGCATCGGACAATAAATTGGCGGCGGCGGTATTCGTGTTATTTTCTGTCTGTGCCACCGCCCGTTTGGCCGCTTCTAATTCCGCGTCGATCGCGCCACCGGCCGCCCAACGCCATTTAGCCACTCGCGTCAGCTGATAGGCGGCTAATTCCGGAAATAAATCTCTGACATCCTCGGCCTTTTGTTGCATGGCGTCGGCTTCTCGCATCATTTCTTCTCTTGTTTTTCCTACTGACACTTTCACCTCGCCTTTTGATTCGGCGATTACCAAATTTCGTGTTTGATCTTCCGCTGTTTTCATCGCTTCGGTCGCCCACGGTTGTTTGATGTTCATCATTTCAATGCGGAGCATCTGCTCGCGCCGGCGAACATCCGCGCGTAGGTGAATCGTGTCTAAATTTGCGGAAGTGGAAAAATCGCCGTGCGCTTGTTCCATTGATGGATTGTATCCTTCACCTCTATTCATAAATCATGCAATTTAAAATAAAAAACCAAAAGAAAGATTAAGATTCAAACACCAATTCCTCGCCCACCCCCACCGCGGACGAAAGACCATCATCGGAGTACCGATTCCTCGGATCGTACCTGAGCAAGCCGGCCTGACGAATGTCACGGTACCAGCGGCCGTAGCCCAAGCCACGGGACGCTGAATTAAACGAGCCTGGTAAGTAGCAGGCACTGCCTTTACCTTGGTAGTCATCAATCACTTGGTTGGTCTTTTCCAGATGGATGATAAACTTGGTAATCCAAT
>JBAYHH010000041.1:0-4053 GCA_041666265.1 Candidatus Magasanikiibacteriota bacterium | reverse complement strand
GCGGTGCGGGCCAAGTGCTCCGAGAGCCCCATGGTCCGCATCAATTCCGCTACCCCCATTTGTGTTTCCTCGGGGGTGAGAACAACGAACCGGCACCGTCGCAAAGTGCCTTGGCCGTTGTTTTTGGTGTGGTAGCCAGGGGTGAACCATCCCTTTTTCCGGGCCTTCCAAACCGTGATGCGCGCGATCTGGAAGCCGGAGGCGAGCAAAAGTTGATGAAGCTCATCGAGCGACATATTTTTCGCCGCTTCCGACAGCTCCACTCGCCCAATGCTGTCATTGAGCCATACGGCTGAAGCCGTGAGCTCTTCTCGCCGTTCTGCCCGTGCCCGCTCGGCGCGCTCCGGAGCCACGACAGTCAAAATTCTCGAGAGGATTTCGACCATCTGACCCCGAGTCGACCCGGACTCGGCACAGAGCTCTTCAAAGTCGCACCCCCCAAGCACCTGCCGATAATACTTGAGGTAGGGACCACCACCGAGGACTTCGGTGATTTTAGCTTCGGCGATTTGCATCGTCTCGGCTTCGATCACAATATCCTCGGGCGTGTGCCGAAACGGGCACAAACGACCGATCACATCCGATCGATCACGATCGGTGTCGTCGGCCTTGCCCTCCATGGAAAACTCGCCCCAGAGCTTTCCATGAAAATCCGCGTTTTGCTCCGCGACGAGAGTGGCAATCTCGTCTTTTCGCCGGTTGTACTCACGGCGTAATTTTTCTTCGGTGGCGCGCACGCGCTCGCGCCGTTTTTCCTCCTCTGCCTCAAGCAGACGGAGGACTTCGTCCTTCGTCATTCCCATCTTCTACTCCTCCCGTAGGAATTGAAACCCTTTCGCCACCACCCTGTGTGATGACGCTTTTGAAACATGCGACGGTGGATTCCCGCTTTCGCGGGAATGACAACATGGTCACAGGCTTCGAAAAAATAAGTTGTCAATGAACGATCAGATATCCTTTACAAAAATACCTCGCTCCGGTATTTGGAGAGAGGTATGCATTCGGTCTGATGGCGGTGGTCAATGTTGCGATCTCTCCTGCGCAATATTGGCTTAACTGATTTATCTCAACAAAATAATATATCACGATTGGTGGATTTTGTCAATAGTGATTGGCACTATCTGTCATAATGCTTTATACAAAAGACAAATTTTGTCTTAAACATTGGCTTAATTTGTCATATATATTTGACAAATATCTCAAAACATGCTATAATACATACGGAATTTATCAAATTATCCACAACTATATGTACGAAAAACTTCTATCATCGGCCGGACTATCCACCAACGAAGCCGCCATATACGAAATATTACTGGCCGAAAGTAGTCAAAAAGCCTCCAAAATCGCTAAAGACAGCCCTTTAAAAAGAGCTTTGGTCTATAAAATTCTCGGCGATCTGGTGGCCAAAGGCCTCGCTATTAAGGATGAACAGCCCGGGGAAATCGCCACCTATACCGCCTCCCACCCCGACACACTTCGCCAGATGGCTGAACAACGCGCCAAAGAGGCTGAAACTGCTCGCCAAAGCATTGCCGGCATAATTCCCCAATTAGCCTCGACATACAATCTGTCGCTCGGCAAACCCGGGGTGAGATTTTTTGAAGGCATCGCCGGATTCAAACAGGCTCTTTTTGATTCGCTCGATTCGACCGATACTATTTATACCTATGTTGATCTATCGGCCATGCCGGAGCCAGCGCGTGCCATCAATGTCGACTATGCCAATGAACGCAAAGAAAAAAATATCGCCAAGAGATTATTATTGCTCGACACGCCCTTCGCGCGAAAATTAATGGCCGATCAAAATGAAAATACTGATGATTACAAATTCTTACCCGCTTCAATGACGCCATTCAAAACCAGTTTACAGATTTACAATGGTAAAATCGCGTATTACACTTTGCGCGACCAAAACATGATCAGCGTAATTATTGAAGATCGCGACATTTACGCCACTCACCGCTCACTTTTTGAAATGATTTGGGAATTATTGGACAAAAAAAATACCGCGCCCAAAAGCGCGTATGACATGACTGATTTGAATAAATATTCCAACCCCAAATCAAGCGGCCTCTAAGCCGCTTTTTGGGTCGAGATTTTCTCCGGCTTTACTTCCGATTTCGCGGCCGGCAATGCTTTATTTTTTTCAAACACAAAATATCGTTCTTTTTTTTCAATCCAATAACGGGTACCTACATAACCCTCTGAAAATAATGCCCGCGCGACTGCCTCCAACTGCGCCGACTCGGTGGATAGGTCAATTTTAAAAACCACCATGTCGGCATTCTGGCCCATTGCCTCTACGGCTTGTTCGGGCGCGACAGCGAGCGCCCGTAAATTTTCCGCCTTCATTGGGCGGCTCGCGAACAAATTATTTTTCTCCAAATTGCAAATCAAATCAAACTCAAATTTTTTTTCGGGCGCGTCGTGATATACACCCGCTAAATTAAACCCGACTTCTTCTACATATTTTTCTCCCATCTCGACTTCCGGATACACACTGCCATGCACCACTTTGCCTTTTTGCGCTTCACCGCGGAGCATCTTGATCGCCATGGCGGTACCAATTTTTTTTCCGCGCAAATTAGGTGACACATTAAATGAATGCGCGTGCACATGCTCGCGATTATCACCATAATCCTGATCGTCCGGGTAAAATCGAATAAACGATATTAATTTCCCATCTTTTTTATATAAAAAAAAGTCGCTCGCTCCGCCATCGGCCTCGTTTTCCAAAATATTTTTAAAACCACCCAAAACTTCCACCCCCGCCTGCTCGCGACCGGCCCAATTTTTTTGCGCTATTTTCCACATTTCATCCTTTTCAGATTTATTAAGCGCCGACCAAGGCACTTTCTCAAACCGCGCTCCCAGCACCTCATCCAAATCAGGTTGAATTTCGCGAAAGGCGTTGCCAAACATAATAATATCCGTCTGCGCTTCCGCCAAATCCGCCATTATTTCTGTCGAGTTGATCACCTCGCCACCGGCCGTCAATTTATCGGCAAAACCAACGAGCAATTCTTTACCGCCGCGCAACATCTGCTCGGTAATATTTTGTATCTCACGCTCATCGTAATTTCTATCCGCACCAAAAGTGGCGCGTAAATATCCACCCACGCCTTTGGCCGCCTCCACGATTTCGCCATATTTGGCAAAAATCGCGTTTGCGGTTTCGGGTGGCAATTTTTCGCTGATTAATAAAATCCGGTCGCCCATTTCTTGCTCGCCTTGTTCCAGTGACAAGAAAGAAACTACTCGACTATTCTTTTCCTCTTTACCATTGACCGCAAAAAACATTTTGAATCTTCCCATCTCTTGATTGGGACGGGAAGACAGAAACTTCAAAAATTGATATTGTGTCCGCAATGAAAATTTGGATATATCCACGCCCAATTCCCGCTCAACCATTTGTCGCATTTCCAAAGATAAAAATAATTTAAAAAGGGCTTTCTCCTTTTGATCCGATATTTTGAGGCTGTCGAATAATGACTGACTGTCATTTACCGAGTTTCTGTCCGTTTGATAGCCGGTGGTCGAATTATTGGTTATCTCATCTCTCATTTTCCACGCCACCAAATACCCCAATCGACTGTAAATCCCAATCGCTTCCGGGCTTAGGGCGCTCACAAAATACTCACCCTCGATACGCAACTCGCTATCTGGCAACAAATCTTGTCCATCGCTTTCCACACCATTCTCGTCTTCCAAAACCACCTCGACATTATCCTGATCCACTTTTTCCCGCCAAAAATTTACCGGCAGCGGAATACTATTTTTCGCCCAACCCAAAGAAGTTCCACCCCGGTTGGCCACACTGTCACGATCTTTAAAAAGCCGCGTTTTAATTTTTGATGAAAACTCAAAATCAATACGCGCCAAACTTGAATCGTGAAATTTCTCTACTCCGCGCGTGTATTTGTCTCCGGCTTGATCGGAAGTGGCCACCCGCGACCCGATTAGTAAATCGTTATAATCAGATCGATCAATAATTGCTTTAAAATATAATTTTAAAAATATCGGGGTATCTTTGTGATTGGAAATACCGTT
>JBAYHH010000040.1:0-4156 GCA_041666265.1 Candidatus Magasanikiibacteriota bacterium | reverse complement strand
CGCGCGTAATTGACGAGAGCGAGCGGATGAATTTTGATAAAATTGGTAAAAATGAACTCTTCGCGCGCCAGTCCGACGCCGGCATTGGGAATAGCCGCCAGATTGAAAGCGCTGTCCGGATCACCGACATTCATCATGATCTTGGTGCGCGTGGCTTTGATTTGTTTGACTTCGTGCTTTTCCACTTCAAAAGGCAACAACCCGCGATACACATAGCCCACTTCGCCCTGTGCACACGACACTGTCACCGGCTCGCCGTTTTTGATCGCCTGGCGGGCATTTTTCGCGCCCACGACACACGGTATCCCGAGCTCGCGCGATACGATGGCCGCGTGACTGGTCTTGCCGCCCTGCTCGGTGACGATGGCCGAGGCGATGCGCATGATCGGCTCCCAGTCCGGATCAGTGATGCGCGTCACAAGCACTTCGCCCGATTTGAATTGTTTCATTTGTTTGGGGCTCTGGATCACTCGGGCTCGGCCATGGCCGATTTTTTGCCCCACGCTCGCGCCGGTCGCGAGGATTTTATTTTTGTCCGCAGTCGCGCCCTTGGCCGGCGCTTTGAGATGATATGATTCAATCACATTGATTTTTTCCTGCGACTTCACCGTCTCACTGCGCGCCTGCACGATAAATAATTTATTGGTGCGTCCGTCCAGCGCCCATTCGATGTCCATCGCGTGGCCATAATGCTCCTCGATCTGCACCCCCCATTTGGCGAGCTGGATCACCTGATCCTCGGTAAGACAATACTTTTTCTGATCAGAAACTTTCACTTTTTCTTGTTTCGTGCCGACTGTGCCATACACGAGCTTCACTTCTTTACTGCCCAGTCGTCGGCTGATGATCGATTTAAAACCTTTTTTGACGCCATCTTTAAAAACAAAAAATTGATCCGGCACCACTCGGCCCTTGACTATGTATTCGCCGAGCCCATAGGCCGCGTTGATGAGCACCACCCCTTTGAATCCCGACTCCGTATCGAGGGTAAACATCACCCCGCTCGCGCCCATATCCGAACGCACCATTTCTTGCACGCCGACCGAGAGCGCCACGCTGACATGGTCAAACCCCTTGGCTTCGCGATATGAGATCGCGCGATCGGTAAAAAGCGACGCAATGCATTTTTTACACGCTTCCAATAATTCCTTTTCTCCGTAAACATTGAGATAGGTCTCTTGCTGTCCGGCAAAAGACGCGTCCGGCAAATCTTCGGCGGTAGCTGATGAGCGCACCGCGACGGCAACCTTCTTTCCTTTGCCTAATTTTTGATAATTTTTTTCCACTTCGAGTTTGATTTCTTTGGGAAATTCGGAAGATAAAATCAGCTGGCGCACTTTGTCGCCGGCCACAGCAAGCGCTCGGATATTTTTCACATCCAAGCCTTTGAGAATTTCTTTTATTTTTTTGTCCAATTTATTTTCTTTGAGAAACGCCCAATACACATCCGCGGTGAGCGCGAAACCATTGGGCACCACCACGCCTTTTTTGGTCAACTTGGAATACATCTCGCCCAGACTGGCGTTTTTGCCGCCAACCGAGGGGATGTCTTTGATGGTCAAATCTTTGAACCAGCGAATATACATATGAGGATAGCAAAAAGGCGTCAAAATTGACTGGTGGTATTATACCATAAGGACAGAAAATAAAAAGGGGGGCATATTACCATTGACGATAAAGCTGATAGACAGTCAAAGTTTCGCCGGTTGTTTATTTATATAAATTTCCACCGCCAAAATCAAGAATCCCAGCGCCAACAATACAGTGATCTTGCCCAGGCTCTGTAAAAAAATAGTGGTAATCCCAAAAATAATCGCTATCAAATAATACAAAAGCACCGCTTGGCGTTGAGTCAGCCCCGCGTCCACCAGGCGAAAATGCAAGTGGCGCCGATCACCGTCCGCGATCGATTTCCCGTGACGCAAGCGCGAGGCGATCACCCAAATGAGATCCAAAATCGGCACCGCCATCACGAGGAGCGCGGTCGCGAACTTACCACCCGAAATCACCGCGAGCACGCCGAGCATAAAACCGAGAAACAAACTCCCGCTTTCTCCCAAAAAAATCTTGGCCGGATAAAAATTTAAAATCAAAAACCCCAAGCATGCGCCGGCAAAAATTAGCGCGATAAGAGCCACATCGCTCTGGTGCCAGCGTTCACCACTGGCGATCAAATACACCATAAGAGCGCCGATTGCCACGATGCCGGTCGTGAGGCCATCGAGTCCGTCCAAAATTTTGGTCGTATACATCATCCCGAAAATCCATGCAAAAACAAGAGTGTCGGCAATCACCGCGAAATTGCCCAACCGCACAAAATCCAAATACCAAATCCCGCCCAGCGGATTGGTGATTTTATCTATCCCCACTCCCGACGCGATCACAAGCAGTATCGCGATAGCGCTCACGATTAGCCGCCATTGGTACGACAAATTATATTTATCGTCGAGAATACCGAGAATTATTAAAATCAGGCCACCGACAAACACGCCAACCAATTTTGCGATTGGCAAATTTTGGCCGATCAAATTCGTAAAATTTAATGAATAAAAAACAACCGCCCAAAAGGAAACAAAAATAGCGAAACCGCCCAGTAGCGGCACAGCCCGCCCGTGGCGTTTGCGTCCGGCGTCCGGCCGGTCGATGATGCCAAATTTTTTGGCAAAAAACATGACCGCGAGCGATGCCAGTAATGATAATAAAATTGAGGCGAGAAAATATGTCATAACGCAGGTATTTTACTCTATCGCATCGCTCTTGGCAACTGGTATTTTGAGAGGATAATGCAGTTTGGCGCAACATATCGGAGTCACGACTCGCGTCGTGACGAGATCTGAAGTGCGACCCGCCGTAGCGGGGCGACACTGTTTGCGACAAACTGCATTATCCTCTCAAAATAAACAAAAAACTCGGCTGGCACCGAGTTTTTTGTTTGAAGTGAAATAACTAAAATTATTTTAAAGTCACTTTGCCACCGGCTTCTTCGATCTTTTTCTTCATGGATTCGGCATCATCTTTCTTCACGCCTTCCTTGATCATCTTCGGAGCGCCATCCACCAACGCTTTGGCATCAGCCAGTCCCAAACCGGTAATTTCTTTCACCGCTTTGATGACATTGATTTTGTTGGCGCCGACTTCGGTGAGCTCAACATTAAATTCGGTCTTTTCTTCAGCGGCGGCGGCGCCGGCGGCCGGAGCGGCGGCCATCATCATGGCCGGAGCGGCGGCGGACACGCCAAATTTGCCTTCCAAGACCTTCACCAATTCGGAAAGATCAAGAACGGACATTTTTTCCACTTGTTCCACGAGGGCCTTGAATTTTTCCGGCACCTCGACTACTTTTTGTTCGTCGGACATACAATTAAATAAAATATTAAAAATATTTACAATATAATCTCATTCGCTCGGATATGTCCAAATATATTTGTCCATATCCTCACTCATTTCGATTATCAAAAGTCAAAAATGATTAAGCCTTTGATTTGGCGATATTATTTAGCACTCCCACCAACCCGCGCAGATTGCCGGCGAGCACATTGACGAATCCGGAAACCGGAGCATTCAAAGTGCCAACCAATTGACCGAGCAATTGCTGTTTGTTGGGCAGAGCCGCGAGACTTTTCACGGACGCGGAGGTGATATATTTCCCCTCGAGCATTCCGCCAAAGATTACCACGGCTTCATTTTTCTTGCCAAAGGTATTCACCAATTTGGCCGGAGCCACTTCATCGGCAACGCCGATAAATGTCGCCACGCCACCGGTAAATGTCTTGGGATCGATGTCTTTGATCCCCAATTCGTCAAACACCCGACGCACCAAAGTCTTTTTGGCCGCAAGCATTTGCACGCCTTCTTGTCGGCAATTTTTGCGCAACTCTTCTGTTTGCGCCACAGTCAAACCTTGAAAATTGGCGAACACGGCGGCTTTTCCCGCTTTGAGTCCGTCGAGCAAGGCTTTAACGGTTACTTCTTTTTGTTGTCTGGATTTTGGCATACAAAAAATCTGTGTTGCCACAGACCAATAAGCACAAATCGACCGAGCGATTGCTTTGTACCTCGGCAGGATATTTAAGCCCAACGCATTGTCATTCTGAGCGAAGCCCAACGGGCGTAGCCGAAGAATCTACAATTGTTAGACACCTGCTGTCTATGGTTT
>JBAYHH010000039.1:0-4795 GCA_041666265.1 Candidatus Magasanikiibacteriota bacterium | reverse complement strand
TTTAACGGACCGGTGGTGATTATTATTACCGGACGATAATTATTTAGTCATCACCACCACTTCATCATTGCCGTCGAAATTAATATCCACCGCACCGAGTTGTTCGACCACTCCACCCAAAGCGCCATCGACCGCGAACTCCCTCAACTTTTTTCCTTTTTGATCAAAAATCCGCACAATCGGTTTCGCGATTTTTGTTTGCACCGCGACGATTTCGATCTTATCGTCGCCATTGATATCTCCGACGGCGATTTTTAATCCGTCTTGGTATTTATTACCAAACGGAAAAAAACGCGATTTAATTTTTGTCAGCGCGCTATCGTAAACCAAAATCTCCGCCGGCGCTCCCGCTCCGACGCCCAAAATCGCTTCACCCCGACCATCCGCGTCCACATCGCCAATCGCGAGCGCTATGGGCCCAATATTTTTTTTACCAAACGGATAAAAATTATTTTTAATCAGGCTGCCGTGATAATTATAGAGCGCCACGCGTCCACCCCGAGGTGCGGACAATAAAATATCAAAGGAAGTGTTATTAGACAAATGCCCCGTAGCAACGCTTAAATTCGCGGATAGATTCGGATCAAGCGGATAATCGTTGTACCAAATACCACCGGTGTCATCAAAAATAGTAAGGCGCGGTCCGGAAACGACAATTTTTTCCATCAAATTATTGCCTTTGATATCTCCCCGAAAAATATTCGCCCCACCCGACTGACCGTCTTCAAAAACAAAAAATCCATTACGGGCACGCTTGCCAAAAAAATCATAAAACCGCGCGAACGAACCATTGATAAAAAAAATATTATCGACCGCGCGAAATGTTTTTAATAAAACCAAACCATCGCGCGCCGGTAATTTGACGCGGTCCACGATAAATCCATTGTTTACCGTTTTATCTTGCGTGCCGCGAATTTTTTCAAACTCACCGTCGAGATCCACCGCTTGTTCGGTCGCGCTCGAATTGACAAGCGCGATGCCATGAGAATAATCTCGCCGCCAAACTCCTTCGCTAAAATATGATTGACCGGTAAGCGATCGCGCCGGACCGGACGGTTCACCCAAATTGACATCATATTCGTCATACCACCAAGTCTGACCGTGATCCTGATCGCCGTGATCAAAAGAATAAAAAGCATTGCCAAGAAGAGCGCTCAACAGACCGAAGCGCATCGCCCGATAATTATTTTGCGAACCGGTATTATTGGTATTGCTATTTATCACGATCACACGCGGAGTATTGTTCACACCTTGCTCCTGAAACCGATAAACCTCCATCACATTTTTCCACCCTCCGGCCGCGGGAAAAGTCTCAGACATGATACCATTGACATTGTCGCGAAACACGCGACTGGTGCCATTGGTGACCACTAAATATTTTCCGCCGGAAATTCGGCGAGTGGTATCAAATAATTCTTTCATGCCTTCTTGCCAATGCGAATCCGGATTAGTCTCGGCCTGTCCATCGCGATCGAGATCGGCCGAGGTGGTGAACCAAGACAGTTTTTCCCAGCCGTTGTCATAAAAAACTCCGTTCCATTTTCCGGAAGATAATATTTCTCCCGCAACAAATTGCGCGAGATACTGATTGAATTTGACACCATTCACCGTCGGACACAAGCTCGAAACATTGAGCATGGTCGTACCGGGCCAAATACTGATTTTCGCTCCGGCGTGATCCAAGATAAACCATGAATGGTCAATTCCCTGTGATAGTTTGCGCCGAAGTGGCGTCCATGATTGCGTGCCGGCATCATCGCGAATTTCCTCGCTCGTGATATACGCGAGTAAAATAATATCCGGGTTGATTTTTTTGATGAGATCGAGCTGGGTCGGACTATTCGCTTGCACTTCCATATCGAGAATCAGCAAATCCCATTTAGCGAGCTCGCGCGCCTGCGCGTCAGTGATTTGATGATACAAAAAATAATTGGCGAGTTTGGGCGCGGACTCGGTCGCGGGATAAAACAAAAATAGAGATAAATATAATCCCAAAAACAAAGCGCAAATTGTGCGAAGAAAGTATTTCATCTAAAATCACCGACTAACATCGCTGTAAATTTCCAATAAACGACTCAGATACCACTCCGGTGAAAATTCCTTTTTTATTTTTTCAGTGATCGAACGAACGGAATCGTGGCGATTGGCCGGAGTTTCGCCGTGCCAATATTTGATCGCGCCCGCGAGCACCACGCTATCACCCGGCTCGACGAGCAATTCGTCGGTCAAAATCTCGGGTAAACCGCCCACGCGCGAGGCGATCACGATTTTGCCTTTAGCCAAAGCCTCGATCACGCTCATCGGACAATTCTCATACCAAAGCGACGGTAACACTACGAGGCGCGCCCTGGCCACGAGCGCCCAAATCTCGGCGCCGGTTTTGAAACCAACAAGCTCGATATTTTTCAAGTCATATTTAGCCACCAAATCGTGACAGAATTTTTCTTCCGGACCGACGCCGGCGATCACATAGCGGATATTAGGTGTGTATTTGGCGGCCGCGAGCAAAACATCGATTCCTTTTTCTTCGGACAATCGGCCAAAATACAAAACATACCCATCATCACCATTGTCATCACCATCGGAAAACCACGCGCTTTCCACCGGATTACGCGCCACTGTAATTTTTGATTCGTCAATCCCAAATTGCGCCAGCTTTTTTTTCATAAAATCACTGGGGGAAATAAAAGCGCCAATCATATCGGCGTATTTTTTTCGATGCGTCCAAAATGCATCGACCGACGCTATCAAGCTACGCCCGCGATTTTCCAAGCAATTATGCCAAGCGCACCGCCAATAATTCTGTCCGGCACAACGCTCGTCAACCTGCCCCCGAGAAAACAACCGATAATTCGGGCTGATCAAGTGGTAATCATGCGCCGACATCACCATCGGGATGCCGAGTTCTTTGGCCACACCAATGAGACCAAAAGACAATTGATGATAAATATTATGAAAATGTATCACCTCGGGGTTAAATTCCAAAATTAAAGCGCGAAAATTTTTCACCGCCTCGCGGTGATAAACCGCGTTGATGCCGGCTCGGATTTTGCCCCACCATGATAGGTGGTCAAAATCCACATACGGCACGAAATATTTATTATCAAAAAGATTAGCCGGGTGACGCGTGCCAAAAAGCGCGACCGTGTGGCCGGATTTTTCGAGCAGATCCTTGGTGGCGAGAACGACCGTCTCGGCCCCACCCCGCGGGTACCAAAAATTATTAACGAGTAGCACGCGCATAGAAAAATTTATTTTTAAACACCCAAAATAAAACGCGAATCGGATTTTTTTTCATTGCTGTCCTGGCCACGCACATCATCCACAGGGGGATCTTGAGCGCGTCGGCCTCGGCGCGTTTGGATTCGACCGCGGGCGAACACCAACTATCCGCGAAATTTTTTATTGATTTAAAATCGTCGATCAAAACGACGCTGTGAATCACTGAAGGATAGACGCGGCCATGCGGATCGAGAAAAAAGAAATCGCGTCCGGGCGCTGATGACAACGGTGGATTTTTGGTAGTAATAAATTCAAAACTGCCCTGATTAAAATAGGCGCGTAACCAGCGTTTCAGATTCCAACTCTTGAGCTCGCTCGCGATGATATGGCGATATGGCTCGGATAATTGCTCACGCCGAAAATCATTGATATTTTTCTTACCGCCAAAATAAATATCCGAACTTTGGGCGAGACTGTGGGCAAATTCGACACCGAGCTCCTTCGCGAGATCATACACCCGACTAAAATGCGCGATATTTTTTTCCATCAGAGTAAAGGCGAGACGCAGATTGGTCATGCCTAATTTTTGAAGTGCTTTGACGGTGGCGATAGCCGAGTCAAAACCACCCGGCACTCCGCGCAATTCGTCGTGCATCGCCCCGATGCCATCGATCGAGATCGCCACGCCGATATCTGACTTGACGCGCAAAATTTCGCGCATGCGCTCAATGATCAAAGCAGTCGCGAAACCATTGGTCGAAATCACGATGCGAGCGCGCGGACAGGCATGCGCGCAATTTTTAATAATTTGTGCGAGATCAGCGCGCAAAAAAGGCTCGCCACCCGAGATATTGATATCGCGCAGTGAAGACGGCAATTTCAAAAACTCGTCCGGTGTTAGTTCGGGGGTATTTTCCAGTTTCCAAATGTCGCACATCGTACAGCGCGAATTGCATCGGTAAGTCACCGCTATCACACTGTCACTCGGTAATCGACAAGGCATAAAATTATTTTAAGGCAAGATACAAATTTCGAAGCGCGATCAAATTTTTTTCAATACTAAAATGCGTGCGGGCGTATTCGCGTGCATTGACAGCGCGCTCACGCGCTACCGCCGGAGTAACATAAAGAAATTTAATGGCTTCGGCGAGAGCATGAACATCGCGCGCGGGCACAGTGAGCCCGGTCTTGCCGGCATCGACGAGCTCATCGCCAGCCGGCCCGGTCACGATGATACATCGCCCCGCGCCCATCACTTCCATCACCACGAGACTAAGCCCCTCCCACAAAGACGGCGCGATCACGAGATCAATATTCGTCAAATAATTTTCTACATCAGGCACGACGCCATGCCAGACAATCCGATCGGCGATGCCGAGTTTTTGCGCCTCGTTTTTATACGACATCGCCAAACTGCCATCGCCAAAAATATCCCAACTCCAATTAATGTTTTTCAAACGCGCGAGCGCGTGCAATAAATATTTGTGTCCTTTTTGAGTCTCGACGCGCCCGATCGTGGCGATGCGCAATTTGTCGCCATTAAAAATCTCACCGGACACATTTAGCCAGCGCG
>JBAYHH010000038.1:0-4827 GCA_041666265.1 Candidatus Magasanikiibacteriota bacterium | reverse complement strand
GTGATGCACGCGCGCGAACCCGGCAAAATCATCGCGGCTCGCCTCGGGAGTCCCTTGGTGATCGGGGTGGGAGAGGATGAATACTTTATCGCCTCCGATACTTCGCCGATGCTCGCGCATACCAAAAATGTTATTTTTCTTGATGACGGAGAAGTGGCTGAAATCACCGCTCATGATTTGCATATCTATAATTTAGCTTCCAAGTCCATCAGTAAAAATGTCGAAAAAATCGAATGGGACGAAGCCGGCGCGCAAAAACAGGGATTTGACCATTTCATGCTCAAAGAGATTTTTGATCAGCCGACGGTAATCAAAGACGCGTTGCGCGGGCGATATAATTTGGCTGAGGGCACGGCGCATCTCGGCGGTTTAAATATGACTGACGAACAGATGCATAGCGTGAAGCGCATTGTTTTGCTTGCTTGTGGCACAGCATCATATGCCGCCTTGGTCGGGAAATACGCGTTTGAACGATTGGCCGGCATCACCACCGAGGTCGATGTGGCCAGTGAATTTCGTTATCGTGATCCCATTATCGATAAGAATACTTTAGTGTTTGGTATTTCTCAATCCGGTGAAACCGCCGACACCATCGCGGCTTTGCGCGAAGCCAAGCGCAAAGGCGCTTTTGTGCGTGGCATCGTCAATGTAGTCGGATCCACGATTGCTCGTGAAACCGAAGGTGGGACATACATTCACGCGGGGCCGGAGCTCGCGGTCGCATCGACCAAGGCCTATACCAATATGGTGGCGGTGCTACTCCTCTACGCGCTTCAGTTTGGCCGGATCAACCGCGTCACCCTCGCGACCGGTGAGCGTTTGTTAAACGCCCTGATTGAAATTTCGGAAAAAATGAAAATGGTTTTGGCGCAAAATGGCAGAATCAAAGAGATAGCTCGGAAATATTCGGGCAATAAAAATTTTATGTATTTGGGCCGGGGAGTAAATTATCCGGTCGCGCTTGAAGGCTCGCTTAAATTAAAAGAGATCTCATATATTCACAGTGAAGCCTATCCGGGCGGGGAGATGAAGCATGGGCCGATCGCGCTTTTATCTGAAAATTTTCCGGTGTTTGGTATCATGACGCAAAATCAACTCTATGAAAAAATGCGCAGTAATATCGAAGAAGTGAAGGCGCGCAAGTCGCCAATCATCTTGGTGGCGACCGAAGGAGATGAGCGAGCGAGTGAACTCGCTGACGATGTGATTTTTGTGCCACCAACGATGGAATTACTTGAACCCCTGCTCAATTCATTGGTGTTGCAATTATTCGCCTACCACACCGCGGTGATTCTTGGTAAAGATGTGGATCGTCCGCGTAATTTGGCAAAAAGCGTCACTGTGGAATAAAATTATGAACAAGCAATTCGAAGCGGTAATTTTTGACATGGACGGAATCCTGATCGACAGCATGATCCATTGGATAAACGCCGATCTTGATTTTCTCAAAATTCACGGCATCGAATTGACTGACGAAATGATCAAGTATTTTTCCGGACGCAGTGAAACCGAAAACATGCGCTGGCTCAAAGAAACTTTTTCTTTACCGCACGAGATCGAGCACCTGCTCGAGACACGCGCGCGGACTACCGATAAAATTTATTCGCATCATACCAATCTGATGCCAGGCGCGGACGCGCTGGTCAAAAAAATAAAGACTGCCGGCTATAAAATGGCGATCGCTTCCGGTGCGCCTTTGCGTCAGATCCAGATGGCGGCCGATCGGTTTGGTTGGAATGAATATTTTGATAAAATCGTATCACCCGATCACATCGGCCATATTGGCAAACCCAATCCCAAAATATATTCTCATACTGCTGAATTACTCGGGGTAAAACCGGAGAATTGCGTGGTATTTGAGGACGCGGAAAATGGCGTGGTTGCGGCCAAAGGCGCGGGCATGTATTGCGTCGCGGTGCCCGATGAGCGTTGGAGTCCGGGAGATTTCTCGGGCGCGGATATGATCGTGTCATCGCTTGGAGATCAAAGTATTTTTGATTTACTGTATATATAATATCAGCTCACTAAAATATGAAAATATTATGAAAAAGAAAATAAAAGTGGCGGTAATCGGCGGTGGGAATGGAAGCGCGGTCGTGACCGTCGCGCTCAAACAACATTTAAATAAATTTGACATCTCCGCGATTGTGTCGATGTCGGATTCGGGCGGGTCATCAGGTCGACTGCGCCGTGAATTCGATACTTTGCCTACGGGCGATATCATGCGCACTATTTTATCGTTGTCAAAATACGATTATTTAATGTTGCGTCAGATTTTTTATGGCAATAGATTTTTGGACGCGGGTAAATTAAATGATCACAATCTCGGTAATTTGTTTTTAGTATTGGCGGAAAAATATGGTGGCAATTTTATTCAGGCGTTAAGCGCCTTGGAGCAAGGTGTCGAGGCAGTCGGCCGTGTTTATCCGGTGACGCTTGATCAGACCGATCTGTGCGTGGAATTAACCAATGGGAAGATAGTAAAAACCGAAGCCAAAATTGATGTGCCTCAATACAATCGTGCTTGGAAAATAAAAGAAGCCTGGTTGGAGCCGGCTGGCTGTATTTTTATGGGCGCAAAAAAGGCTATAGAACAAGCGGATTATATAATCCTCGCGCCCGGTAGTCTCTATACCAGTGTGATTGCGGCATTGTTGCCAAAAGGAGTTAAATCAGCGATTGCCCGTTCGAGTGCAAAATTAATTTATGTGTGTGGAGATGCTTATCGCCTCGACGGCGAAACCGGTCCGGAAAAATTGAGTGATATTATCGGCGATTTAGAAGAATATTTACCGCGATCATTGGATTTGGTTATTTATAATAACGCGCCTGTGAGTCGTCGGCAAAAAATTACCTGGAAAAAGCATAAGTGGAGCGCGTTTGAATTTGATCAAGAGAATTTGGGTGACAAAAAAATCATCTCCCGTCCTTATCGGCGAGATGACGGGGGGCTGTGCGCGATTAAACTCGGCCATATTTTAAAAAATATTTTGAAGTAAATTTGTATATGGAATTTAAAAAAGAACTGCGCGCGTCACAAGCGATAAAAATCACCGCGGTCGAAAATGATCAGGTGATCGGACGCGCTTCGCTGTATTTAATTTATAATGATTTACACGCCGAGCCATACGGATTGCTCGAAGATGTATTTGTCGAGGAGCACGCCCGCGGGCAAGGGTTGGGCACAAAATTGACCGAGACGATCATCGCCGAGGCCAAAGAGCGCGGATGTCATAAATTGATCGCCAACAGTCGCTATTCTCGTCCCGAAGTGCACAAAATGTATGAAAAAATCGGATTTAAGGATTATGGCAAAGAATTTAAAATTGAATTTTAATATATGAGTTTGATCTTAACCACTAAGCCGGGAAAAGATTACGAATTGCTCGATAGCGGACTGGGCGAAAAACTGGAGCGCTATGGTGATTTTGTTTTACGCCGGCCAGATCCGCAGGCGCTGTGGAGTCATCGTCTGGATGATAAGATTTGGGATAATGCGGACGCGGTATTTATTCGCGAGGGTCGGGAAGCGCGCTGGCAAGTGCGTCCGGGACTACCCGAGCGCTGGGAGGCGGTCATTGGTGGATTGAAATTTCTGATTCGCCCTACGGCATTTAAACATACGGGTGTATTTCCGGAGCAGGCGAGTAATTGGGAGTGGATTCGCAATGTCATCCTGAGCGCCAGCGAAGGATCTATTGGCGGTAGTCACAACAAAGATTCTTCGGTTTCACCTCAGAATGACAGCGACAAGGTGAGTGTGCTAAATTTATTTGGCTACACCGGCGGGGCATCGCTTGCCGCAGCGCAAGCGGGCGCCACTGTGTGCCACATTGATGGATCAAAAACAGCCATTGGCTGGGCGCGCGACAATGCCATGCTCAATGGGCTGGAAAAAGCGCCGGTGCGTTGGATTCTCGAAGATGCGGTCAAATTTGTGGAGCGCGAGATTAAACGCGGTAATCATTACGACGCCATAATTTTGGATCCGCCGGCGTTTGGTCATGGCCCCGGTGGTGAGATGTGGCGCATTGAAAAGGATTTTTTGCACCTCATGGATATTTGTGAAAAAGTTTTGTCGGATCATCCGCTATTTGTTTTGGTCAATGGCTACGCGTCGGGATATTCGGCAATCGCTTATGAAAATAATTTGTTGAATTTAAAAAATAAATTTGGAGGAGAGATTGAAAAAGGGGAGCTGACCATCACCGAATCCGGGAAAGACGGGCGCTTGTTGCCGTGCGGGATTTTCGCGCGGTGGAGCTTGGGCGGTAAATATAATTAAAAAACGCTCACTGTGAAATTACTCGAAAATTTGTGTCTCGTTTTCGCTTTTGAGTCGAAACTCGTCGCTTCGCTCCTCAAACATCGACTCAAATCCTTCGGATCGCTTAAACTCGACTACAAATTTTATCTCGTAATTTCAATGTTCGCTTATTTCTAATTATATTTACTTTACGAGATATCTATGCCATTAAAAGTTTTATACGAAGATAATCATTTGATCGCGGTATTTAAGCCCGCCGGTGTTTTGGTGCAGGGCGACAAGACCGGAGACAAGTGTCTCATGGACGATGTTAAAGAGTATTTAAAAACCAAATACCAAAAACCGGGTAATGTGTTTTTGGGGTTGCTTCATCGCCTCGATCGGCCAGTATCCGGAGTAATACTTTTTGCCAAAACAAGCAAAGGCGCTAGTCGATTATCCGAGCAGATTCGGGAGCATCAGGTATCAAAAATTTATCACGCGCTCGTTGAGGGTGAGCCAAAAAAACCCAAAACCACTTTGGTTAATTGGCTCGTAAAGGATGGGAATAAAAATTTTGT
>JBAYHH010000037.1:0-4851 GCA_041666265.1 Candidatus Magasanikiibacteriota bacterium | reverse complement strand
ATCCGAGCAGATTCGGGAGCATCAGGTATCAAAAATTTATCACGCGCTCGTTGAGGGTGAGCCAAAAAAACCCAAAACCACTTTGGTTAATTGGCTCGTAAAGGATGGGAATAAAAATTTTGTGACGGTATATGATAGTGCCCGACCAAATGCGCAATACGCTGAGCTTGATTACGAGGTCGAAAAATCTAACGAAAAAAATTCGATTTTAAAAATAACGCTCAAGACCGGCCGATCACATCAGATTCGGTCACAACTCGCGCACCTGGGCCATCCGATCGTTGGGGACACCAAATACGGCTCAAAAACACCTTATGAGACTGGCGCGATCGCGCTTTGCGCAACAGCGCTAACTTTTCAAACCGCCACCACCGGTGACATAAAAACAGCGACTGTCACGCCGCCGTTTTCGCTTTAGAGGTAGTATTTTTTGAGTAAAAATAGCAATTCCGGATAAATATTTGTCTGTGTCTTGGTAAGTTTCTTTATTTCTTCAATTGAAAAGTATTCTATTTTCGAACCCTCTGCGGGATCAAGAATAAATGTACCTGTGTATGTAGTCTTGAACGAAGAAACAATTTTAGTGAAACCACGCTCATCCTTGTATATATCCTTGCCCATTAGTTCCAGGTCTGATTCGATTCCTAATTCTTCTCGTAATTCTCTTTTTGCGGCTTGATGATTATTTTCTCCCGATTGGACATGTCCTCCGGCCGAAGTGCCCCAATATCCGGGGAGAAAGGATTTGCTCGGGCAACTCAATTGCAAAGCCACTTTTCCTTGATTATCAAAAACTAACACATGCACAATACGATGCGAATATTTTTTAGCGTAACATTCAGAGCGAGTGGCTTGGCCAATCACTTCGTCGTTTTCATTGACAATGTCCATTAGTTCGTCAATCATACTTTATTTAGATAATATCGGCGTTTATCTTCGGAAAATTTTTCGATCGCGTAGCGTAGCATGGTGCGAGGCATGCGCCCGGCGTTTTTGTTCAAAAATTTTATCAGCGTCGTCTGATCGCGTTTGCCTACTTCGCGCAGCATCCAACCGACGGCTTTGTGTATCAGATCGTGCGGGTCGTTCAATAAAATTTCGGCGAGTTTGATCGTATCATCAAATTGCCAGGCGCGAATAAAAGTAAAAGTAGCCAAAATTGCGATGCGTCTTTCCCAAAGTGATGGGGAGCGGACGAGTTTGTATAAAATTTGGCGAGAGATTCTTCGCTGGCGCCTGCCTGCCGGTAGGCAGGGCTCAGATTGACAATCCATTTGTAGTAAACAGACCCCGACAATTTGCGGGGTCGTGACATCGACTAAATCCCAATTGTTGATATATTTGGTATTTTTTAGATAAAAATTATAAATTCGTTGTTGTTCAAGTGGATTTGATTGAGAAAACTTTAATACCAAAATAATCAGGCCGGTCAGTCGGTGTTCGTGGTAGGGGCTGTGTAGTAGTCGAGCGACATCGGATAGGGTCGCTTCGCGATAATATTTTTTTGCGACCAGGCGTTGCTGGGGCACTTTGATGCCGAGGAATTTATCACCCGCGCCATATTGCCCGGGACCGGTTTTGAAAAAGCGCGCCAAAATAATCGCCTGTTGTTTGTCGGCCAGTTTATTGAGCTCTTTTTGAATTTTAATAAATATTGCCATATCTTGCCTATTGTTTGATTTTAGCGTAAAATTTAAATAAACACAAGCATTTATGGTTCAAAAAATTGTCGACCTCCATATCCACTCCAAATACAGCCGAGCCTGCTCGCCCCAATTGGAGTTGCCAAAAATTGCCGATGCTTGCGTCAAAAAAGGGATAGATATTTGCGCGACCGGGGATTATACTCATCCGGGGTGGCTCAAGCACATCAAAGAGCATTTGGAGGAAGTGGGCAAGAGTGGGTTGTATCGGTTGAAATCACAAATATCAAATCACAAATTCCAAATAAATTCCAAATTTCAAATTCTAAATCCGACCCGGTTTATTTTATCCACCGAAGTGGCTTGTATTTATCGTCACAAAGACAAAACCAGGCGACTGCACCATGTGATCCTGGCGCCCAGCATTGTGTCGGTGGAAAAATTAATTGAACGCTTGGAAAAACTCGGGAAAAATTTGCGCGCTGATGGTCGGCCGATACTGGGTATGTCGTCGCAGGAGCTTTTAAAAATTCTAATGGATATTGATCCGCGATTTTATTTGATTCCGGCGCACGCTTGGACGCCGTGGTTTGCAATTTTTGGATCAAAATCCGGCTATGACAGCATCGCCGAGTGTTTTGATGAGCTATCACCGTATGTGCGCACAATCGAGACCGGGCTATCGAGCGACCCCACCATGAATCACCGTCTTTCACAGCTCGACCACATCACCCTGGTGTCAAATTCGGACGCGCATAGCTTGGAAAATCTCGGGCGTGAGGCTAATGTTTTGAATTTTGCCGATGAAAAAGATGTAAATTATGACGAATTGGTGCGTATCGTGCGCGAGGGCGACAAAAAGAAATTTTTGTATACTATCGAGTTTTATCCGGAGGAGGGGATGTATCATGTCGATGGCCACCGTGCTTGTAGTGTGAGTATGTTGCCGGCCGAAACAAAAAAATTAAAAAAGATTTGTCCAAAATGTAAAAAGGAATTGACGGTAGGAGTGCTCCATCGTGTCGACGACTTGGCTGATCGCAGTGAAAAGGATATTTTGGCCAAAAAGTTTATCCCCCATAAATATATTGTGCCTTTGCGCGAGATCATCGCGTCGGTATTTGAGGTGGGTAAAGGAAGCAAGAAAGTGGAAAAAGAATACAACCAAATGATTGCGAGTTTGGGGAGTGAGTTTGCGATTTTATTGCGCTATGATATTTGGAAAATCCAAAAAGCGGTCAGCGAGCCGGACATCGCCATCGCGATCGCCAATATGCGGGTCGGCAAAGTCGAAGTAGCGCCCGGGTTTGATGGTCAATATGGTGTTGTCAAAGCGATTTTTGATAAAAATCACCAACCCAAACAGTCGCGTTTGATTTAATCTAAGAGGTTGTTAACAGACTCTAACAAAAAACCGCCTTGAGTGGGCGGGTGAGGACACAAAACTTCCCGGAGTACGGAAAGTTTTGAGAAATTTTACCAGACAAGCATTCAGGTAAAATTTCGTTACAGATATTATGTCACATTGGTGAAATTTGTATAGAGTGAAACAGTATAAGTTATCCACAGATAGGTGGATTTTTTTGTTTTCGGAAAGCATTGACGAAATGGTGTATTTGTGTTAGCCTATAGTCGCTCTTTTCATCCACGCGACATTAAGTCGCCATTTTCCTGGGGAGGAAAAAGATGACGAATGGACTTGTTCAAGCGATTTTGGAAAAGAACGGTCAGATGGCGAAAAAATTCTGCCAGACGACCGGCGAGCGGCGGGACTACCGTCGACAGCATCCCACCGAGGTGATCGCCATGCAATGCATGGACGGTCGGGTGAGCATCACTGATGCTTGCTCTCTGCCGTGCGGACTGATCACCTCCCATCGGAGCATCGGTGGGCGTTTTCGCTTGAGCTGGCCGCTCTTGCGGAACGAAATCGGCGCGCTGGAGCGCTACGCCTACAAGAAGCGCCGTTCGGTTCTGCTCATCGCGACTTACCATTGGTCAGAGGGAGACACCCATCGTGGGTGTGCTGGCTTCAAGTACAACACTTCGGCCGGCAAGGCTGATGCGGCGTACTTCAACAGCCAGGTGGAGCATTGCTTTGAAGGGCGTATTCGCACTGTTCTCGTCGGGCTCGAAACCGACACGGATGCGCTCGTGGTGCACGGCGAAGGTGATCGGGTGTTGGATATGCGCAACGAGCCGGCGGATGTTTCAGTGCTGGCTCTACAGGAGAAGCTCGCGCACATCCTTCCCAACCTGCCGTTACAATTACGGATCGATCTCGCTGGTCTCTTGGAAGGCAATGTTCGCCACATCGCCGCGATCAAAAAGGAGATGCGGCCACTCGACAGTACAAGCACGGCGAGCAGGTGCTTGCTCTGGGCGGTGGATTTGATTGGCTCGATGATCCAAACTTCGCTCTCAAGATCGGCGCGTGCGACCCCGTCTTGACCAAGCCGATTCTGACGGCTGCTCAGATCATCAGGGAAAATTGGCAAGAAGGTCGCATTGAACAGGGAGGCGTTCTGCTCGTGTCCACCCCCTATCGATTTGCCGAGGATCGCAAAGGGGCCATGGTCCAGTCCAAGGGACTGGCCGCGCTCGCGCTCAGCACTATTACCGAGCAAATGCCGGACATGGTCGATTTCTTCACCCCGCTCGTGGGGGTGGTCGACATGGAAACGAGGCAGTTCGAGCAAAATGGCCACTAGGAGACATAAATCCCAACCACACGGCGTTGGGATATTTTTTTTAAATTCTGGTATAGTTCACTTCAAGAACTCTTGACCAAATCGTCGTTATTTGGTAGTATTTAGTTGTTATTTTTTTAAAAATTTTTATGCACATGCATGAACATGAACTGATTTCACACGAGCAAGAGGCCGATGAATTGTGGCGAGACAGCGCCGAAAAATCCAAAAATTTCTATAAATTCGTAAAAGCCGGCCAAATGCAGGAATTTTACGGTTCTGTGGCGCGAGAAAAACGCGCAGCGGCCACCAAACGATATGATGTTATGCGCATCGTCTGTATGGACGAACGCGTCGATGAGAGTATGGCCAACGCAGTGGTGGTGCGTGATGGTGGTGATGGTGTGTTGCGTAATTCCGGCATCGCCCAAGATATCCAAAAAATAATAGAAAGCCCTGAGCAAATTGCCGGTGATTATATTCGATTGGCTAAAGAACTGGGCATAAAAAAAGTGATT
>JBAYHH010000036.1:0-5269 GCA_041666265.1 Candidatus Magasanikiibacteriota bacterium | reverse complement strand
TGTGTTGGGAATTGGCAAAAAAGGCGCCGAATTTTCCAAAAAAATGAAATATAATTTAATCGCGTCGTATACTGATTTGTCCGATACGCCAAAGTTGAATGATATTATGCCGGTGGCTACGACCGCGATTGCAGATTATGAGGCGGGGAAGTATGACAAAGTGGTCGTCGCTTATACGGATTTTAAATCAGCGATTTCACAAGTGGCTAAATTGCGCCAGGTGTTGCCGGTGTCGGAGATGGATTTGGAGAAGATGATGAGTGATGAAGGAGTAAGGAATACGGAACAAGGAGTAAGCGAACCGAAAGTGGAGTTGAGCGATTATTTGTTTGAACCAAACCGAACCGAAGTTTTAAAAATTATTTTACCGCGCTTGGTGGAAACACAAATTTATCAATCACTATTAGAATCAGCCGCCAGTGAACACAGCAGTCGTATGATGGCGATGAGAAACGCGAGCGACGCAGCCACGGAAATGATTGGCGAACTAACCATGGAATTCAACAAAGCCCGCCAGAGCAAGATAACGCAAGAAATTGCGGAGATTGTCGGTGGCGCGGCGGCGCTGGAATGACAATATACAAAATACATGGAATAAAATACAATTTGTATCATTTTCCATGTATGTTGTATCTTGTTTAGTCCCTTAATTTAATAAAAATATTTTTAACAGATAATACTATGGAAAAAGAAAATACCATGATCACAGGAACAATTTCCCAAATCATCGGCGTGGTGGTGGATGTGAAGTTTGAAAATGAACTTCCGGACATTTTTCATGCCTTGGAAATTAAATTGCCTGAAGGCGGAAAATTAGTGTTGGAAGTGGAACAGCATTTGGGCGCGAGTATGGTGCGCACCATTGCCATGAGCACGACTGACGGTTTACAGCGTGGTATGGAAGTGACCAGCACCGGCGCGCCGATTTCGGTGCCGGTCGGCCCCGAGACCCTGGGCCGCATGTTTAATGTTACCGGCGATGTGATTGACGGTCTGGGAGAAGCCAAAGCCAAAAAAATGTATCCGATTCACCGTAAGGCCCCGGCGTTTAACAAACAATCCACTAAATACGAAATTTTGGAAACCGGTATCAAAGTAGTGGACTTGATTTGTCCGTTTTTGAAAGGCGGCAAAATTGGTTTGTTTGGCGGCGCCGGCGTGGGCAAGACCGTTGTTATTCAGGAACTTATCCGCAACATCGCCCAAGAACACGGCGGTTATTCCATGTTTGCCGGTGTGGGTGAGCGCAGTCGTGAAGGCAATGATTTGTATCATGAAATGAAAAATTCCGGAGTGTTGGACAAAACCGCGCTGGTCTTCGGTCAAATGAATGAACCGCCGGGGGCGCGCGCTCGCGTTGCTTTGACAGCTCTTGCGATGGCCGAATATTTCCGCGATGAAGAGGGGAGAGATTTACTGCTTTTCATTGATAATATTTTTCGTTTCACCCAAGCCGGCTCCGAGGTATCCGCGTTGCTTGGTCGCATGCCGAGCGCCGTAGGTTACCAGCCGACTCTCGCGTCGGAAATGGGAGCGCTACAAGAACGCATCACCTCTACTGACAAAGGTTCAATCACCTCGGTGCAGGCCATTTATGTGCCGGCCGACGACCTTACCGATCCGGCTCCGGCTACCACTTTCGCGCACCTTGATTCCACCGTGGTACTCAATCGTTCGCTCACTGAGCTTGGCATTTATCCGGCCGTAGATCCGCTGGACTCTTCGTCTACGATTATGGATCCGAATATTGTCAGCGCCGAGCATTATCAAACCGCGCGCGATGTGCAAAAGGTGTTGCAGAAATACAAAGATCTCCAAGATATCATCGCCATCTTGGGTATGGAAGAATTATCCGACGAAGACAAGCTCACTGTGGCTCGCGCTCGCAAAGTGCAGAAATTTTTGTCCCAGCCGTTCTTCGTGGCTGAAGTATTCACGGGCTCCCCGGGTAAATATGTCAAACTCGCCGACACCATCCGCGGCTTCCGTGAGATTTTGGATGGCAAACACGACGACAAACCCGAGCAGGCGTTTTATATGAAGGGGAGTATAGATGAGGTGAAGTAACAAAATACACGATACATGGAAAACGATACCACACGATACAATATGCATGGAATAAAATACAAAATGTATCGTGATCCATGTATATTGTATCGTAAATTATTATGACAAATATTAAATTCAAGATTGCCACACCGGAGCGTGTCGTCTATGAGAACGACGCCGTCACCCAAGTCACCATCCCCACCATGGACGGCGAAATTACCGTCCTCCCAAATCACATTCCATTGGTGTCGGTACTCAAAGCCGGTGAGATGAGAATCGTGGACAACGCCGGCGAACACCCCATCGCGGTATCGGGTGGATTTTTGGAAGTGCGCGGTAATAATGAAATTGTGATTTTGGCCGACAACGCCGAGCGCGCAACGGAAATCGACCTCGCTCGAGCCGAGGAAGCGCGCCAAAAAGCGATTGAGCAAATGGCCAAAATCAAAAATGTGGAAGATGTGGACTACGCGCGCATGCAAGCGGCGATTGAACGCGAGAGCAATCGTTTGCATATTGGAAAGAAATATAAAAAATTACCGAAAAGCAACGAATAATATTGGCCCGCTGACAGATTGTTTATTCATCATAGATTTTTAGACACCCCCTTGACTAAATTTGTCGGGGGTGTTTTGGTTGTGGTATAATTTAGGGAGCAAGAAGTGATTAGCGCGTGCCAGCCGAGATAATTATATTATTTATTCGTTATTATGGAAAAATGCGTTGAATGCAGTATGCCCTTGGAAAAAGACGATGATCGTTGCGTTTGCCAGGAGTCTATCTGCTACAATTGTTGTAAGTGCGGCCAAGGTTGCGGTTGCAGTTGCACCGAAAAAAAATAATATTCACCCCATATGGTTAAATATCAAAGGTGCTTTTTTATGTTACTCTGTAACATTTTTTTGTTTTATGCGTCTTCTATTGTAGACCTGCCATTTATGGTGGGTTGGTAGCATTTATTTATGAAAAACAATACCCGACTGACACTGGCCATTTATTGGCGACATGTGCGAAGTTACCTGAGATGGTGGCTGTTTTTGATTTTTTGCACTATCGCTGGCTCGGTATTAAGCGTGATTGTGCCGATATACATCAAAAAGTTTTTTGATGCCATCACCGATACCGCGCCCTCGGCGGCGATCGCCACAGTATTGATCGGCATATTGCTGACGATACTACTCATTGAATTGCTCGAATGGGTATTTTGGCGCATTTCGACATTTCTCATGACCTACATTGATTCTGGCGTATCGCGCGATCTTTATCGCACTTGTTTTAATTATCTTCATCGTCATTCTTACGGATTTTTTAATAATAATTTTGTCGGTTCACTGGTAAAAAGAACCAATCGATTTGTTGGTTCTTACGAAGGCATCTCCGATCGATTTATTTGGAATTTTATACCCTTGGTTGTCAATCTATGTCTTATTATCGTAATATTATCCAGCAAAAATATCAGTCTTGGTTTGATTCTCATCGGTTGGATTGTGTTTTTCATGATTTTTAGCTACTTTTTTTCTACTTACAAGCTCAAATACGATGTGGAGCGAAGCGCGGCCGAAACCGAAGTGTCGGGGGTGCTCGCGGACACGGTCACGAACCATATTAACTTAAAGTTATTTAATGGTTACGCGCGCGAAGTGGATGGGTTTGAGAAGGTGACTGATAAAGCGCGGCGGTTGGGATTGTTTACCTGGAATTTGAATAATATTTTTGAAGCAATTCAAGGATTGCTCGCGATTGGGCTGGAAATCGGCGTGTTTTACATGGGTATTTTAATGTGGAAAAAAGGTATTTTTACCGTGGGTGATTTTGTGCTTTTGCAATCCTATACGCTGATGGTGTTTATGAAAATTTGGGATTTTGGTCGCATGATTCGCCATGTCTACCGTTTTTTATCCGATGCCGAAGAGATGACCGAGATTTTGAATACTCCGCATGAAATCGTGGATAAACCCAAAGCCAAGGATCTGAAAGTTTCACGAGCGCAAATTAAATTTGACAATGTATTGTTTGGTTATAACCCCACGCGCGCGGTATTGAGTAAATTTAATTTTGTGGTCGCGCCCCAAGAAAAAGTGGCTCTGGTCGGGCCAAGCGGAGCCGGCAAAAGTACCATCGTCAAATTGATTTTGCGTCTGCACGAAGTGGGCAAAGGTAAGATTTTGATCGACGATCAAAGTATCGCCGGCGTGAAATTGGAAAGTTTGTGGCGGGCCATCAGCTGGGTGCCTCAAGATCCGATTCTATTTCATCGCACTCTGCTCGAAAATATTCGCTACGGACGGTTTGACGCCACTGATGAAGAAGTTTACGAGGCCGCCCAAATGGCGCATTGTCACGAGTTTATTTCCGAGTTTCCGGATGGATACAAAACTTTTGTGGGCGAGCGCGGGATGAAATTATCGGGTGGCGAGCGCCAACGCGTGGCGATCGCGCGGGCGATTTTGCGCAACGCGCCGATTTTGATCATGGACGAGGCGACCAGCAGTTTGGACTCCGAATCCGAAAAATTGATCCAAGACGCTTTGACGAATTTGATGAAAAATAAAACCGTGATTACCGTAGCGCATCGCTTGTCTACGATCATGAAAATGGATCGGATCGTGGTGATTGGCAATGGCGGGATTGTGGAGCAGGGGACGCACGCGCAACTGTTAAAAGAAAAAAATGGATTGTATCAAAAACTTTGGTCTATCCAGGCGGGTGGTTTCATCGCGTAATCACCAACTGTCATTCCGAACGAATACGAGGAATCTCTATCGCAACTGATTATTTTTGAATTTGCCAAAAAAACACGGCCCGGCAGTTTCCATAACTGCGGGCCGTTTCGTGCTATTCTTCGCTCGCCCATCCTTTGAGTTCTTCGTAGTCTTCAATCCAATCATGTTGGATATGCTGCTGAAGCTGGGCGTCGGTCATGTTTGGTGGGTAACGGAAATGTACTTCCATTCGAATCAGGTCGTAATCGAAATCAAAAATGATTTCTTTGACAACCAGATCGACATCTTCGTAGGTCGCATCGTCGCTCAATTCGATGAGAGAGCCGACAGGAAGCGGTTGTTCAAGTTTTGTTTTTTTGAACACCGTGTCGACAAAATGGGATTTCTCCCCATTTGGATAAAGAGCTAAACACACCCTCATGTTATCCTCCGTATTCCGCCAATTTGTCCGGCGGGTGGACTGTGTGGCTGTTTGGTTTGCCAACAGAAAAGATAGC
>JBAYHH010000035.1:0-5350 GCA_041666265.1 Candidatus Magasanikiibacteriota bacterium | reverse complement strand
CCGGTACCGGATAGCAATAATTGAAACCGACGGCCAAATTTCCGCCAAAATAATCGCAAACCATAACTGGTCGCGTCGAGGGGATCAAGCGGAACGCTCACATTGATGACCGTATCTTTTTCGACGATTTTGATTGTCTCACCGTGATAAACATCCGTTCGCTTGCCGTCATTCTTGAAATCCTTCAAATAAGCGGACGGAAAAACAAAATTATTTTTATAAACATCAATTCGATAATCGCCGACCGCCGCGATAAAAGTAAACCGGCCATTTTTGTCGGTGACGCGCGATTGCACGATTTTGCCGGTGACGGCATTGACGAGGCGCACAGTGGCGAGATCAATCGGCAGTTTGGTGAGCGAGTTATATACTTGACTCCAGCCGCTGCGTTTGCGTCGGCCAAAAATCAAAATCGGCTGAAAAAATATAAATTGCAGCCAAGCCAATAGATCGATCCAAGACAAAATCGAGGCCGCTCCCACCGATATCACGGCGACCGAAATCGGAGCCGCTTGAGCGGCGGTTTTTTGCGCTTGCGGAGTGCGCAATATTTCTTTGATGGCTTGCGACGCCAATCTTAATGACGCCGGAATATATTCCAATAATTTATCCGGAATCAAGATCAACGATAACTCCCGATTGACGACATTATTCGTCACGGTAAAAGTTTGAGTTTCGTGATCAAAATATTTGGCGGCCGATAGTTTCATCCGATAGGTCCCATTGGGCGCCACCCAACCATAAAACCCATTGATTCCGGTAGTGACCGGGTTGGATTGGCCATAAGTATTGGCCGGAAATATTTGGCCGTTGCTATTCAGTAATTGTATCACGGCATTTTCCACCCGTTCGTTACCCGCGCCCGTCACCACGCCCGACCCGAGACTGTTCAATGAAAAAGCGAGCGAGTCAAATTGTCCGCCACCGTAATCAATTTCAATATATCCTTGATGCGAGCCGACACTGGGAAAGGAGATATCGGCGTAAAATATCTTGTCCGCGTCAGAGTAATTGAATAAGTACTTGGCTCCGCTAATAATCAAACGCAAACTAACCGGATCACTATTGAAAGATTGCTGGCGAATACCGACCGTCAAATGCGAACCGGACAAGCTGGTGATAGTATCATTTACCGGTTGAAGGCGGATTAAACGATTACCGGCCGAAAAAATGACCTCGTCGAGACTCAATCGCAACAGAGGATCAACGGTAATGTTGTCGGAATTATATTCGTCAGTGTCTTTAGCGCTGATACACCCGGGATCAGCCGGAAAATCAATCAGCCCATCGCCATCATTGTCATTGCCATCACTACAAGCAAATGATTCGATGATTGACTGACAATCAGGGTCGCTGGCGCAAGCCGAATCAGCGCAGTCGGTCAATCCATTGCCATCATCATCGATGTTGTTACCGCAATTCTCAGGCGGAGGCTGGCAAGTAGGGTTATTCTGACAGGTGACACCGCATGTTTTGGGACAAACGCCGTTGCCATTGCCATGCGACGCGTCACCCAGATCGCATTGTTCGCCGAGATCAATGTCAACTTGACCATCACCGCAAAATCCCGGCGTGGTGGTAGGAGTACCGCATCCGGTTTTTCCGCATACCTCCAACCCGCCCGACACATTTCCACATCTATCGTAGGGCTCTATCAGATAACAATACGAAACATTACAATTCGCCACTGCAATCTCATCAGTATAGGTATTGATATTATTGTCGGCAATTTGTGTATCATTTTTGAGGATTTTAACGCCGATGAAATCTCCTACCGGTGAAGGGTTGTTCCAATTTAGTATAATTTCATTACTGGTGGTCGCAAGTCGGAGATTAGTGACCGCTGGCGGAGTATATTCCCGCAATGTCGTCACGGTTCCTTCAAAATAATCACTTTCTTGATTTATCCAAGAATGTAACTGATAAAAATAATCAGTACAAGACAATAAATTGGTCGCGGTGGCACTATGGGTGGTGGTGACCGTCGGCGAGGTGGCAGTACCACCGGAATATTGATTGTTCAGGCCAAATGATACCGACCCGCCCGAAGCAAGATTTGTCGTCCAATCAAAAATAATACTGCCTACGCCGGGTGTGGTGGAGTGGGTTAAAATCTCAAGATAAATAGGAAGCGCCTTTGTTTGAAATTGCCCTGATTCGCTGTCACTTTTTCCGGCCGCGTCAAAACATGATATTGTAAATGTATAAAGAGTGCTGGGTGTTAAGGCGCTAATAATCGCTTCGAATGTTGAAGTGGTCAGAGAACCGGACGACGGACTATAGCTAAAACTACAATGATCAATCCCAATATCATCCGAAGCTGTCCAGGTAACTTGAGCGGAAATGTCGGTAGTCGACGAAGATATGCTGGTAATATTGGGCGGAGAGCATTCCCCCACGCAACCACCTTCGGGTACGCAAGACGAAGAACAGCCATCACCATTAGTCAAATTATGGTCGTCGCACCCTTCAGTATCTGACTTATTCCCATCACCGCAAATATTGGGCGTCGTCGTACTCATCACCGGCACAGTCAAATTAACATTGATCGTCTGATTGCTATTTTCCGCGCGCGCGTACCAAAAAAATCCCAGACAAAAAAATAATCCGAGAATAAATATTAATAAAATTTTGGCGCGCGTCTTCATGTTGATATATTAAATATCATCGCCCCATCTGAAATTCATACTGGCTGGTAAAAGCGCCAATGATCACCAAAACAATCAACCCGAGCACTCCCCACGACCACAGTGGTATATATATGAGATTGGCGATCGCCGTCGCTGTTTGGCCGGTCAAGCCATAATTGACTTGCATTTGCACCTGATAAAACCCGGGCCACAGATGCCGGCCATTCACATCAAATGAATAATTTTGCGTCCGCCCAGTGCCGGCCAACAAAACACTTTTTTCAGTCAAAGGAAACGACGCACGCTCGTCCCCCGACCAATTGCGCACAATGGCGCTCGCGACAAAAGGCACCTCCACATTGCCGTCGTTTTTTATTTTACTGTCAAAAGACCAATTTTTTTGAGTCGTAAATAACTTTACCGCCTTCCATTTATTGATGGCGACTTTCTCATTGGCTTCGCCCGCCACCTGCACCGTGAGCAGCGTCAGCAACCGACCGGATATCCCCACTCCGGTTTGCTCGCTGATAGTTTCGGCGCCGACCGCCAAATAATGCGAGCCCGGGCCGGCGCTAAGGGGAACGGTAACGGTAAAACTGATTTTTTTAACGCTTTTTTTCGCGATCACAAACGAATTTCCAGATGGCTTGGTCCACTGTTCAGCGCGATCAATCCCGCGAACAAATTCGGTTTGACCACCGACATTTTGACGAGCACCAAGCACCACCGGTCGCACCATGATCTGGTGGCCCTCGTCATTTTTGATGGTCACCGCGATAGTCTGGGTGCTACCAGGATCCACAGTGACCAAAAATCGCAGGGGGGAAATAGAAAAAGCGCGCGCGCAGGTGCACGCCAGGAAACTCGCAAATATTGCAAAAACTATCGCAACTAAAAATTTCATGTCATTAGTATAATATATTTGATATTTGATTTTAAATTTTTAATTTTTTAAAAATTCGCCACCGCCTGTAGTGTGATTATCTGCGCGCGCGTGCCGGGAGTGGTCGCCTCGCTGATGGCCGCTTTTACGGTCACCACCGTTTGACTATTGGTCAGCGCGCCAGATACTGTATAGATGAGACTGCTATCAGCAATTGGAAACGCGCTACCTTCACTCCCGCCCACCGTCGAAGTCACCATACCATAGCTCTCTACTCCCGGGACAAAGGTCGGCGTCGCGATCGCTGTGAGCGCGGTACCGGTCGTCATCGCCGCGCTCGCGATACTTAGACTGTATCCGGTGGCGGAATCAGTCGAAATAGTGATCGTGGTCGAGGCGGCCGAGACCGTACTCGTGCTTAATTCACCCAGGCTAAAGCTACTCGCACCGGATTCAAAAGACAAATACCCTTGCTCCATCGCCTGATATCCGCCCCTGATCTCATACCCCGAGGAGCTGCTGGCCACGCCTACGGGCGACTCGCCGATCGTGCTTTGCATCGAGTAGGTCGTGCTGGCGCTAAAAATACCGCCAGTATCGATACTGTCGGCATAAATAGAATAATGGCTCGAGGTCATCGCGGCCAAAACCGCCCAAGGTAAAAGTAAAATTGTCGCTAAAATAGCGATGCCGGCCAAGCGCATATTATTTACAATTGATATCCAAAAACTACTGCGCGCTTCCGCCCACCATACTGCGGATCTTGTCGTTGACATCTTTACTGCCGGGGTTTAGATCTTTAACTTTGTAATAATACTCCAGCGCCCGAGCGCGATCACCGCGCGCCTCATACATGAGACCGAGGCTATATAAAGCATTGGAATAATTCGGCGAAATGCGCACGGATTCTTTCCATAATTTTTCCGCGTCATCGCGATCAGTGGATTTATTGCGATTGTAAAGCAAACGGCCGAAATTAAACAAAGCTTCCGGATTATTCAAAGCATACGGCATGATAGTGCGATAGGTTTCTACCGCCTTGTCAATGTCGCGTTTTTGTTCATAAACATTCGCGAGGCCCACATACGATCCGAGATAATCATTTTTGAGTTTGATGGCCTGTTCATACGCTTTTTGCGCGTCTTCCCATTTACCGGCCAGGCTGTAATTGTTTCCCAGTCTCCACCACAGCACCGGGTTGCTCGGTTCGAGATTGGTCGCCTCGATGATCGCTTTTTCCGCCCAACCGCGCGCGTCCGGCACGATTACGGCGGCGTTTTCATACATCGTGGCGAGGTTTTCCCAAATAGCGACCGAACGCGGTGAAACATCGGTGGCTTTTTTGGCGGCATTGACAGCGTTCGCGACCAGAAGGCTCACTTGTTGCATATCAGGATTGGGTTTATTGGCCATTTCACCCGCTTGCAACAAATATATTTGCGCGAGAGCCGCGTTATAATTATCGGAGCTGGCGCGCTGCATGAGAGCGCTGCCAATTTCTTTTTCAGCCGATGACAAATCCTTTGATTGCAAAGCGCGCGCGTAAACCGTCTCGCCATAGTACAACTTCGCGCCCCAAACCCCCACCATAATCACGGCCGTAATCACCACGATCAAAGTAAATGAAAAAGACAAACTGTATTGAGGAGTATCATCCACCTGCCAAACCTTCAATTTGGTGATATGGTCGTGCGACAACGCCAAACCGGTGACCGTCAAACCCAGAAATAAAAACCACAACCACCATAGCACCGGACCGAAAAACACCACTGCCATCGCGCCGGTAAGCATGAGCCAAATTACCGAGATGAGCATGGTCTCAAGTGAAACTTCGGTG
>JBAYHH010000034.1:0-5514 GCA_041666265.1 Candidatus Magasanikiibacteriota bacterium | reverse complement strand
TTTTATTCGACTTGGTATTCCGGCATCGTCCCTTCAGACTCGCCTCCTGCCGATTTTAAATAAACTACCCACGCTCGAAGTGACGATGGGCAAAACCGTGATGCCCCTGCCTTCGCCCGATTTTAATCAAGCGCTTTTTGCCGCCTATGATAGTGCCTATGGCGCGCATCAGGATTTTGTCAGTGTGATCGAGCTTATGGTCGCGTCCGCCGGACTTTCGAGAGAAGTGCAAGAAATTTTGTTTGATTTCAATATCAAACAAGAAAAATTGGCCAACGCGGTCGAGTGGGGACGGATTCGCGAACGGCTCTATCGCCAGTATCGCCAGTTTCGCGGTAAGGCCGCGCGCCGATCCAAAAAAGGCATGGACAAAGCGATGACCGCCGTGCAGACGCCCTATCTCAATCATTTTAGTGAAGACACGACGCTCATGGCGCAATTTGGCAATTTGTCGGTGTGCGTGGCGCGCGATCGCGAGATCGCCGAGATGTTTCGCATCGTCGAGGGTGGCCAGCAGAGTGTGATCCTTGTCGGCGACCACGGTGTCGGCAAGCGCACAATCGTCGAGGGTATCGCGCAAAAAATGGTGGCCGATGATGTGCCCAAACGGCTTCAAGACAAGCGCATGGTGCGACTCAGTATCTCGTCGCTACTCGCGGGTACTACTCCGGCCGGCGCAGTGGAACGATTGCAAAATATCATGCACGAGATCGCGCGCGCTCGCAATGTGATTTTATTTATCCACAATATTCACGAGCTTGTCGGCGTGTCAGCCGGTGGCGAGGGCGGGCCCAGTCTCGATGTGGCGACTACGCTCGCCGAATATTTAAGCGGTGGACATTTTCTTACTTTCGCGACGACCACGAGCGACGATTACGCCCGTTATATTTTAAGTTCTCCTTTGGCCGGCGTGTTTAGCAAAGTGGATATTCACGAGATGGATGAAAATCAAGCGATTCAAACGCTCGAATCGAAAGTGGGTTATGCTGAATATAAACACAAAGTATTTTTTGCGTATGACGCTCTCGAAAAAACCGTTCAGCTCGCGCGCAAATTTTTACATGATTCATTTTTGCCCGGCAACGCGATCGAGGTGATGACCGAGGCGGCCGCGCATGCTTTTGCCAAAAAAGGCGCCAACGCGCTCGTGACGGCCGAAGAAGTGGCGCAAGTGGTGTCGGAAAAAACTAAAATTCCGGTGACCACCGTGTCGGCCGATGAATCGCAAAAACTGATGCGTCTCGAAACCGAGATGCATGAACGCGTGGTTGGCCAGGACGAAGCCGTGGATCTGGTGGCGAGCGCTTTGCGCCGTGCGCGCGCGGAGATGCGTTCGACCAATCGTCCGATTGCCAACTTTTTGTTTCTCGGCCCCACTGGCGTGGGCAAAACCGAGCTCGCCAAGACTATAGCCGCGGTGTATTTTGGCGGTGAGGACAAAATCATCCGTCTTGATATGAGTGAGTATCAAGACAAAGCCAGTGTGACGCGACTGATCGGCATGCCCGGGCAAAAAGGCACTGGAGTTTTGACCGAGGCGGTGCGCCGATCGCCATTTGCGCTGGTGTTACTCGATGAGATCGAAAAAGCGGACAAGGATATTTTAAATATTTTTTTACAGGTGATGGATGATGGCCGGCTGTCGGATTCGACCGGACATGTCTATGATTTTACCAATGCGATCATCATCGCTACGAGCAACGCCGGCACTACCTTTGTCCAAGAACAAATGCGCGCCGGGCTGTCGATTGTGGCGATCAAAGAGCGGTTGATGCGCGGCGAGCTGGGGCAATATTTCAAGCCGGAGCTTCTCAATCGGTTCGATGGGATTGTATTATTCAAAGGTTTGACGCGCGCGGATATCAAAAAAGTGGCTGGCATGATGATGAGGCGCGTGGTGAAGGATCTTGAGAGCAAAGGTATTTTGGCCGAAGTGACCGATGGCGCGTTGGAGTTTTTGGCCGAGGTCGGGTTTGATCCGGATTTTGGCGCTCGTCCGATGCGTCGCGCGATTCAAGAAAAAATTGAAAATAAATTGGCTGATTTGCTATTGTCGGGAAAATTGCGCCGGCGCGACACGGTCGTGATCGGTGATGGGGGAGAGGTTAGCGTGTCATCCTGACCTGCTTGTCGCCTGTCTGTCTGGTAGGCAGGGAGGAAGTGAGTGGTTCCATCGTTAGTTGGCCTTCTTTCATCATCTGTCATCCCGAACCTATTTTAATAGGTGATGGATCTCCATTCAGGCCCACTGGGCACTGGATTTTTTTTCGTCTTTATGATACAATGAAAGCTGGCTATTTGACTATGAATCTTGTCTTTTTAGTGGTAATTTTGATTAGCGCGGCGGTTATCGCCGTAGTTGTTTTTCGTAAATTGCCACAATTGGCCAATCTCGACCTTGCCAGTTTGAACGAAGAACAGCAATTTCAAAAAAAGCGTCAGATTATCGGCAAGCGGATCGAAGAGCATAATCGTCGAGTGAAAGAGATTTGGTCCAAACGATTGGCCCCATTCAATCGCGTTTGGCGCGTTGGGCAGTTTAAATTTAGGGTATATGTAGGCAAAGTTGAAAAATTATGGTATCATGAGCGAGTCTCAAAAAGTGAAAATAGCCCCGATGCTCCGCCAGCCGAGGAAAAAATTCAAAAAATTTCCAATCTGGTGGCCGAAGGCGAACAGTGTCTATCTAATAATAATTTCAGCCGAGCCGAGGAGCTGTTTATCGCCGCGATCAAGATTGATCAAAAATCCGCGTCCGCGTATCGCGGTTTGGGCGACACATATCTCGCGCAAAATTCACTGGAAGAAGCGCGTGAGACCTATCGGTTTGTTTTACAGCTCGAGCCCGAGGACGATAGTGTGCTCGTGAAACTGGCGCAGATCGCCGAGAGTCAAGGAGATGTTGAGGAGGCGATTCAATATTTACAGCAGGCGACCGTGGTCAATGATTCACTCGCTCCGCGTTTTTATCACCTCGCCGAATTGCTTTTAAAAATCAAACAACCGCTCGTGGCCAAGGACAGCGCGCTCCAGGCGGTCCAGCTGGAGGGCAAGAATCCCAAGTACCTTGACTTACTCGTGGAAACTGCTATAATATGCTCCGATAAGCCCCTCGCGCGTTTGTATTTCAATGAATTGCGCTTGGTCAATCCGGATAATCAAAAATTGGACGAGATGTTTCAGCGCATCGATAAAATTTAAAAAAATGCCGTTGTAGCTCAGTTGGTAGAGCAGCTCCATGGTAAGGAGCAGGTCTCGGGTTCAAGTCCCGACAACGGCTCTGGCGAAACGCCGTCTTAGCTCAGCTGGTAGAGCAACGGTTTTGTAAACCGTAGGTCCGGGGTTCGAACCCCCGAGACGGCTCTGGATGAGCTAAAAACAATTTATAGAAATATGGGCAGGTTCCCGAGCGGTCAAAGGGGACAGACTGTAAATCTGTTGGCTCCGCCTTCGAAGGTTCGAATCCTTCCCTGCCCACCACACGATAATTCTCAATTTCTAATTTTTAATTTTCAATTAATGTATGTCAAAAGAAAGGGACAATCTAATCAAGCTCGAGTGCACCGAGTGCAAGCGGACTAATTATTTTTCCAATAAAAATAAGAAGATCCTGAAAAATCGCTTGGAATTGCAAAAATATTGCCGACATTGCGATAAGCACATCAAGCATAAAGAAACCAAATAATTACAGGGGCGGGTTTGTCCCGCCCTTTGTTATACGGGCGTAGTGAAACGGTATCACAGCAGTCTCCAAAACTGCTTTTCCAGGTTCAAATCCTGGCGCCCGTGCCAAACCAAGTTTTCATTGTCTAAATTAGCCGACTTTTAGCTAAAATGCTCGACCCTTGACAAAAAGGCTATTTTGTGCTATACTATCGTATTCTTAACTAACTTTGGCCAAAAAGCCCCTAAAAGGGCTCTAAAACCTGATACATCAGGCGTAAAACAGGCCATCGACTCGAACCTCTTGTGTCATTGATGCGGCCCATAGAATCTCGGGTCACAAATATTTATGACACACACTATCCCCGGCGTGTCCGGTTTTGACCAACTCGGCATTGCCCCAAAAATTCTCGAAGTGCTGAAACACCTCGAATTTAGTATCCCCACGCCGATCCAACACCAATGCATTCCGGCCGCGCTCGACGGCAAAGACATCGTCGGCATCGCGCAGACCGGCACCGGCAAGACGCTGGCTTTTGGAGTCCCGATGATTCAATTGCTTGGGCAAAATCAAGGTCAGGGACTCATCATGCTACCCACCCGCGAGCTCGCGCTCCAAGTCAATGAAGTGCTCCAAAGTATCGGCCAGAAACTCGGTTTGCGCACGGTCGTGCTCATTGGCGGCGCTTCGTCTTATCAACAGATGCAGGCTTTGCGCGCTCGCCCGCATATTATTGTTTCGACTCCGGGCCGGCTCATCGATCATCTCAAACAGCACAATCTTACGCTCGATAAAGTCAAAATCGTGGTGCTTGATGAAGCCGATCGCATGTTTGATATCGGTTTCGCTCCGCAAATTCGTCAGATTTTGAGTTATGCTCCGCAAAATCGCCAGACATTGATGTTTTCGGCCACCATGCCGCCGGCGATTGCCGAAATGGCCGCGCATTTTATGAAAACTCCGTGGCGTATCGAAGTCGCGCCCGCCGGTACTCCGGCCGCGAAAGTGGAACAAGAAATATTTTTTGCATCCAAAGAAGTGCGCATGCAACTGCTTGACAAAACTCTTATTGAAAATCCCGGCACTGTTTTGATTTTTTCTCGCACCAAACGCGGGGCCAAAAAAATCGCCGCCGGTGTCCGTGACATGGGTCACACTGCTGTCGAGATCCACTCCAACCGATCGCTTGCCCAGCGTCAGGCCGCTCTGGCCGGATTTAAAACCGGCAAGTATCGCGTGCTCGTCGCTACCGATATCGCCGCGCGCGGTATTGATGTGGACGACATCGCTCTCGTGATCAATTACGACCTCCCGAGCAACACCGATGACTATGTGCATCGCATCGGCCGCACCGGTCGCGCCGGCAATATCGGCAAGGCGGTTTCGTTTGCCGGTCCCGAAGAGCGCAATGACATTCGTCAGATCGAACGCCTTATCAAAAAAACCATCAAAGTTTTGCCGTTGCCGGTTTTGCCTCCGCGCCGCGCGCCGGTCGCTCGGATGGAGCCGGATCATATGCGCCACACCAATGCCAATGCGCGACCATATAACGCTCGTCGCTCCGGTAGTTATCGCTCGCGTCCGCACGCGCCCTCACAGCGCCAACGCCAAAATTTCCATCGCTACTAAAAAATATTTGGTTAAAAATAAAATCGTCCCGGTACTCTCGATAGAGGTCGGGGCGATTTTTATATATCAATGTTTGACCGGTCAGTGGGCAGAAGGTATAATATGAGCTTAAAGTCATTGATTGTCTTAATTTTTTTCATGCTCGAAACTCATCTAAAAAAACATTTTAATTTTTCTTCATTTCGCGCGGGGCAAAGGGAAATTATCGAAAGTATCGTGGC
>JBAYHH010000033.1:0-5977 GCA_041666265.1 Candidatus Magasanikiibacteriota bacterium | reverse complement strand
TTGACCGGCGATTTTTTCCCAATCATCGCTATCCAGATCAACGGATCGATTTTGGTTTTTTTGGTGAGCGCGTCCCCAGTCCAGACAAGTGTTGCGCGTGATGCGATAGGCCCAAGAAGAAAATGATAAATCCGCGTCAAAGTCATTGAGATGATGATAAATTTTGATAAACGCTTCTTGTAAAATATCCTCGGCGTCGGGGTTGCGGGTGCCTGATAGCCGGCGAATATACCGCAATAATTTAGTTTCATAGCGCTCCACGAGCATGCCAAAATTGTCGCTGTTTTGGAGCGATAATGCAACTAATTGCGCGTCGGTGGCGGTAGCGGTGTTCACAGGCAAGGGCATATTATTGTATATACGAATTTTACACGGGTTTTATTGCGGTGGCAAATGGAATTGATAGTATTGACAAAAATAGCAAATGTGTTAGTGTATGAAGTAATTATTATAACGCGCCGACAAACGGCGCAAGGAGGAGGAAAATGGTAAGGGAAACCATTAAAGAGACGGAGCTCCGCATGGCGGAGCTCCGCGAACACCTGGAGGCGGGAGGCGCCTCTCCGGGGGAAATTGAAAGTGTGCTCGCACCCCTTCGGGCGCGAGTGAAAGCCCTCGCGGAATGCGAGGGTGGCAAGGAGGACGGATCCGGCCGGAGGATTTCGCCTTCTCCGCGGTTGGCGGAGAGGCAGATTGATCGGCTTCTGGGGGAGGAGCCGACTGAAGACGGGTTGCCGCCCGTCCATCCGCCCGGGCCAGGAGAGGCTCTGCCCCGCATCACGCGGGTGGACACCCTTGGAGAGCCGAGGGTGGTGATCCCTCGCGCCGATGGACCGTTCATCGACGATGAGACCCCCGAGGATCGCGAGCGCGCACTCCGTGGGGACTACCGGTCAACCGGTGGTGTCCTTGGTCACGGTGACCAAGATTGACGGTTTTTGACTCGGCGCGATTTATGCGCGCCGGGTCTTTTTTATTAAATGCCCTCCAAATCCGTCGTTCGTGGCCGGGCCGACAGTTTGTCTAAAAAACCCGCCAGGTCGGCGGGTTTTAGATGTATAGCAGATTCTTCGTTTCACTCAGAATGACAGTCGACCACCATTTACTCCACCTCCGGCGGGAGCGGGGCATCGTCTTCGGGCGGGAGCGGTTGTTCTTCTTCCGGCGCTTCGCCTTTTTCCGCGGCCTCCATAGTCAATTTACGAATAGCCGCCATCAGTTTGGGATTTTGTTTCAGGTATGCTTTGGCGGTTTCGCGTCCAACTCCGAGTTTTTCTTCACCAAATGTGTAAGTATTGCCCCGTTTTTCCACCACTTTAAACAATACTCCGGTGTCGAGCGCGTCGCCGGACAAAGAAATTCCCTCATTATACATGATGTCAAATTCAGTGGTGCGGAACGGCGGAGCAACTTTATTTTTCACAATTTTTACTTTCACGCGGTTGCCGATAATTTTGTCGCCTTGTTTGATCTGGGCGGCGCGACGGACTTCGACGCGAATCGAAGCGTAAAATTTCAGCGCCATACCGCCGGTAGTGGTTTCGGGGTTGCCAAACACGATGCCGATCTTCATGCGGGTCTGGTTGATAAAAATCAAAACAGTTTTGGATTTGGAAATAATGCCGGTGAGTTTGCGTAAGGCCTGCGACATCAGACGCGCGTGGAGTCCCATGTGACTGTCACCCATGTCGCCCTCGATTTCGGCTTTGGGTACAAGCGCGGCGACCGAGTCCACCACGATGATGTCCACGGCATTAGAGCGCACCAAGGTTTCTACGATGTCGAGCGCTTGTTCGCCGGTGTCAGGCTGGGAAATTAAAAGTTCGTCAACTTTCACACCGATTTTTTTGGCATAGTCCGGGTCAAGCGCGTGCTCGGCATCAACAAACGCGGCAATGCCACCCAATTTTTGTACCTCGGCCACGATGTGTTGCGCCAAAGTGGTTTTACCGGATGATTCCGGACCATAAATTTCCACCACGCGCCCGCGCGGCACGCCGCCCACGCCCAAAGCGATATCAAGCGACAAGCAACCGGTGGGGACAGCGTCGATTTCCATGCGATTGCCTTCGCCAAAAGTCATGATCGCGCCATCGCCGAATTTTTCTTTGATTTGATCAATCGCGGATTGTGCGGCTTTTAATTTTTGCTTTACCTCCTCGGATTGTTTGGCCATAATTTATAAGAAATAAGGATTAAAGAGTAAGGATTAAGTGAATTTTTAATTCCTTACTCCTTATTCTTTATTCCTTCTTATCCACATTATAATCGACCGGCAAATTTTTGGCAAGAGGGGGAAATTTTGGCGTGCTTTATCGCCCCCGCACCACCACATGGCGAGTCTCCACCGTTGTTTTTCCGTGTTTTTTAATGGCGGAAATTGTGATCGTATTTACTCCGACCGCGAGATCGACACCGGTTTCGAAATGTCCGGTTTCGTCCGGACGGACTTCCTGGCCATTGATCACCAGTCGGCATTCCGGTTCGGTTTTTCCTTGCACCGCCACGGCGATATTACTCGTCACCAATCCCTCCAGTGGCGCATAAACTTCGAGCCAAGGCGGATTGACGATGCCCCTGATCTGCCAGATGAGATACCAAGCAAATAGTAGCGCAATCAACCCAAGCAAAAGATTGCGAATCAGAAAGGGCGTGAAAGAAAAAAACATCGATTTCATAGTTTTGTGCGGGTGTTTTTGTTCGACACCTTCTAATCCGTTTTCGCGTTCGAATTGTCGGGTGATAGAGCGCGGATTGAGCTTGAGTAAGGTCGCGTATTCGCGCAAGTAGGCGACTCGAAAAACGATCGCCTTGGGCAAATCATTAAAACGACCATCTTCAATGGCCGTTAAATATTTGGGGCTGATGTGCGTGGCAAGCGATGCGTCGGATAGAGAAATGTTTTGGCGTTCGCGTTCGTTTTTTAGCCGGTCGCCCACACGCATCGCGGGAGATAGTTTTTTCGCGCAGAATATCGACATGAATTAAATTAAATCTAAAAAATCAAAAATAGTCACAAAAATATTTTATTTTTGATTTTTTATATTTTATTTTCACTCGTGTCATCCAATACCGTCCCGCCCGCGTCCATGGTTTGTTCGTCTTCGGTTAGCTCGGGAGCCGGTGCGGGCATCAGGTGCTCGGTAAATACTTCGCGCGGTTTGGCGCCATCGGCCGGTCCGACCACACCCGCTTCTTCGAGCTCGTCGAGCACGCGCGCGGCCCGCGCATAGCCCAATTTCAGACGGCGTTGGAGGAGCGACGCGCTCGCTTTGCCCGACTCGATCACCACGCGTTTGGCTTCTTCAAAAATCGGATCTTGATCATCAGACGGCCCGCCAAAAAGATTGATCGTGCCGCCCGCGCCGCCGGCATTTTTGGAAACAATACTATCGTCGTAGGTCGGAGGTTGATCGCCCTTGATGTGCTCGGTCACATGAGCCATTTCTTCTTCGGAAACATACGACCCTTGGATGCGTTTGGGTTTGCTAAGCTCGGCGGTCAAAAATAACATATCGCCTCGACCCAGCAATTTGTCCGCTCCGGGACAATCGAGAATGGTGCGCGAATCAATGATCGAAGCCACCGAAAAAGCGATGCGCGCCGGAATATTGGCTTTCATGAGACCGGTGATGACCTCGACGCTCGGGCGCTGGGTGGCGACTACGAGATGGATGCCGACCGCGCGCGCCATCTGGGCGATGCGAATGATGCCGGCCTCGACCTCGGCGCCAGATGTGGCCATAAGGTCGGCTAATTCATCGATGACAAACACAATATATGGTAATTTATCCGAAGCGTATTTATTGTAAGTGCCGATATCGCGTTTGCCGGATTTGGACAAGACATCAAAACGGCGTTCCATTTCGCCGATGGTCCATTTGAGGGCGTTGACGGTTTTGGCCGAGTCGGTGATCACGGGCGTGAGCAAATGCGGGATGCCATTGTAGAGTGTAAGTTCCACACGCTTGGGATCGACCATGATGAAACGCAAAGTCTCGGGAGAATTTTGAAACAGCAAACTCAAAATCACAGTGTTGATACAAACGGTTTTGCCCGAGCCGGTGGCGCCGGCGATGAGCAAGTGAGGCATGCGCGGCAGATCGGCGAACCACACTTTGCCGGCGACATCTTTGCCGAGGGCGATCATCATATTGTGCGGGCGTTCGCGAAATTCTTTACTCTCGAGCAATTCGCGCAAAGTGACCATCGCCACTTTTTCATTTGGGACCTCGATGCCGACGAGCGATTGCCCCGGGATCGGCGCCTCGATGCGAATGGGGTGAGCGGCGAGAGCGAGCGCGAGATCATTCGACAGAGTGGTGATGCGGGTAAGCTTGACGCCCTTGGCCGGCTTCATGGAATACTGCGTCACCGTCGGACCAACGCGCACTTCGCCCATGTCCACCTCGATGCCGAAATTTTGAAAAGTATCGCGGATCACCTCGGCGTTGGCTTTGATATCGCCCGAAGTAGGTTTGGATTTGCTGGTATAAAGCAGGTCAATGCCCGGCATGCGAAAATTGGTGAAGTCCGGTTTCGCGACCTGAATTTCTTCTTTAAGCTCCTCGTCGGCCGGCAGTTCCGGTTCGACTTCTTCGGCTTGTTTGGCCTTGAGCGCGCGCGCGGCAAAAATGCGTTTTTCGTTGGCGTCTTCGTCTTCGATGGCTTCATCGACTGTTTCTGTCTCGGAGGTGGCGGTATCGTATTCGCCTTTAATGGCGAATTTTACTTTGGTGTCGCCCGGTTGTTTTTTGAATTGCGCGAAAAATATAATAATTTGCCGGCCAAACCAGCCGAGCATCAAAAATAATCGGCGATTAAGCGCCACTATTTGGGCGAGCGAAGTATTAAACAGAAAAATCAGACTGACCAAAAATAAACCGATGAGAATGACGAGTCCTCCCCAATAGCTCACATATTGGAGCAGGGGCCAGCCAAGGACCACGCCGGCGAAACCGCCGCCCAGGCCGAGCTTCGCGGACGAGATCATCTCCGCGAGCGGTTTTTGCAGATGCACGAGGCCATTGAAAGAAAGAAAAAATAGAATCGCGCCGATGAGGTGAGTCGGTTTGTATTGATACTCGAGATCCTTGAGCATCAAAATGGCGGTGATGAGGATGATGATCGGAAAAACATAACGCACTTGGCCAAAAACGAGCGCGAGCAAAGAATCGATAAACTGTCCGGCCACGCCGGCGAGACCAAAGAAACTCAAGATCGCGAGACCGGCCACGATGAACAACAAAATCGCCAAAAGACCACGATTGATCTCCGGATTTAATTTGGCCGCGCGTTCTTGCCAAGTGATTTTTCTTCGATAAGGTCGGCGCCTCATAGTGCCACTATATTATAGCACAAAAAAGCGCGCGAGAAAATGCGCGCGCGAGGCGGGGGTGTGGATGAATTGGCGATATTTGAACATTTCCCCCGAATTTGATAGGATAGAGGGTGAAAATATATTTGTATGGATAGACCCCGGCCGGATTTAGAGACGAGAAATTTTTCGCCTAAAAAACCAGAAAAAAAAGAACACCCCAATTTTATCAAAGAAGCGGTGGATTTTTATATTTCCCATTGTTTGGATGAGGACGGAAATTTAAAAGATATGGGAGAGGTGATCTCGGAAAATCAAACAGACGAAAGGATGGGACAATTATTTAGCGCTGATGATGAGATGGCGATAAGCAGATTTGGATCCGACGAAAAATTTAAACAAGAAATATATTATAGAATTAATAGCGCCTCGGCAATTTTTGAAAGAACGGCCGTCGCCCGCCTATTGGAGTATGTTGTCGAAGATTTGAATAGCGAGGGTTATGAGAATATTTGTGGTGATTATTATCGCTATCTCAACGGTATTTCCAATCACAAAGATACCCCGATATTTTTAAAATTATATTTTAAAGCAATTATTGATCGATCTGATTATAACGATTTACTAATCGGGTCGCGGGTGGCCACTTCCGATCAAGCC
>JBAYHH010000032.1:0-6418 GCA_041666265.1 Candidatus Magasanikiibacteriota bacterium | reverse complement strand
GTGCGAATGATTCTCCAAGTGCACGATGAGTTGGTGTTTGAGGTTAAAAAGGGGTTGGAGGATGAAGTGGCCAAGATGGTGAAAGAAACGATGGAAGGCGTGGTGAAATTACGCGTGCCGGTGGTGGCCGAGGTGCACACCGGGCAGAGTTGGGGCGAGATGAAATAAATTGCTAAAATTAGCCAAGACTATACATTAGTTGTCAAGCAGTTGACAACTTTTGTTTTATATGATACAATTATAGTTGTAAACAGTATGTAAACATTTAATTTTTATATGGACATAAAAACGCACATATTAGCCAAAATCCAAAAACAAAAGCAATTAAAGGCCTCGGAAATTATCAAAGAGACCGGTTTTTCGCGTACTTATGTGAATAGAGCCCTGCGGTCGCTCCGTGATGAGGGTAAAATTATTTCGTTTGGCAGGGCCAATAGAACGATGTATGTGATTGCCGAAAAAGATGCTATTCTAAGCGCCAAAAGAAGTCTGCTGTCATTCTCAAAATTATTGGATAATACAAATTTAAATGAGGATTTAGTATTAGAAGAAATTAAAAGAGAGACGGGCATATTTTTGGATCTCAAAGATAATATTGCGAATTTGGTCAGTTACGCTTTTTTGGAAATGTTAAATAACGCCATCGATCATTCACAGTCAAAAAATATCTTAGTCTTATTGGAAAAGAATATCAGTGAGTCTATAATTTCGTTTATCATCACGGATAGGGGCGTTGGTATTTTTAATAAAATTCGTCAGAAATTTGATTTACCGGATAACATGTCCGCTATTCAGGAATTGCTCAAGGGAAAAAAGACTTCAGCACCAGAAAAGCATTCTGGTCAAGGTATATTTTTTACCTCGAAAATGGCCGATGCATTCTTGATTGAGAGCGCCAACAAGCGGATGCAGTTTGTTAATACGGTAGAGGATATTTACATTAGTGATATTGTCAAAGAAATCAAAGGGACTGAGATTCACTTTGTCGTATCGTTAAATTCCGATAAGAGCACCAAAGAAGTATTCGATAAATTTAGCGATCAAGATAATTACGAATTCTCTAAAACCAGAATATTAATCAAGTTATATAAAATTAACAAAAATTTACTGTCCAGATCAGAAGCGCGCAGAATAATTTTCGGTCTGGAAAAATTTAAAGAAATTACTTTGGATTTTGCTGGCGTTGAAACGATTGGTCAGAGTTTTGCCGATGAAATTTTTCGCGTTTGGCATAATATATATCCCGATAAAAAAATTGAATATATCAACGCCAATGAAAATGTGGAGGCGATGATCAAAATGGCGATGTAAAATATTTAGTCTTGACATGAAGATTAATTTGGTATATACTATGTATATACTTAATCTATACCTATGAATAATGCTACCGCAGTAATCAACATCAAAACCGATGTCAAAATCAAACGCCAGGCCCAAAAGCTGGCCGAGCAGTTGGGTATGAGTTTGAGCGGGGTAATTAATGCTTCTCTGCGGCAGTTTTTGAACAGCAAAACGCTGTTTGTAAGTACTGAATATCGCGAGCCGTCGGAGATGCTTAAAAAAGCGATTCAAGAAGGACGGGAGGAGAGAAAAAAAGGGCTGACTCGCAAATTTGAGAATGTAGATGATGCCATCAAGTTTGTGGATGACTTAATTGCTAAAAAAAGAAAAAAATAATATGCGCGTTGAATATACGCGTCAATTCCAAGATCATTTGAAGGAGGCGCCATTAAAAATTCAAATTGCCTTTAGTAATCGTTTGGAAATGTTTAAGGAGAATCAATTTCATCCGTTGTTAAACAATCATGTTTTGAAAGGTAGTTACGACGGTTGCCATAGTATCAATATTACTGGCGATTGGAGAGCGGTTTACGAAAATGTTAAAGATCAAGGTTTGATATCGTTTGTAATGTTAGGCACGCATAGCCAATTATATAAATAATTCATAAACAAAAAATTCGCTGATAAGGCGAATTTTTTGTTATCTTCTTAAGCTTAACAAGAATGTGCCGAGTTTCGTACTCGGCAAACGGCCACGCGAATCGCGCGGGCGCGGGTTTGATCAGTATGGCAGTCGGAAAATCAGCTTGGGGCCAATGTTCCACTGCCAAATGCCTTTCGGACCACCGACGGTTTCCCCGAAACCAATCGGCAGGGCCATGGCGAGCGTGTCGCCAATCGGCACCGACGGTGTGATGCCGCCTCCAAGGTAATGGGTCGTCCGTCCTTTGGCCGCGGCGTAAGTGCTCGGATTGAGCTGGTACAACGCCCACGGCATGAGGCCGAACTTTTTCGGCACTATGGTGAACGCCGGACCCGTAAATATATACGGTGCCGGATTAAACACGATCATCGGCGAGCTCGCGCCGATTTCCGTGGACCAGCCCCACTTTTCGCCGATGGGGTTGGCCATGTTGAGGCCGAACCCCACACCCATGGGTTTGGGCGTGGCTTTTCCGTCGGGGAACGCGAGCATTCCGCCGAGTTTGAGACCGACGCTCCACTTGGCCCAGGGCAGGGGCTGTTCGGCCGCCACGGTGGTGGCCGACTGGTTGGTGTTCGCGGTTTCTTCGGCAACCGCGCTGGCCGGAGTGGCGAGCACGAGTGCCGCCACGAGGAGAGACGCCATGACCAGCACCACTTTCTTCATTTTTGTTCTCCTTCTCCGCTATTTTCATCGGTGGCCGTGGTTTCCACGAGCGTTAAGCGGAAAATGCCATCGGGTGGCAATTCCGTTAATTCCATGTTAATCCACCACCGGCCGAGTTGATTAGCGGCCGCGCAAGGAAAGAAGTTCACATCATTTAGTTCGGCAGTCCTTGGGTCGTCCCACTGCACACTGATGTAGAAATTGTGGATCCGGATGTCGGGGCCATCAATGCGGTAGTAGTTTGACATGTTGTGCCCAACACCAATTACCGTCCCCAACCATTTCTTTCCCTCACCACCTTCCACTTCTTCCTCGCACATGATTTTTTTTCCGAGCGTATGGACCAGCTCGTCCAGCGCGAGTGGTGGTATGAAAGGATCTTTCATTTGACATCCACCTTTCGTTTCTTCCGTTTTTTTCGTCGTTTCACCTCACACCACCACAAGTTCGCCGCCATGGCGGTAGTGATGACACCCACGAAGCCATTGACGAATGCGGTAAAGCGATCGTGGGTGATAATTGCGCAAAACAAAGGCGCAATAGCGACGATAGTGTAAGCCACCATCGTCAGGACGCGAAACAGCGATGCCGTTTTCATTCTGCGCTCTCTTTTTTGTTGAGTAGCAGTTTTATTAAGTGCGAACACATCGCCGCCCGCACATCTTTGTCAGGAACACGACATGACGCAAAAATTTCCTCAAGGAACTTTTGCGGGATATTGGGGACTCGGTCGTTTTCCAGCGCTTCGAGCCACTGTGGCGTCCTGCCCCAGTTGATGATTTGCATGAAAACCTGCCGCGACATGCCGGCCTCGGGTGCCATACACTCGCGTACGGCTCGAATCCAGACACGTTGAATATCCGGGTGGAAGCTAAGAATCGCAGTTTTGGTGAAGCCGTTCATCGTTTGCTCCTGAAGGTTTTATTTGTCAACGATCTTCAAGTATTTCAACGTGATCACATACTATCACACTCTTTTGTCATAATGTCAAGTATAAAATAGCCCAAATTTGGCTGAAACAAGCCAAAAGACAGTCATCATACCGTTGATATTCTACGCCACGACCTTGACATTTTGGCTAATTTTGGTATAATACTATTGTCATATATTCTATGACAATATTAAAAAATTGACTGTGGATAACTATTACTATTATGATCGAACAACAACTCCAACAAATCGGGTTTCATAAAAACGAAGTCAAAGTGTATCTGGCTTTGTTTGAGACAGGAAAAGCGCGCGCCGGAAAAATAATTGAGTACACTGGATTACATCGCAACCTGGTATATACCGCTTTGGAGGAATTAGAAAAACGCGGGCTCATATCCAAAGTAGAGGCGAGTGGCGTGGCCGAATTTTCGGCTAATGATCCGCGGGTGTTATTGGATGAAATTGACGAACAGAAAATAACCGCCAAAGAAATTGTGGACGCGCTTAAAGAAAAGAACAAAGCAGGCAGTCGTGAAATTGCGGTGTATGAAGGCATTGAAGGCGTCAAAAGGGCGCGCAATAAAACATTACAGTACGGCGAATCCAAAGGCGAAACCCTTTATGTGATGGGCGGGTCCAAACGCAGTACCATGCCGGAGTTGGAATCGTACTGGCGATCGTATCATCACAAACGCGAACAGGCCGGTATCAACTTTAAAATTTTATTTGATCGCGACACGCCCGGCGAGATGTTGGATTGGCGCAATCGCCTGGCGTTATCCCAAGCCAAATATTTTCCATTTGATTTGCATTCACCAACCCAAGTCGGTGTATTTAGAGATTTGGTCGATATTAGCATCCCGGGATTGAGTCCGCTTACTTTCGTTATAAAAAATGATGAAATCGCCAAGGGTTTTAAACAGTATTTTGAATATTTTTGGAATCAGTCGGTGCGAGTGGAGACTGGTTTGTCGGCAGTGAAGACCGCTATCTATAATATGCTCGGCGAATTAAGCAGTGGCGAAGAATATTTTGTGTTGGGCGCGGCCGTGGGCATGAAACGCGCGGGAGAAATCGGGCAAATGTATGACCAATTCCATGCCGATCGCATCAAAAAACAGGTAATCGTGAACATGCTGGCCAATTCAGATAATTACGATGAAATCGTGGAGCGCAATCACAAATTTGGCGACCCCAAAGATAAATTTAGTAATATCAAAAAGTTCATTTCCGCTCCGCCCACGCCCATGCAGGTAAATATGTATCACGGTAAATGTTTTTTTATTTTGTATGGCGACATGCCCGCGGTAATATATTTTGAACAGTCCGAAATCACCAAAGTTTTCAAAAATTATTTTGATTATTTCTGGAACCAAGATACTTATGTGTTGCGCGGGCCCGAGGCGTATGGTGATTTATGGATGGAGGCGGTGGCGGCGGGTGAATTGCGTTATATTGGAGCGCGCGGATATTTTTTGGATAATTTCCCCAAGCAATGGGCGGAATTAAAGGCCAAAACCGCGCTCAATAAAAAATTTATCATGAAAAATATCGTTGATCCGGGCGTGCGCGGGCACGAAATTACTAAATTGCCATACGCGCAAACCAAATATCTGCTGTCATCGGCCAAAAATCCCAATGTGGTGTGGCTGTATGGCAATAAGGTGGTGGCGGCCAATTGGTCGGAAATCGAGCCGGTATTTTTTGTTTCAAAAAATAAGGCGCTGGCGCAAAGTTACAATGATTACTTCGATGAATTATGGGGCAAAGACAGTGGTTTGCCAAAGAAAAAATAACGGGATATAATGGCTGGGATATCAAACTATGATTATTTACATCTACGGCGAAGATACATTTCGGAGCCGGCAATATCTAAAAGATCAAGTGGCCAAATTCAAGGCCGCGCGCGATCCGCAGGGCTATAATGTGGTGATTTTGGATTGCGCCAAGGTGGAGGCGGGTAAGGTATTGAGCGAGATTTCGGCGTCGCCATTTTTGGCGCCCAAACGGATGATAGTGTTGGAAAATATTTTGAGTAATAATGACAAGGGGTTGCTAAGTGAGCTGGTGGGGCGAGTCATCGGTGTCATTCCCGCGAAAGCGGGAATCCAGGTGGCTGGATCCCCGATCAGGTCGGGGATGACAGACAAAAAAGGTTTTCCCGAATCAAATATCGTAGTGTTTTATCAGTCCGACGCGCTGTCAAAAGTGAAAGAGGCAAAAGAATTAGACGCCATCTTGAAAAAAGAAAAGTATGCCAAGGAATTTGAAGCGATGAGTGGCGCGTCACTGATCGCGTGGATAAACTCAGAAATCAAAAACCGGGGCGGTAAAATATCCGCCAGCGCGGCGCAGTATCTCGCCGCCAATGTCGGGGGTGACATGTGGCATCTAAATACCCTGATTGACCAGTTGGTGGCGTATAAAAGCGGGCGAACAGATCCTTCGACTCGCGGAGTTTACCCTGAGCGAAGTCGAATGGGCTCCACTCAGGATGACAATGCAGCTGAAGTTCAGTTAAGTGATGTTCAGTTATTTTTGGATGAAAAAATTGACGACAACACTTTCGCGCTTACTGATGCAATCGTGGCCGGCAATCATAAATTGGCTTTTAAATTACTCAACGGCCAGCGCGCGCTCGGCGCCGAAGACGCGCAAATTTTTGGCGCGATTCTTTGGCAGTTTCGAGTGCTGATGTCCATGCGGGATTTGTATGAGCGCTGTGATATGCGCAGTGATGAAATGGCCAAAGTTTTGAAAATGCATCCGTTTGTGGTGAAAAAGAATCTGGCGATAGTGAAAAAATATTCCACGGAAAAATTAAAAAAGATTTACGCG
>JBAYHH010000031.1:0-6742 GCA_041666265.1 Candidatus Magasanikiibacteriota bacterium | reverse complement strand
CGATAAACCGCTTCAGCGTCATAGCCGTTGGTTGCCAGTTTTTGTTCGATAATCCCTTTTAACTTGGGGTCAGCTTTGATATCGCGAATCAACTCCTCTACGGTCTTGATCTGGTCAGGGTGATTGGCAAGCGATTTATTAAGGATGTCCCCACTGAGCGCCTCGTGCACGCCACGCGTCTGGCTCGGCGCGGTATTACCACTACCGGGCAGATGCACTTCGGGTAACAAATCTTTGATAGCATCCATGGCCTTGCGCGCGCCAAATCCGGTCCCGAGCGCCACCAATGCCATCACTGCGCCTCCGCCAATAATTGCGCTGTATTGAACCAATTTATTCCTTTTATAATCCTGAATGCTGTCGTCGTTTTGTTCAAAATTTGTTTTCGCTTCTTGTAATTTCGCCAGTGCCTCGGATAAATTCGCAAATTGCTCTGACTCCATCTTTGGCTTGCTGTCGATTTCGAGTCCGGCAGCTTCGGCATCGCGGATAATCGCACGCGCCAAATCCGCTAAATTTGAATTGCGCTGAAAAGCCAAAACCTCGGCGCGCTGAACATTGGGGCCGCCCAAACCATGCAAAGTGCGATACAGGTCATTAATTTCATCGGCAATGTCATTAATATTTCTCGTAGCATCATTTCTAATTTCTAAAATTTCATCGGCTAAATGCTTTAGATCAATTTGAATTTTTTGCTCCCCTTCAGAAACCGCTTTTTTCTCAGTAAAATGCTCAAAGGCTTTGTTTGCGCCCAAACCGCCACCCAGCGCGCCCAAACTCAACCGACCCAAAGAGCTATTGGCAAATACCACCTCGGCAACAATCGTGTTGGCAGTCGCTGCCGTCAAATAACCCAGCTTACCCTCGCCTTTACCGGAAAGATGTTTAAAAAATCCGCCAACAATCTTTTCCGCCCATCCCGGGATCCTATTCGCGCCTCCCTTGGCTTCGCGCGCATTTTGCGCTACCTGCAATTCATAAAGCGCGCCCGCCAAAGCCGCCTTCTCGGCAACCTCCGGATCAATACCGGTTTCTTTAACTAATTTTTTGAGAGTAGTGTAATAAATCGTTCTATAATCTGCGGATAATTCTTTCTCGGTCTCCACTTCTTTTTCCACTTTGGACACTTTCTGTGTTTTGGCATCAACTACTTCCTCGATTTTCTTTTCTTTCACTTTGACCGTTATTTTATCCGTGGGACTTTCCAAGGCAGAGCTAATAGCCGCCGACAACATCCATTGCGATTCGCCACCACCAGACGAGCTGAATTTATTTGTCCACTCCGAAATCACTTCTTGATCATTAAGGGCGCGTTTTAATTTTCTTTCTTTTTCCAAGCGCGCGAAATTTTGCACCCCTTGTGCTGATTTCTCATCCCACTCTTTGGATTTTTTGCCACCGGCAAAGGCACGGCGAATAAATCCGCCGATCATACCACCGAGCCCTATGGTGGACGCAGTACCGGCAGCAAATGTACCACCGGCGGCGATAAGACCAAGCGCGGCTCCGCCCACGAGCGCACCACTCAATAACAAAGCTCCACCACCCACACAGGCCATTGTCACGGCGATTTTTTTGGCCATCGGACCGACCGCTCCACTGCGCGCTCCGCTCCATGTAGTGCCCAAAATATTTTTAACATTTGACAATACACCATCCATTTTTTGACCGAGCACATCGCGCGTGATTTGCGCTTCCGCTTGCTTGAGCATGGCCGGAGCGATTTTTTCGGCCAGCTGATCTTTCCAAATTTTTGTAAATGTACCCCAATCTTTGATTCCATGCTTGCGCAACTGCTTCATGATATCATCAGATGGTGTCGGCCCATCAAAAATCGTCTTGAGATTGTCGATAAATTGTTTTTTGTTTGATTCACCATCTGGTCCGCCGGCGGCCAATTCAAGCGCGGCGGTATAAGCGAAGGTCATGGTATTTTTTACGGCATCCGGCTTGGATTCGACGAGCTTCATCACCACTGTCGCCGGAATTTCAATATTTTGCGTCATTTTTTCCCGTGCCGCTTGGGATTCGACGAGTGTTTGAGCGCGGGCTTCAGCACCAAATATTTCGGCTTCAATGATGCTTAATTTTTTCCAATAGTCCAAGCATGTGTATTCTAATGTCACGGGCGCGGTAAACGCTGTGCTTTTTGTCAGCTTTTTTACCTTTGAATCAATATCTTCAATTTTCTTCGACCAAGTTCCTCTTTGATTATTCGGCAACTTGTCAACCGCCACTAATAGCTCGGCCGCTTTCACCTCGAGTGCGGCCTTTTCGTCTCCCAATTTAAATTCGACTGCCGGCACAGTGAGCTCCGACCATTCAGCGACAGCCTTCTCCATCATTTCACCATCGACACGATCTTTGTCAGCGCCGGTAAAATCGACGACATTAGCGTGCGCATCTAAACCATTTTTCGTCTTGGCGAGCGCCAATCTCCTTTTGTCAACCTCAGCAATTAAATCCGGATTTTTTCCGGCTTTCCCCGTAATATCCGAAAGAATTACTTTGTATATTTCTCGATCTGATAATTTATTTCTCAAAGTAGTCGGTCGCGTTCCCGCAGGTACGGGCGGGGGGGCATTGCGCATGTTACCGTTAGCCCATTTCGCCTGGGCAATATCATATTTTTTCCATTCGGCCAAATCTTCGTTATACTTCTTTTCTTCTTTCGCGAATTTATCATCTTCTTCTGATCGCAAACGCACAAAATCGGCCAGCAATATTTCGGCCAATTTCTTTTTATCGGCAGTATCGCCCGCCTTACTTAATTCGGCAATTTCTTGATCAATGACAATCAATTGAGAAGCAGTGTCTTTTTCTATCCTTTTTACATCCGACAGTAGCGCGCTCATTTCAGCAAACCCTCCATTTGTGTCGCCAGATGCCACATTTAATTTAGATTCCAATTTAAAAGCGATCTTTTTTAATTCCTGTAATTTTGATAACACTTCTCTGTGTTTGGCGCTGATTGAGTTATTGACTTTCAAAATTACCTTATCAATTTCCTCAATCGTTTCATCAACCCTAAATATAGCGTCGAGTCTTTCTTCGCTTATTCGATCAACTACCGCACCACTCATATCAAGCACCTCATAACTCACTTCGCCATTATCTTCGTCGATAGAATATGGGCCTATAGTCACATTCTTGCCATTCAGAATAATATCCGGTGTGCCAACAGTACCCGGAGGTGTCAATTCCACCACTCTCGGCGCAAATTTTGTTTCGACGCTAATTGGCGCGCCACCAGACGCGTCTTTAACAGACATTTTTAAAACACCATCCGCCAGATTTGCCGGCGATAACCCAGCACCCAATTCACCCGGTTCCCATTTCTTGGTGGCAGAATTAAAAAAAATCACATTCTGCCCTGCTTTAAATTCACTCAAATTCAAATTTTTTAAAGCAGTGGTATCAAAATGCCTCCCCAATGATTCAGCGGCGTTGGCCATATAATTATAAATTACTGATTATTTTTCTCATGTGAGCGCGTTTGGACTGATCACTGATTTCATGCAGACGGGCGGTCATGATTTTGATCTCTTTTTCGGTCGTTTCAGCTTGAATCAAATATTTTTGTAAATAATAATCCAGCAACCGAGCGATGTGACCCGTTGCGTTTGGCGCACTGGTGGATGGCGCGTTTTTGTCCTCCATAGACAAGCTATTTTTTAATATTCGCGAGCGCGTTTTTGACTTCGACCGCGTAATCGCTCAAAGCTTTTTTTACTATGTTTTCAAAATCAGGAATATTTTTTTGCCAAAAATCCCAAAGTTGTTTGGCGTCGGGATTTTCTTCGCTCAAAAATTTGGTCAATTGCTCGGAAGCGGTATCGCTTAGATGCGGAGTGAGCGCGGCTCCGACGCGTCGTTCGGCCTCAACGACAAATTGGGGCACGAGCTGGGCGCGTACTTCTTCGGTGATGTTGTAGCCGTTTTGTTTCAAAATCTCCTCCACAAATACTTCCAGCAAATTTTGATCATTTGGCGCCATATATTTATTTTTAAAAAATTATTAAGCCATTTGTAGTTGTTTGACTTGTTGTTCCAGCTTGTCTATCCGCCGAACTATTGCCAAGGTATCGCAGGCTTCCACAGTTTCATTATCATAAATTCTTTTTTCCAGTGCGGATAATCGGCGTTTGATATCTTCAAGCTCGGACCAAAGATTACGAAACTATTCTTTGGTTTCGTCGCGAAAATTATTAAATTCGGCACGAAATTCACGCACCTCTTTTTCAATGCGATCAAGGCGTTGTTCAATAGCTTCAAACCGATGATCCATGCTATCAAGTCGTTTATCCACACCATCAAACCGTTCCCGAACATAATTCGAGAACTCTCCGATCGCTTCCATCAATTCTTCGTTGGTAACTTCGTTGGGCATAATTAATTATAATGAAAATAGATTCCCATTCGGCTGTCGCTCAGGGCAGGCTTTCGACTCCGCTACGCTTCGCTCAGAATGACATTAAAATGACAACCTATATCCCCCGCCCAAACAGCGTATGTCGGCCGGCGCGCCACACCCAATACGAAGCGAACGCTATCCCCGCCAAAAACCCAAGCGCGATATCCAAAATATAATTCGGACGCGCGGGCAATCGTGACACCAAGGGGCTATTCACCGCTTTGAGCGCCACATCGCCACCGACATATTCCCAGCCTCGACTCACCATCGCCTCGGTCACCGCCCCCGAAAAAGCGAGAGCGTCCGCCTGACTCGTGCTATACACGGTCAAATTCATCAGTCCGGTGTTGTATACCATCGTCGCGCCCACATCCTGCTTCCACTGCTTGCGCGCGTCGCGCTCGGACAATTTGGTCCAGCGCTCTTTGTTAAATCCAAAAGACGAATCCATTACTTTTTGATAAAAATCCGTCGTGCCGACCACCTGCGCCAAATTTTCGCCCACGCGCTCGGCTGATTTGGCCTGCGTGTAAGGATCGACGCCGGCTGATCCGCGCGAGATGATGAGCACCTGCGAAGTGGCGCTATAATATTTCGGTAAAAATAAAGTGACCACGAGTACCGCTACCGCGACGAGCACGCCCCAGGTGAGGATCAGTTTGATATGTTTCAAAAATAAATTGAGCATACTACAAAAAAATTACAAATATTAAATTACAAATTCCAAATAAATCACAAATTTAAAATATCAATATTTCGTTTTTTCCACTATGGCAGATATTATCTTTACTAATTCTCTGGCTTCCTGCAATAATGGTTCAATGCGTTTTTTAAATACCGGATTGGATTCAATAATCAGCTCCAACCAATAGATAGTTTCTTTGCCTTCTTTACGACTTATTCTCAATCTAAACTGCAAATCTCTTTTAGTGTCTGTTTCGTTGGCTTCACGGTAATTTGCCCCGACTGATGTCCCGGAACGCATCACCTGACTGACTAACTTATCGTTCACGATATCGCGAGGCAACGATTTGCACATTCTGATTATTCTCTTGCCAAATTCCAGCGTCCGATCTTCCAAATCATAATGTTTGATATTTGTCATTTGATATTTATTTGGAATTTGTAATTTTGAATTTGATATTTCGTTAAATATTCACCACCGTAGCCTCCACATCAATCGCCTTGCCGGCGTGCCAAACCTTCAGTCGGACGGTTTTATGGCCGGTAATATTATACCACAAATTCTCCGGAGTCACAATTTGTCCATTCACAGTAGTGATGATATCCCCCACTCGCAAAAGCCCGTGCGCCTTGTCCACCCTGCTGATCGCGAAACTGCCCGCGACGCGTTGCGCGTCCACCACGATCGGTTGCTCGCTGTCAAACCACCCCGAAACCCCCAGGCTCTCATAAACCACCTTGCCAGTCCCGAGCACTGTCGGCATCACGCGCGCGAGATAATTCGCGGGTAAAAATATATTATCCGCCAACATAAATCCGGCCAAGCGCCCCTGACCATTGATCACCGTCGAACCATGGCTAAAACCGATATTGAGCGCGAGAGCATAGGCCGGAGCAGTGTCGAGATGCGGCCTCGCATAGATATTCCAGTCGCGCGCGTTGACCGTGGCCGAGCGCCAAGTGTCGCGTTCAAACACAAACACCTCACTGCCGGCATCGACATTTTCCGCGAGACTCACTACCTGAAATTGTCCACCCACCCGCGCGCGCGTTTTTTCATCCAAGAGAGAAATTTTCAAAAATACCAAACCCGAACGAGCGTCGGTCAAGACTTTTTCCAATTCAAACACCGCCCCATCAGACGACAAAGCGCGCGCCCGCTTGAGATTGACCGCGGTCTTCGGCAGATACATCACCACCCAGCCATCCGAACTGATGATCGCGGCATCGCCGAGTTTATCATCCGGATTAAAATAATTATTACCGCCAAGCGATTGCTCCTGACTATACACCGCCACTACTCGGCTCGAAATTTCTTTTTGTGTGCGCTCTTCGAGTTGACGCGACGACCAAGCGAGACGATTTTGCTGAGCGTTAAAAAGCGTGTCTCCCCCGCCATATCCCGGCCACACCCAGCCCAAAATAATCGACGCGCCGGTGAGACCGGCCAGCAATCCAAAAAAAGTCGCGACCAGTAATACTTTGAGGCGCTGGAGTTGATGATGTTTTTCAATATCGCAAGACGGCGGCGGGAGATGAGGAGGAACCATAGGGTCGAAATATTAAATTCAAAATCTCAAATTCCAAATAAACTACAAATATCAAATAATAAGAAAATTTATCGATATTTAGAATTTGTAATTT
>JBAYHH010000030.1:0-6993 GCA_041666265.1 Candidatus Magasanikiibacteriota bacterium | reverse complement strand
TACCACAGAAAATTCTGATCCCGGATAAGTATTTAAAAATTCTTGCGGCACCTTTGCTTTATCCTCGCGCCACTTAAATTCATATCCAAATAATTTTCCGCCTCGTTCCTCGATTAAATCAATTTCCTTTTGATCATAAGTGCGCCAAAAATATCGGTTGGCGTAGAGTTCGGTGTACTCCGCCATTTTCATTCGCTCCGAAATGCAATAATTTTCCCAAAGACGACCGATGTCATCGCGTGAATTCAAGTTGTTAAAATTATTGATGATTGCGTTACGCATACCATTATCCCAAAAATAATAGCGGGGAGTCTTAGTGTACTCTTTGCGCAGATTTCTTGAAAAACCAGGCAAAGAAAATAACACATAACTTTTTTCCAGCATTTCCAAATAACGGTGCACGGTTTTACCGCTGGCGTTTAAATTGGTGGCTAACTCAGAATATGATATATCGTTTCCAATTTGAAAAGCAATCAAGCGTAAAAGATTTAAAATAAATAACGAATCCTTTAAATTGTCCATCTCCAAAATATCGCGAAGCAAATATCCATTGCGAATTGATTCCAATTGTTCAATTTTTTTTTCCGCTGACTCGGTCGTCATCACTTGTGGGTAGGATCCAAAAATCAAATCCCTTTCCAAATTGGATTGGGCGGTCAAATAATTTCGGTCAGGATTAATTTCTAGTTGTGATAATGGATAAAGATAAAAATAATGACTGCGTCCAACCAACGGTTCGCCGATTTTGTTCTTGAGATCAAAGGCCGATGAGCCGGAAACTAAAATAGAAACATTGGGGACGGTATCCACCATCAATTTGAGATTCACGCCAATGTTGGGAATCCTTTGCGCCTCGTCGATAAATAGATAATCATAGCCGGCTACGAGTTGTTCCAGGACGGAAGTCCTTTGAGAGGACATTGCCTCGGCGGCATCAAGATTTTCACCGTGTAAAACTAATACTTTTCCGATAATTTCGGCTTTAATTTGATTCATCAGTGTAGTTTTACCTGATCTGCGAGGTCCAAAAATACCAACCACTTTGGCCGGTTTCAAGGCTTTGACTACCTGATTTTGTATAATTCTGTGTATCATAGTGCTCGTATTATACCAAATTAAGTTCGATTTGTCAAGTCTGGTTATCCACAATGCTAATAATATTCATATCAGACCATCTCTCCGGCGAGACGCCGTCTTACTATTTTCTTTTCTCGGGCGGATGAATGAGATACAAAAACCCCGATTTAGTCGGGGTTTTGCTTATCTTCAATGATCTGCGAGAGGAGCTGCATGTTTTAGCTTCGCATCGCATGTTTAAACTTTTTTCTAAAGACAAATAAATGTCGGTAGAAAAAGAGAGAGTGTTTAAAAAAATACGATACGGTTGAGACATCAACCCCTTCGCAGATCAATGAAGACAAAATATTATCCTATAATTGTAAAGTCACTCGGCGCTATTGTCAAGCAGTCTCAAATATTAGCCAAAAAATGACATTATTTATGCTCTTTTTGGCCAAATCACCCCCGGTCTGCGTCCGACTTTGTCACTACCGATTGTTTCCGACCTCCATGCCCCCGCTTTGACAGTTCTGTGGATAACCGGTTTGGTATGATTTTGCATAATTCACTCTTTTGGCTCAAATTAGCACAAAACCCGAAATATCTTGACAAGAAGTTATCCCCATGTTCCACTTGACAACTACTCATATATATAGTAGTATGAAAGCACTTCAATCTTCATAGAGCAGTGCGGCATCTCGCCCAAATGTCTTTTCGCTGCATGCAAGGAACAATTTTATATCATGTCAACCTTGCGTTTTTTTATTAAATTTGAATAATCACCCATTCCTTTTTCAAGCAGGGTGGTTTTTTGTGTTCGGTAAAAATTTTCGTTTGCGTCGACACGGCGATATAAAATATTGATATTTTCAATTATTCAAAATTAAAAATTCGAAACTTGCCTGCCGGCAGGCAGGTTAAATATTTTCGCGTATGCCCACTTTCAAACGCCAGCCGCTCAAAACTACCGAGCGCCAATATTTTACCAAAAATCGCAACGCCATGGCGGTGCCGGATCTGATCGAGATTCAAAAAAATTCTTACGATTGGTTTACCAAGTTCGGCATCAAAGAATTATTCGACGAAGTTTCGCCGATTACGGATTTTTCCGGACGCGATCTTGAATTATATTTAGAAGATTATTATTTGGACGAACCGCGGTTTGACGAGCTCACTTGTCGTCAGCGCAATATTACCTTTGAAGCTCCGCTTCGTCTCAACGCGCGCCTACTCAACAAACGCACCGGCGCCACCAAGACTCAAGAAATTTATTTGGGCGATATCCCGATGATGACCGAGCGCGGTACTTTCGTGGTCAATGGCATCGAGCGCGTAGTCGTTTCCCAGCTTATTCGTAGCGCCGGCGCTTTTTTCACCGCCGAAAATATCCGCGGCCGCAAATTTTATGGCGCGAAAATTATCCCCAATCGCGGCGCCTGGCTTGAGATCGAGACTGATCAGAGCAATGTCATCTGGGTCAAGGTGGACCGCAAACGCAAAGTGGCTGTCACTTCTCTTTTGCGCGCTTTTGGCGTCGAGACCGATGACGAGATTCGCGACCTGCTCAAAGATGTAAACAATCATCCGCAAGTTGACTATGTCGAAGCCACTCTCAAAAAAGATCTGGCCAAAAATATGGGCGAGGGTTTGATCGAAGTTTACAAGCGCATTCGTCCGGGCGATCTGGCTACCGCCGACAACGCCAAGAGTCTCATCTACGCGATGTTTTTCAATTTCGAGCGCTATGATCTCGGTAAAGTCGGTGTTTATAAATTCAACACCAAATTTGATTTAAATTACACCGAATCCGACTACGAGAAAAAAGAAAATCGGGTTTTGTCCGCTGAAAAACTTTTGCTCGTGATCAAAGAAATCATTCGCCTCAATGTGTCGCAAGAAGATGCTGACGATGTCGATCATCTCGGCAATCGTCGCGTGCGCGCGGTGGGCGAGCTCGTACAAAATCGTTTTCGCGTCGGTCTCGCGCGCATGGAGCGCATCTCCAAAGATCGCATGAGCACGCTTGTCATCGAAGAGGTGACTCCCAATAAACTCATTAACGCTCGTCCGGTCGTAGCCGCGGTGCGTGAATTTTTCATGAGTTCACAGATGTCGCAATTCATGGATCAACACAATCCATTGTCCGAGCTCGAGCACAAACGCCGTTTGTCCGCGCTCGGTCCGGGCGGTCTGTCGCGTGATCGCGCCGGCTTCGAAGTGCGCGATGTGCACACCACCCACTACGGTCGCATCTGTCCGATCGCCACTCCCGAGGGACCAAACATCGGTCTCGTGAACCACTTGTCCAGTTTCGCGCGCATCAACGAATTTGGTTTTATCGAAGCGCCGTATCGAAAAATTTTAAAAGAAGTCGCCAACAAACCCGAGCTCACCGAAGGTGAAATTTTGCGCGGTGAAGTCGAAGGATTTAAAGACGGCGCCGAGATCACCAAAGAGGTGGCGCAAAAACTCGCCAAGTCCAAGCTCAAGATTATTCCGGTCCGCTCGCGCATTACCGGCGAAATTGTTTATCTCAATTCTTTCAAAGAAGAAAAAGTGATCACCGCGTCCTCGACCGTCAAAATGGACGACCGCGGATATTTTACCCAGCAGTCCGTGCCGGCGCGCGTCTTTGGCAAGCCGGGCGTGGCTCATGTCAATCAATTGGATTATATCGATGTGTCTTCGGCGCAGGTCGTGAGTATCGCGACCGCTTGTATTCCATTTCTTGAGCACGACGACGCTACTCGCGCGCTCATGGGCACAAACATGCAACGCCAGGCTGTGCCGTGCATCCGACCGGAGGCCCCGCTCGTGGGCACGGGCGTCGAGGGTGATGCCGCGCGCTATACCGGTCACATGATCGTGGCCGACTTTGACGGTGAGATCATCGAAGCGGACGGCAAACACATCGTGCTTGAAAATAAAAAAGGCGATAAAAAAACTTATATTTTAAATAAATTTACCCGCGCCAATTCTTCGACTTGTATCAACCAGCATTTGGTGGTGAGCGTGGGACAAAAAGTTAAAAAAGGCGAGCCTCTTTCCGATGGTCCGGGTATCAGCCAAGGCGAAGTCGCTCTCGGTCAAAATGTGCTCGTGGCTTATATGGCTTGGGATGGCTACAATTACGAAGACGCCGTGATTTTATCCGAGCGTGTGGTGCATGCCGATCGCTACACCTCGATCCACATCGAGGACTATATGGTGGATGTGCGCGAGACCAAGCTCGGCCCCGAAGTGGTCACCGGCGATATCCCCAATGTCAGTGAAGAAAAATTAAAAAATCTCGATTCCGAAGGTATCGTTCGCATCGGCGCGGAAGTGAAATCCGGCGACATTTTGGTCGGTAAGATCACTCCGAAAGGCGAGACCGAATTATCCGCCGAAGAAAGATTGCTCCGCGCCATCTTTGGTGAAAAAGCGCGCGATGTGCGCGACTCCTCGCTTTATCTCGAACACGGCGAGCACGGCAAGGTCATCGGCATCCAGGTGTTTAGCGCCGAAAATGGCGACAAGCTTGAGCCGGGCGTGATCAAACAGGTGCAGATCAAAGTGGCCGACATGCGCAAAATCCAAGTAGGCGATAAAATGGCCGGCCGCCACGGCAACAAAGGCGTAATTTCTCGCGTTGTTCCAGCCGAAGACATGCCGTTTTTACCTGATGGTACTCCGGTGGATATTATTTTATCCTCTCTCGGCGTCATCTCGCGTATGAATTTGGGACAGCTTCTCGAGACTCATTTGGGGCTCGCGGCCAACGCGCTCGGTTACAAGATCGCCACTCCGGTTTTGAATGGTCTTACCGAGGATCAGATCAAAGAACAGCTGGTCAAAGCCGGTTTTCCGGAGACCGGTCAGGTGCAATTATATGACGGTCGCACCGGCGAAGCTTTTGATAACAAAACCACTGTCGGCTACAAATACATGCTCAAGCTCAACCATATGGTTGAGGACAAGATCCACCAGCGCTCGATCGGTCCGTACTCGCTCATCACCCAGCAACCGCTCGGCGGCAAGGCGCAGTTCGGCGGCCAGAGATTTGGTGAGATGGAAGTGTGGGCGCTCGAAGCTTACGGCGCCGCTCATACTTTGCAAGAAATTTTGACGATCAAATCCGATGATGTGCCGGGCCGATCCAAAGCCTACGAAGCGATCATCAAAGGTGAACAAATCAGCCGGGTCAATTTACCGGAATCATTCAATGTCCTCGTGCGCGAACTCAAAGGCCTCGCCTTGGATGTCGAATTACTCAAAAGGTCGGAGTCGGGAGAATATGTGCTCGCGAGCGAGATCAAAGCGGAAGAAGAACGAAAACGCGCTTTGCTCGATAGCGGTGAAAAAAAAGAATAGTGTCTTGATTGATATTCACCTAATACCTTTCACCTAATACCTAACACCTCTAAGCTAAAATATATGAATAGAGACACTCTTCACTCCCTGGACTTCGACGCCATTCGTCTGCGCGTCGCCTCACCCGAGGCGATTCGCGGTTGGTCATTTGGCGAAGTGGACAAACCCGAGACTATCAACTACCGCACCCAGAAGCCGGAAAAAGGCGGACTTTTCGCCGAAGAAATTTTTGGCCCGACCAAGGACTGGGAATGTTATTGCGGTAAATACAAAAAAATTCGCTACAAAGGCATCGTCTGCGACAAATGCGGAGTGGAGGTCACTACCTCGCTCGTGCGCCGCGAACGCATGGGTCACATCGAGCTTTCGGCCGCGGTGGCGCACATTTGGTTTTTGCGTTCCGTGCCGAGCAAAGTCGGTTTGGTTTTGGATTTGTCCGTGATGGCTCTCGAAAAAATTATTTACTTCGCCGCTTTTGTCGTCACTCATGTCGATGAAGCCGGCAAAAAACAAGCGAGCGAACTTTTGCGCCAAGAATATAAATCCAAACGCAAACAAATCGAGCGCGATTTGGAATTTAAAATCAAAGACATCAACGAGAAAAAATTGAGCGCCGAACATCTCGAACAGGCTCAAGAAGAAGCCAATCGCAAACGCACGGCTTTGGACGAAGATTTCCAGATGGCGGACAAAGAACTGAAAGAGTTGCAGGTGATGCGCGTGCTTTCAGAAACCAAATATCAAGAATTGTCTTTGCGCTACGGTCATTTGTTTGAGGCCGGCATCGGCGCCGAGGCCGTGCGCGGACTTTTGGAGCGCGTGAATTTGGCCGAGACAGTGGCCAAGATGAGCGAAGAACAAGTTAACGCCAAAGGCGCGAAACTCGAGCGCATTATTCGCCGTAAAAAATTATTGAATAGTTTGTTAAAAAATAATATTCGTCCGGAATGGATGATCCTCAAAAATATTCCGGTGATTCCGCCGGATCTGCGCCCGATGGTCGCTCTCGATGGCGGGCGATTCGCCACTTCCGATCTCAATGATTTGTATCGACGCGTGATCAATCGCAACAATCGTTTGCGTCGTTTGCTCGAGCTCGATGCTCCGGAAGTGATTTGTCGCAATGAAAAACGCATGCTCCAAGAAGCGGTGGACGCGCTTATCGACAATAATGCCCGCCACAGCAAGACCGTCATGGCCGCTACCGGTCAGAAGCGTCAATTGCGCTCGCTTGCCGATATTCTCAAAGGTAAACAAGGTCGTTTCCGTCAAAATCTTTTGGGTAAACGCGTGGATTATTCCGGTCGCAGTGTGATCGTGGTGGGTCCGACTCTCAATATCGACGAGTGCGGTATCCCGAAACGCATGGCGCTCGAACTTTTCAAACCGTTTATCATGGCCGAGATCATCAAGCGCGAATTGGCTCACAATGTGCGCAGCGCTTCGCGCTATATCGAATCCGAGGCCGATGAGGTGTGGGATATTTTGGAAGAACTCACGAAGACCACGCGCGTCCTTCTTAACCGCGCTCCGACTTTGCATCGTCTCGGTATTCAGGCTTTTCACCCGCGTCTCATCGAG
>JBAYHH010000029.1:0-7776 GCA_041666265.1 Candidatus Magasanikiibacteriota bacterium | reverse complement strand
TGGCGGAGAGAGAGGGAGTCGAACCCTCGAAACCTTTCGGTTTACATGCTTTCCAAGCATGCGCCATAGACCACTAGGCGACCTCTCCATTTTTTTGTTTGGTGATTTTACTATAAACCAGATAAAAAGTCAACCCGAAAAATATCACTGCCATCCCCCACTGCGCCGGGGTCAAAAACCAATAACGCGGATCTGATAATGGCACATCGCGCGCGCGCAAAAAATCCAAAAAAAACCGAATCACTGAGTAGGCCAAAAGCGAATATAATCCAACCTGACCCCAACCGCGCCGAACAATCTTTTTAAATAATAATCCAAAAACAGCAAAAATAACTAACGACACCAACGACTCGTAAAGCCCCAAATCATGCCGGGCGCCGTTGGGAAAATTTACCGCCAGCCAAAAATCCGACAATCTCCCCGGATGATCGTGAATAAAAAAACAGCCAACACGCCCAATGCCCCAACCGAGCCACAGTCCCAAGCTAACGATATCCAGATATGGCCACAAATCTCGCAGTCGCAGTCCGCGGACGCGCGCAAAAATCGCGATCGCTATCACCGCCCCCAAAAACCCGCCCAGGGACGACGCGCCGCCGTGCCAAAATTTCAAAATCTCCTCCGGTCGCGACCAATAATATGGAAATTCATAAAATACAATGTGCCCAAATCGCCCGCCAATGAACCCGCCAATAATCCCCCACACTCCGATATCAAGCATTAAAATCGGAGACAAAAAAAATCGCCGCGCCAGATAACTCGTTAAAAAAATTCCGGCGAGCATCCCCGCAGCCACCATTATCCCCCACATCTGAAATGTGATCGGGCCAGCCTGAATCGCGTCAATCTGAAAATATGGAATCATAAATAATTTAAAACTTCGTCTGGTCGATCTAAAACTTTTAAAGAATCCCCGTCAAGAGCGCTAATCGTATTAAAATCAGCGTGCAATTTATGAATGAAATCCAAAAGCGGCTGCCAAAATGTCCGTCCATACAATAACAAAGGCACCGGCGCGGTTTTCTTGGTTTCAATCAAAGTCAAAAGCTCAAACAACTGATGCAAAGTCCCAAAACCGCCCGGAAAAAATATAAACGCTTTCGAGGGCGCGGTGATAATCAGTTTACGCACAAACGGAAAACTGAAACCGAGCGACTTGGTCAAATAATTATTGCGTCTCTCGCCCACCGGCATGATCATATCGATCCCCACGCTCACTCCGCCTTTTTCAAACGCGCCTTTATTGACCGCTTCCATCGTGCCGGGACCACCACCGGTAATCACCGTATATTTATTGAGCGCCAGCGTCTGTCCGATCTCATATGCCGCCTGATAATATGACGACCCGGGCAAACTGCTCTTGGTGCCGAGTATGGTCACATCATTATTCAAACCGCTCAAAAACTCGAAGCCGTCTACGAGCTCAGCCATGATGCGAAATATTCGCCAATTCGGCCCGCCTTCGCAGGTGAGATCGCCCACCCCGCAAATACTCGGACGATCTTTGACATCTTTTAAAAATTCTATCGCTTCTTCGGCGGTGTCCACCACATGCCAATCTTGAATCTCGGTTTCACCAAGCGAATTCACTTCGGCAATCGATTTATTTTTTAAAAAACTGATCACCGGATTCCAAAATTCACTACCCACAAGCACGATGGGCGCGCGCTCCATGTGGCCGAGCTCCATCGAATCGACTACTTCAAAAAATTCGTCGAGGGTGCCAAATCCGCCGGGAAAAAAAACAAACGCGCTCGCGGGCGAAGTAAGCATGACTTTGCGCGTAAAAAAATAATAAAAGGCGATTGATTTTTGAACATAAGGATTGATGCGCTGTTCGAACGGCAACTGAATGTTGAGCCCGACCGATTCACCGCCCGCTTCAAATGCCCCTTTGTTGGCCGCCTCCATGATACCGGGGCCACCACCGGTGATCACCGTGAACCCGCCTTTGCCCAACATCCGCCCCAAATCTTCCGCGATTTTATAATATTTATTATTAGGTTTGAGACGCGCCGATCCAAGAATAGTGACTTCGCGTTTTAACTCGGATAAGAACTGATACCCCTCGACAAACTCGGTAATGATGCGAAAAATCCGCCAACTATCACGAAAATCGATCGGAGCGCCCGCGGTGGCGATCGGAATCCCGCTAAATGTTTCGGGTTTGGTTTTTTCGATATTACCATCAGATTGTTTGGCCATACTATTCCGACTAAATGAATAAAATGAGAAGCGTGATGATATTATACCAAAACACGCGTATTTCGGCAAATAATTGACTTTCAACCATCGATGTGATTAAATACATACATTATGGGGGCGCCCGTCGGTTTTTGGACTTGTTCCATCTCTTCCTCCCCAGGTTGAAACCGGCGGTCTACGCCCCCGCCAATTTGCTCTTTCCCAAAGAAGTGGTCCCCCCGATTGACCCCAGACCGTCCCCATTGCGACCAATGCTGGACCCCCCGACCGCCCCACCGTCGAACCATGCCACTTCTTTTTTCTCCGTAGGAGGGCGCCCACATCATACTCATGACCAACATCATGTGGCGCCCTCCTTTCCTTACTTTTCAAAATTGTGAAACAAATTTCACTAAATAATAATCAAACCGAAGCTATCGGCCAAGAATTGTCCCGGTCCCTAAAAGGCGGGGATATTTTGTTGTTGCGCGGAGAGCTCGGCGCCGGCAAGACCACTTTCGTCAAGGGAATCGCGCGCGGACTCGGCATCAAAAAATCCGTCACCAGCCCCTCGTTCGCTCTGATGAACTTATATAAAATAAAAAATATAAATCTTGTTCACATCGATACCTATCGACTGAAAAACGAACAAGAGCTCGTTGATATCGGTGTTGAAGATTATTTGGGCGCGCCAGAAAATATTTGCATCGTCGAATGGCCGGAAAAAATCGCTGGACTTTTGCGGGATAAAAAAACGATCTCGGTCGAGATCGCCCACATCAATGAAAAAACGAGAGAAATAACTTTATTAAATCCCAAATCCAAAATTTCAAATCACAAATAAATTTAAAATCCCAAATTTCAAATTTAAAATCATGTTTGGTGCTTGGTTCTTGGAATTTATTTGGGATTTGTGATTTCGGATTTGTTATTTACAGAATATTGACACCCGCAATAATTCTGCCGATATATATTTCTTTCAGCCACCATCTTTCTTCCTTTTTCCTGTCGCCCGCCTTTTTTCCAATCTTCCTCGTAAAATTTAATTTTATACAATTTAGCAAAACTCACCCCGATCGGATTGATAATATCCGCTTTTTTATTTCTGCCCGATGTCAAGCTGGTGCCAAAAATATCAAAACCATGCTTGGCCGCGTACTCGGCGGTTTTTGCCAACCGAAATTTGAAGCACAATGGACAGCGCAGTCCGCCTTCGGGCTCGCTGGCCAAACCTTGGCCCACTTTTTCGTGCCACTCTTGCGCCTCATAATCATGATCCACCATTGGTATTTCCCATTCGCGGCATACGCGCTCCACTTCCGCTTTGCGTTTCAAATATTCCGCTTCCGGAAAAATATTGGGGTTATAAAAAAACACCGTCAAATCAAATTGGTTTTTCAGCTCATCAATCACCGCGATACTGCACGGCGCGCAACAAGTGTGGAGGAGAAATTTTTGTTTCATAAAACTGATTATTGTTTATTCAGCGTCTGTCATTCCGAACGAATGTGAGGGATCTTCACCGCGCAAGTATCTATCTGTCATCCCGAGCCACAGCGAGGGATCTTCACCCCAACAATTCACTATACAAATCCTTAAAAATTGGATTGGACACACTGATTAAGTTTATCTTTTTCTCTCGCCTCCATGCTTTTAGCTCCTTTTCTCTTTTGATAGCAAAATTAATATCAGAAAAATGTTCGTAATACACCAATCGATTAACTTTGTATTTACTGGTGAACCCTTCTACTAAACCGACTTTATGTTCCTCGACTCTGCGCATCAAATCATTCGTAACACCAATATATAAAACTTGACTGAAACTCGACATTATATAAACATAATAATTGTGCTGTTTGGACATATTGGAGATCCCTCGCTGTGGCTCGGGATGACAAACGACGCTATAGTTACTTTGATCACATCGGCTGTCAGTAAATTATTTTCATAAATATTTCTTTCCCTTTAACTCTTTGGGCAAATAATCCTGCTCGACCGGCCCATCAAAATCCGGATTGTATTTATAATCTTTGCCATAGCCGATATTTTTCATAAACTTGGTGGGGGCATTGCGCAGATGCAACGGCACACCCAAATGCGAAGTCGCCTGCGCGTCTTTGGCCGCTTCGCTGTAGGCGACATAGAGCGCGTTGGATTTTTTCGCGAGCGCGCAATACACCACCGCCTCGGCCAAATGGACATTGCACTCGGGCGCACCCAATTTATGACAGGCGTCGTAAGCGGCATTGGCTACGAGCAAAGCCCGCGAATCCGCCACCCCGATATCCTCGGCCGCAAACCGCAAAACGCGCCTCGCAATATACAGCGGGTCAGCCCCGCCCTCAAACATCCGCGCGAGCCAATAGAGCGCGGCATTGGCATCGCTCCCGCGCATACTTTTGTGCAAAGCGGAAATCAGATTATAAAACTCCTCGCCGTTTTTGTCAAAAACCAAATGCGTTTTTTGGAGAGCCTCTTTGATGTCATCCGCTTCAATTACTATTTTTGATTTCGGCAATTGCCGGTTCGCAGCCGGTTCTTTAATTTTTGATTTAATCGCAATTTCCAATCCGTTGAGCGCCACCCGCGCGTCACCGCCGGATAAATTCGCGAGCAGGTCAAGCGTCTCGCCCGCGATCTCGGTCGGCAATTTTCCAAGACCCCGTTCTTTGTCCGCGAGCGCGTGGCGCAAAATTTTTGTGATTTCGCCGGTTTCCAACCGTTTTAAAATAAAAACACGCGACCGCGACAATAGCGCCCCGATGATTTCAAACGACGGATTTTCGGTAGTGGCGCCGATGAGAATAATCGTCCCGTTTTCCACTTGAGGCAACAGCCCATCCTGTTGCGCCTTATTCCAGCGATGGATCTCGTCAATAAAAAGAATCGTGCGCTGACCATTGACCTGCGCTGACTCGGCGCGCGCGATCGCCTGGCGCAATTCTTCTTTTCCGCCCATCACCGCCGATATTTTGATAAACTGCGAACGCGTGGCCTCGGCGACGATATGCGCGAGCGTGGTCTTGCCGGTGCCGGGCGGTCCCCAAAAAACCAAAGATGACAGCTGGTCGCTATCAATCAATTTACGCAATAATTTTCCCGCGCCGACGATCTCGTCCTGTCCAAAAAATTCAGAAAAGTTTCGGGGACGCATGCGATCGGCCAAGGGCGCTGTATGCTCGGTCATAAATATTTTTTTAACCAACCCATCAGCCACCGGCGAAACTTGATCCAACGGCGCGCGCGCGCCACCTCGCCCGACACGATGGATTCGCTTTTCCAACTGTCGATGATCGTATTGAGGTCGCGCACCATGTCCGCTTCGGTGAAATACACTCCCGCCTCTTCATCAGTATTGAAACTGCGACGCGTCAGATTACCGCTCCCGACGAGGCCATAGCTATTGTCCACGAGGATGGCTTTGGCGTGATTCATTTTTTTGGAAAAATACAAACGCACACCGGCGCTCTCTGAAAGATCGTAGTACAACTGGGCAATGTGGTGAATGATGCGCACATCACTGCGCTCGGGCAAAAGCACTTCAACTTTCACTCCGCGTTTGGCCGCGGCCGCGATCAGACGAAAAAATTTTTTATCGGGTAAATAATACGGTGTGACAAAAGTGATGCTCTCGCGCGCGGTGCGTACCGCTTCGTGATAAAAATTGCGCATGCCGTAGCGAGCACTCGGGCCGATGGATTGAAAAATAAACCGCACGCGCTCGCGCCACTCGGCAAGAATCTCGAGTTTGGGATGAAATAGTCGACGAACATTCCTTTTTGCCCCGCCGCATTTGACATAGCTTTTGGCAAAATCGCGCAGGAGCGTGCGTACCACTCGACCGGTCAAACGCAAATGCAAATCGTTCCACTCGGCGGACGCATGCTCGACATTGACCCCACCGATAAACGCGAGCTCCTCGTCGATGATCAATACCTTGCGATGGTTGCGTTGGAAAACGCGCTCGAGCCACCCCCGCAGTCCGCGCCAGGGAGACACCGGATGATACCACAGCAATTCCACGCCCGCGGTTTTTAATTTTGTTTCCACGGATTTGGAAAAACTCATACTGCCGATGGCGTCGAGTATAATTTTTACATTAACTCCTTGAATGGATTTTTCACAGAGCATGTCGATGAAACGCGCACCGTCGCCCTTGTCTTCGAGGATATACACCTCCCAAAAAATTGATTCGCGCGCGCCCGAAACCGCCCGATACATCGCGTCCCAGGTGTCTTTGGTGGTGCTGAAAAATTGGTAGGAAAATTGATCGGGCATATATTTTAGTATAGCCCCGAGTGAGGGAAAAAGCAATGACGATTGATAATTATTTAAGGGGAAAATTTTGAGTAAAAAAACACCCTCTGTTTCCAACAGAGGGTGGGATTGGGTGAGCTTTGGCGCGGTTGGCGCCGAGGCTATTGCGGGATAAGCTTCCCGTCCGGGCCGATTAGAATCGGCGAGGCGTAAGTGATCCAGGGCGCCACGCCCAACCCCTTTTTGGGGTTCGGCTTGATATTACCAAGGATCACCCGCGCTCCGGGCGGGTAGAACGGGAGGCGTTCCACCTCATAAAATTGACCCCTGTCACGGGGCCGAGGGTGAACACAGTCCCCATAAGCCGTCGCGATCATCGTGACGGCTTTGAACAGCCCGGTGAACCGCACGATCCCCTCGCCCTCGGGAATCGTGGTGATGTCGATGGCCGGGGCGGGCGACCAGCGACACAGCTGGCCAAACTGCTTCCGCTCGCCCCGTTCAGGGAACTGGGCGTTGAAGTAGTCCGCGAGGGCCGGCCACCTGCCTTCCATGGTAGGCAGGGCGAGCCGACCGATGGTGGACCGCACCGGAAAGTCCGTTGCGATCTGCATCGCGGCGTAAAACCGGCCCACCCAAGCCACGAGGCCGACGCGGATGGCGAGTCCGCGCCCCGAAGCCGTGTAGGCCGGGACGACGAAGGAGTTCGTCGCCCCTTCGAGGTCCGGGAGCAGGTTCCCGTTCACCTCCTTGAACGGAACCTTGGCCTCGTAGGTCGCCACGCCGTCCCCGAACGATTTCGGGTGGAAGCGAACGACCTCGCCGAACCCGCTCCACCCCTGAATGGGGGGCAGGAGGTTAGCGTCCTCGTCCCCCACCCACATGCTCTCGGGCAGGGTCAGACGCAGGACGACGGCCTGCGAGTCCGCTTTGTCGGGGTTGATCCCGACGCAGACGGATGCGCCGTTTTTGAAACGCTCAAGGGCGCCCAAAAAGCGCCCACCCTGCAACACTTCTAACTTCATCTTCGTGGCCATGATTTCCTCCTTTATGGAAATGGCCATTTTCTAAACCTGGGACTTGGTAATCCCGCCTATTCTAAGCTCGTCGCTAATACAAGCCAAAAACAGGCGGGATTTGCCCTATTGTATTATCAAAGAACAGATTATTATAGCACAAAAAACCCCTTTTGTCAAGGGGTCGCCTGTGTATTGTCATTTAAAATTTAAAACTGAACACTTTTAGAATAATTTAAAATTTAAAAGTGAACATTGCTCAAAAGGTTGTTTGGCGGTAGAATGGCTGGTTTAAATCTTTAACCAGCTATCGTATGGC
>JBAYHH010000028.1:0-8411 GCA_041666265.1 Candidatus Magasanikiibacteriota bacterium | reverse complement strand
TACCCGATTGAGGCGGCCACAGGACAGAACCTATTCACTGGTGAGCCGATCAAAGAAGGAAGCCGTGTCTATCCATTCGTGAATGCGATTCCCGGACTGCGTGACTGGTTAGAGGTTAACGAACATAAAGATAAAAGCGGAAATGTTAGCTATCGAGCAAATGCTTATAAACTTCATTTCTTGAACACAGCTCTTGGTCGCTTCTACACCACAGCCGGAAAACTCTCCGATGACAACACATCAGGAGTCGTGAAGTTTCTGTATGGACTCGTCGGTGCAAAAGCAAAATCAGTCGACATGGAAAAAGAAAAGTTCTGGCGTGATCGGGATGTCCAAGACCGACTCGAGGAGGAATTGGAGGGCAGAGGTCTCATCAATAGATTCGACTCGGTATATGTCCCGAAATAAAAATATGGATAAAACAGAGTACCAAAACCAAATACAAGATGAACGACTTGATCGAGTCGAGAAAACCATAAACGAAATTAAAGATAATCATCTCGTCCACCTTCAAGATGATGTGACGAAAGTCGGGACTGATGTCGACTGGCTCAAGCGTTTCTTTTGGATTTTAGCGACAGCATCAGTGGGAGGATTAATCGCGGCTCTTATAAATTTATTAATAACTGTAAACAAATAACTATGAACATTATTCAAAAAAAGTCTCCTAACTTCTGGGCTGGTCGCAATGGTTACCGACCTGAAGCGATAGTCATTCACATTATGGACGGCACGCTGGCCGGAACCGATGCGTGGTTTACAAACCCAGCATCGCAAGTAAGTGCTCACTACGGCATCGGGAAAAACGGCGAAGTCCATCAGTATGTCAAAGAGGATGATACTGCTTGGCACGCTGGCCGTGTCGATGCACCAGTTTGGAAGTTTATAAAGCCAAAGATCAATCCTAACCTCTATACGATTGGGATCGAACACGATGGAAAACCAGATGACATCTGGACTGAGTCAATGAAACAAGCGAGTGCGATAATGATCCACGAGATATGCAAACGCTGGCAAATTCAGGTCGACCGTGATCACATTGTTGGCCACTTTGAGATTTATTCTAAAAAGCCTAATTGCCCAGCAACCGACAAAAGAATATTGGACGAACTTGTTGCCCTTGCCGGAGGCCACACACCCAACACTTCAGTCGAGGAGGGTGTGAGAAAAATTGAGGAAGGACTGGCAATCATTAAAAAGATAATTTATTAAACCACTATGACAACACCACAAAAAGAAGCTTTAAAGCACCTAGCGATCGTTTTTCTTTATTCCGGAGTATCGGCAATTCTGCCGATCATTTTGGCCTATGTAGAGAATGATCCTCGATGGACACTACTAATACCGATCATAAACTCGGCTTGGTATGCTGTAAGTCGATACCTTAAGGAAAGGAAGCTGATTGAGGACGTAGTATCCGAAAAAGGCGAAACGCTTTAATGAAAAGAAAAAATCCGGTCCGTCAAAAAAGACCGGATTTTTTATTGGAAAAACAAGGACAATTAAGGTATAATAATGTCAAGATTACTTTTATGAAAAGTTTTAGAAATGGACTAGCAACAGGTTTAATTTTACAGCTCGCAGTGGGGCCGGTGTTCTTTTTTATTATCAACTTGGTACTTCAGCGATCATTTTTTGACGGTGTAGCTGGCGTCATGGCGGTCACTTTAGTTGATTACTTCTACATCACATTATCAATTGTTGGAATTGGAAAGCTCTTGGAGAACAAGCGAATCAAAAAGGTATTCGGGATAATAAGTTCAATCGTCCTAGCTGTCTTCGGGGTTATCCTGATCAGAGGCGTCATTGGTAATGGCGTGTCCGCTTCATCTGTTATTACCTCAACAAACATACTTTCAAGCTTTGTCTCAGTTTTTCTTCTCACTATTTCAAGCCCTATGACCATCATCTTTTTCACCAGTTTATTTACAGCTAAAGCCGTCGAATATAACTACACAAAAAGAGACTTGTTGATCTTTGGACTAGGAACAGGCTTTGCGACGTTTCTATTTATGGGAACTTCGGTGGTGCTGTTTTCCTTAATAAAAGGATCTATCCCTGTGTTGCTGATTCACACATTGAATTTGATCGTTGGATGTTTATTGGTCGTATACGGTGCAGTTAGACTTATCAAAACCTTGAGGAATAAACCCTAAATTAGTAAACCTTTTGAGCAAAAGCCGGAACCTCAAAAGAGGCAGGATTTTCCTTGTAAAATAACCTTAAACGGCGTATAATTTTATCAATACGGCCATAAGATAAGGCCTTTAAGGCGAATACCGGTTCAAACTTCCGGACATCGCCACCGCACCGATACAAAAATCGCTTTTATCTTCTTTTAGAGAGTATATTATAGGGCTCTTTGAAAGTAAGATTAGCGATTTTTTTGTTTCTCATTTGAGCGTTCCAAAGTAATTTCGTTATTGAGATTTTTTTGTGTTTTAGTTCGTTCGAATCTTTTTTAAGACTGGCAAAAATAATGAAAATAATGTATAATATGTTAAGCAATAGATCGCTGTGCTATGCCTATTTTTAACGACCTGAATTTAAACGACTGGAAAAACTCGGAAATATGGACAGATAGTCTATGGATTATTTCAGAGCGGGACAAGTCGGGGAAACATAGTGGTTTTTACCATGGAAATTTTGTTCCACAAATACCACGACAGTTAATCCTGAGGTATAGCAAGAAAAACGAGATAATTTTTGATCCATTTGTTGGCAGTGGCACAACCGCTTTTGAGGCGGAAACTTTGGGGAGAAATTTTATTGGCGTAGATATACAAAAAACACTCGTCGAGCAATTAAAAGAAAAAGTGGATAATAAAAAATATTTTTCAGAGATTGTTTTGGGTGATAGCTCTAAAGACGAAACATTTGACGAAGTCAAGAATATATTAAAAAAACACAAAAAGAAGAATATTGGTTTAGCGATTCTCCATCCACCTTATGCTGATATTATAAAATTTAGTAATTTAAAAGGTGATCTTTCTAACGCTAAGACTCTAAAAGAATTTTTAAATGGTTTCGGGGTGATTTTGAAAAATACAGTATCCATACTAGAAAAAGATCATTATTTAGCCATAGTTATGGGTGATAAGTATACAAAAGGCCAATGGATCCCGTTGGGATTTTATTGTATGAATGAGGCTCAAAAGCTGGGTCTAACCTTAAAAAGTGTGATTGTTAAAAATATGGAGGGTAATAGAGCAAAACAAAACAAAGAGGGTATTTGGCGGTATAGAGCCTTATCCAGTGATTATTACATTTTTAAGCACGAATACATATTTATTCTCAAATATTAAGATATGGAGTATATAAAATCTCAATTATCGGAGGATTTGGCCAAAAAAATTCTCGGCAGTCAATTTAATGCTACCAATTATTTATTGAAATTAAACGAATATAAAAAAGTTGAGGGATTGATCTTTAAGGAAGTAAGTCGTGGTAAAAATAAAGGGGATAGTGTACTAAACATTTCAACCAAAGATATTTGGAAATTAGTGGTTAATAGTTGGGATTATGATTTAAGCAAAAAAGTAATTAGAGAATTGTTTGAGGGGACAGAAAAGTATAAAAGCGGTAAAGACGCAAACAATGTAATGGATTTGTTGATTAAAGAATGGGAAACCTTGAAAATGGGAAAAATTGAATGGCCATTTTCACAAGGTGATTTTGATGGTTTTGTCCAAAGGATAAATTCTGAAAGTTCAACAGGTACAATCAAAGATGAAAAGGTAAAAGTGGCCGCAGTCAAATACAGAAGAATAAAAGAAATTAATACCGTTAGAAATGATTTTATAGAAACACTTATATTTGAAAAAAACGAAAATATTTTACCAACACTAAACCATCGTCGGGGCGTTGATTTCTTTATAGACGGTGTTTCGTTTGATCAGAAAGTGGCTAAAAGTCCAACTAATCAATTTAAAGCAAAATTTAAAGAAAACTGGAGACAAGAGGCAATAAATAATCCTTCATTAGTTGCAGAATATTTATACCAATATCAAGATGAGGGAAGATTTGGTGCGGATCCAAGATTGTTGGTTGTCTATCTCGATGAGGATGTTTCCATACAAAAAATACGGGAAATAATTAAGGGTACAGATTTAAACAAGCCAGCAGAAATTGATTTTAGTTTTAAACACAAAGTTCAAGGTGAAAAGAGTTATAAAGTGCCTTGTTTTGTAGTGTTGTTACATAATTAGTATGAATTATATTGGTTCGAAGTTATCATTGGTAGAGTTTTTAGATGAATCTATCAATAAGGTTGTTAAGAATACCAAAAATAAAGTTTTTTGTGATTTATTTGCTGGTACTGGGGCTGTTGGAACATATTTTAAAAGAAAAGGTTATAAAGTTATCGCGAACGATATCCAATATTACAGCTATGTGTTAAGCCGACATTATGTTGGCAATCATAAGGAATTTTCTTTCTCAAAATTATTTCAAGAATTTCCAGAGCTAAAAAATATTGAAATAAAAAAAAGGAAGAACTTTGTATGTGATTATTTAGCAAAACTAAAAGGCGAAAAGGGTTTTATCTATAATAATTATTGTTCTGGTGGAACAAAAAATAAAGCGGTAGAAAGATTATATTTTTCAGATGAAAATGGGATGAGGTGTGACGCGATAAGAAAAAAGATAGAGCAGTGGAAAGAGCGGGGTTTGATAAATGATAATGAATATTATTTTTTGCTTGCCACTGTTCTTGAATCGGTTGATAAATACGCCAATACGGCCTCGGTTTACGGCGCTTTTCTAAAAAAGCTAAAGAAGTCCGCTCTTAGCAGTCTTGTTCTTAAACCAGCTGAATTGATTATTAACGATCAAGATCATATGGTTTATAACGAAGATATAAATAAAGTCGTTGAAAAAATCGAGGGTGATATTTTGTATTTAGACCCGCCGTATAATCACAGACAGTATGCTTCAAATTATCATATTTTAGAAACTATCGCTAAATATGATAATCCGAAAATTCACGGTAAAACCGGCTTAAGAGAGTATGAAAGTCAAAAATCTCTCTATTGTTCAAAATCACAAGTTAAAAAAACTTTCAAAGATTTGATTTTGAAATCTAAAGTAAAATATATTTTTCTTAGTTACAACAACGAGGGTTTGATGAGTGCGGGCGATATTAAAGAAATTATGAGCTTGCGTGGGAAATACGGAGTTTTTACCAAAGAATATAACAGATTTAAAGCTGATAAAAGCGAGAGCAGAGATTTCAAGGCAGACAAAACCACAGAGTATTTACATTATGTCGTTTGTAATTAGGTTAATACAGTAAGATAGTTTATTTTTCAGTTCTGATATCGTTGATTACACACCGCACCGGATGGCGAACTCGAGCTCGCCATCTGATTTTTATATGGATCGCAAAAAATTTATCATTGTCTCTACGGTGTTTATAGATGTTTTGGGGATGGGAATTATTATTCCGACCTTGCCTTTTTATGTCCAGTCATTTGGTGTTTCTGATTTTACAGTGACTCTCTTATTTGGCGCGTTTGCCTTTTTTTCGTTTTTTAGCGCGCCTTTGCTCGGTGCTTTGTCCGATCGTATCGGTCGTCGTCCGGTCATGATTTTGAGTATCGCGAGTACTGCAATCGGCTGGTTGGTATTTGCCAGCGCACGCAATATTTACTTATTATTTTTAGGACGAATTATCGATGGTCTGGCGGCTGGAAATTTTTCCACGGCGCAGAGTTATTTGTCGGATATTGCATCCAATGAAAAAGAACGCGCTAAGAATTTGGGAATAATCGGAGCCGTTTTTGGAGCCGCATTTGTGATTGGTCCCGGTATTGGCGGGCTTTTAAGCGCGGTGTCGCCATCGTTTCCGTTTTGGTGTGTGGGCGTGCTCGCCGTTCTCAATATGTTAAACGCTTTTTTTAATTTGAGCGAGTCTCATCTTAATCGCAGTAAACTAAGCAAATTAACCGTGAATCCATTCGTACCGATATTGCGCACCATCAAAAATAAAGCAATTTTGCCGATAATCATTGTCTGGTTATTGTTTGGAATAGCGGTGTCGATTCAGCAATCCGTATTTGCGTTATATTTAGGCCGAGTTTTTTCGTATGGGTCATTTGTGTCCGGTTTATTCATGACATGTGTCGGTCTCATCATGATCGTGAATCAGGGGTATCTATTGTCGCATTTTTGGCTAAAAAAATTTAACGAACGCGGATTAGAATTATTTATGACCGGATTATTCGCGGTTGGATTTTTATTGATGAGCAGTTCGTATTTGGGAATATTTATTGCCGGCATGATCGGTATGGTGTTTAGTCAGTCGATTTTACGCGTGGTGATCAATTCCCAGGTAATCGGCAACGCCGGAGAGCGGAAAGGCGAGGTGCTCGGCGCCATGGCTTCGATCATGTCACTCGCCATGATTATTGGTCCGCTTTTGGGAGGAGCTTTGTTTGTGGCCCATGTGAGCATGCCGTTTATCTTGAGCTCTGTGCTCGCGGCCGTATCTTTCGTGATTTTATATAATAAATCAAGGCTTAGTAAGTTTGATAATCAAGCGCCCGCGCCCAACGATCAAAGCATGATATAGCACTCATTTCTTCTCTTGCGCTAAATTTGTCAATTATATTATATTGCGGTATAATATTGATATGAACTTCACTGAATGGATCGGTAAATTTTCTATGTTTAAACCGAAAAAAAGCTGGCTCAAGCCGTTGCTATTTATTTTTGGCGGCGGTTTTGCGTTTATCGCGATTTTGGCCGGATCGGCCATGCTTTACGCGCGGGGATACGCGGATCGGGTTTATCCCGGAGTATATGTGGGCGGCTATCATCTAAGCGGTATGAGTTATCCGGACCTCAAAAATTTTATTGAGACACTCAACGACAAATTATCTAAAGAAGGACAAATCGTGCAGATCGTGGAAAACGAAGTCGTGACCGGCACTTTTAAACTAAATTCGATTTTGGTGGAAGGCGACAGTACGATAGAGCTGTTCAAATTAGACAGCGATAAGTTTGCTCAAACCGCGTTATCCGTCGGGAGATCAAATCAGTCGTTGGTTCGAAATTTGATTGATCCGTTGTTGGTTTTTTTGATAAAGAGAGACATATTCGCGCCGACAATCTTGGAAGAGCAGAAATTGGATGAAATATTGCGCGCCGAACTGTCTCATTATGAAAATTCACCCCACAATGCCAATGTAAAAATTTTAAACAACACCACCGGAGCTTATGAGACGATAAGCGACGCCTCGGGTGAAATGTTTGATCTCAAAGAAATCGCCGGTCAATTGTCGGATCATTTGACGCGTTTATCATTTGTGCCATTAGCAGTGTCGACGCGCTCTTTTTCACCCACCTTGACCAGTCGTGAATTGGTCGGCAAACAAGAAGAACTCGCGTCAATCTTTTCTTACGGCGGATTAAATATAAATTTTGTCGATCCGCAAACTCAGTGGCGTCATGATTGGAATCTGAGCGTCGGTCAATTGTCCGATTGGATCGAAGCGACGCGCGTCGCCGATGGCAAGGTGATTTTTCAATTAAACGCGGAATTGGTAAAAAAATATCTTAGCGACCAAGTGTCGTCATATATTGATCGGCCGGCCGGCGATGCCAAATTTAACATGGTCGACGGGAGAGTCAATGAATTTCTGGCCAGTCAATCCGGACAAAAATTGGATATCAATCGGACTTTCGAGGATCTTAATCGAGTTTTTGTCGAGAGAAATTTTCGACCGCTTGAAACAGCCAAAACGGTCAGTGTGATCGTGGCTGTCGTGGAGCCGAATATAAAGCTTTCCAATGTCAATGATTTGGGGATCGCTGATATAATCGGTACCGGCATCTCCACCTTCAAAGACAGTCACAGCAATCGCATCAAGAATATCGCCAATGCCGTCGGTCGTCTCAATGGCGTGATCATCGCGCCGGGCGAGGAGTTTTCGGCCATCAAATACGCCGGTCCTTTTACCTCGGAAAATGGATTTTTACCGGAGGAGGTGATCAAGGGCGATAAAATTCAAAAAGAAATCGGCGGCGGTATGTGTCAGATCGGCACGACATTATTTCGCATGGCGATGAACTCGGGCATGCCCATTACCGAGCGTCACAATCATTCGCTCGTGGTCAGCTATTATGCCGATCCGGTCAATGGTAATCCCGGCACTGACGCCAGTCTTTACGAGCCGATTTTAGACCTCAAATTTATTAATGACACCGGTGGTTATTTATTGCTTCAAACCGATATTGATTATCATCGTCAACAACTTACTTTTACTCTGTGGGGCAAACCGGACGGTCGCAAAGGCTGGTATACCCACCCCGCCGTCAGTAAATGGATACCGGCTGGCAACCCGCCGCCTCCGGTGGAGAGTGCCACGCTCAAACCGGGCGAGATAAAATGTCAAAATGCGTTTAAAGGC
>JBAYHH010000027.1:0-9202 GCA_041666265.1 Candidatus Magasanikiibacteriota bacterium | reverse complement strand
TGACTTTGGCTTTTGGCGTTCATGGTTTTGGTTATAGATTTTCAGCCGATCAGCCGTTTGTGCTATTGGCGGTCGGCAATGATATCGCGAGCCGCGACGCGGCCATCGCTGAATTGGAAGAAGTTAAAGAAAATTTCATTAAGGAATTAATTTCGGCGGAAAATTTTGACAAAAATTCACCGTATAATCGGGAATATTTCGAACAGGCAATCGCTGTCACCGGAATTATCGAAGACCTGGCGGCCTAACTCAAGTTTAAAACAAAAATACGCCCAATCGGCGTATTTTTTGTTGGTGCTCTCAAAGGGAGTCGAACCCCTGTCTTCAGGTTCGAAGCCTGATATTCTATCCGCTGAACTATGAGAGCGAGTGCATCTGTGTGGGTCGGCAGGGGATCGAACCCTGGACCGTCTCCTTAAGAGGGAGCTGCTCTACCAGCTGAGCTACCAACCCATGCCCGAGATTAGATCGGGTCGCCATTTTGTTTTTTGAAAATTTGTATTTTTGGACCTTTCCAGCCTTTGATTTTCAATCCGGCTTCGGCCGCTTCGGTTTGCGCTTCTTGTTTGCTCGAACCCTGGCCGGTGGCAATCATTTCTTTTTCGATAAATACGCCCACGGTGAAATTTTTCACATGATCAGGGCCGCTTTCTTCGATCACTCGGTAGGTCGGAGTCACGCCCATCAGTTCCTGCGCTGATTCTTGGAAACGGCTCTTGGCATCCATATATAACCCCATTTCGAGCACTATGGGTAATTTGGTGATCACCCAGCGCGTGATAAACTGCGCGGTGACATCATAGCCCTGATCGAGATAGATCGCGCCTACTACCGCCTCGAATAGGTTGGCCATGATATAGTCGCGGGCTTTGGTGCCGGCGTCTTTGGATTCGCCGTGGCTAAGGAATAAATAAGGCTCCATGCCGATCTCATAGGCCACGCTCGCGAGCATCTTGGCATTGACGAGAGCCGCCCGCCAGTTGGTGAGCTCGCCTTCCGGATTGCCATATTCATTAAAAAGAAATTCAGTGACGATCAGTTCCACCACCGCGTCTCCCAAAAATTCCAGGCGTTCGTTGTGGCCGAGGCCAAAATCGCGGTGCTCGTTGAGATATGACCGGTGGATAAAAGCCTGCACCAGATATTCCGGCCGTTTGAATTTTATTCCGATTTTTTCTTGAATCGATCCAAAATTTTTGGCTACGACCTCGGGATTTTCCATGATCGGATGTTTTTTCATAAGAGATATGTCTACCATCTTATCCTCTTATTTTTACTCAAAAACTAAGAGGACAAAATGTTATTAATTATTTGGGTTGTTCGGTGTTTTCGGTGGCCGGAATGTCTTTAAACATTGAGCCCAAGACGCCGTTGACAAATTTGCCCGATGACGGACCGCCAAAACTTTTGGCGAGCTCAATCGCTTCGTTGATGGCCACTTTGGGCGGGACATTGCGCGCGATTTTGAGTTCGTAAACGCCGATGCGCAAAATATTACGATCAACAATGGTGATTTGACCAATCGGCCACTCCGGCGCGTAATGGGCGATCAGTTCGTCGATTTCCGTTTGGTGATCGACAACGCCGTCGATAAGCTCTCTGGAAAAATTACTTTCGTCCAGGCTCGGACCAAATTCGCGAAGATTGCGCTCTAAAATAGCCGGCAATCCGGCGGTCGGTTGGCCGCGAAAATCCCATTCAAACAATGTTTGCATGGCGATCGAACGGGCGAGATGACGAGAAGACATATTTTACTTCTTTTTCTTGGCGGCGCGATGAGCGCGAGCGGCGCGGCGATCCAAGTTTAGTACTTGACGGCCTTTGTAGGTGCCGCAAAAAGCGCAAACGCGATGCGAAACATTCGCTTGGCCGCATTTCGGACAGCTCACCGAGTTGATTTCTTTGAGGCCGAAATGAGCACTGCGTTTGCGTTTGTCCGAACTGGTTCGGCGATGACCGGGAAGACCCATATGATTAAATTAAAATTCAAAAAGCAAAAATCAAAATTGTGACTTTGCGATAATTACTATACCATAAATAATCGGTTTTGGCAAGGGGGCGGGCTTGGGTTTGCCACAGATATCGCGCACGACCTAAACTATTGCCATTTGCGTTAAAATGGGTTAAGATGAGTTTATCTTATCGATGAATATTGGGATATGAAAATGACACTATCGAAAAATAAAGAACAGTGGAATGGTTGGATCGTGAGTGAGACCAATCACAATCAGTTTCCCCAATCATTCGAGTGGGGTGAAATTTTGCGCGCCGAAGGCCGGGAAGTGGAACGATATGTGTTTGAATTTGAAGGTAAAATAGTGGCGCAGATCCAACTAATACATCATCGTTTGCTAAACGGATGGACATATTCATTTGCCCCCAAAGGGCCGGTGCTGGCCAAAAATTATACCGGCGGGATCATTACCAATTTTAAGGAATTTTTTCGCCTCAACAAATTAATATTCGCGCGGGTCGAGCCGACCTATGATCTGGTGCGCGTTAATTTTCCGGTGGCGCCGGTGGCAGATGTCAATCCGAGAGCGACCGTGCTTTTGGATTTAAATAAAACCAAAGAAGCGCTTCTCGCAGAGATGCATGCCAAAACCAGATACAATATTCATTTGGCGCAAAAGAAAAATTTGCGCATTGCGGAAGTGAAAGATATAAAAATATTGATGGAGCTGATGAGGCAAACCGGAAAACGCGATGGATTTCATTTGCATCCAAACAAACACTACGCCAAAATTTTGGAATCGAACATCAGTCGGCAACTCGTGGCCTACGACAGCGATCGGCCGGTGGCCACTGCGGTATTTGTTGGTTTTGGCGACACTTTTACTTATTTATTTGGCGCGTCGGATTACGCGAGCCGACAATTGATGGCGCCGTATTTATTGCAATGGGAGGGGATAAAGATGGGGAAAGCCGGCGGCTATAAATATTATGATTTTTTTGGGATTGCGCCCGGCGCGCGCGATCAGGGCGGGGATTATGTTTATGATCCTAAGCATAAATATGCCGGTATCACGAGATTTAAAATGGGCTTTGGCGGGGACATCGCGATTTCTCCCGGGACGGTAGATATAATTATTGAAAAAAAGATGTATTGGCTTTATCGGATTTTGCGGAGATTGCGGCGGATGATATAGATTTTTGTCCTCGTGGTTCAATGGATAGAATACATCCCTCCGAAGGATGCGATGCGCGTTCGATTCGCGCCGAGGGCACCAGTTTTCAACAAAAAAGACAGGGCCAAACCCTGTCTTTTGCTTGTAATTTTTTTATGCAGATTTGCGTCCAGTGAATTGTCGGTTGAGTTTATCGAGTTGGTCGCGTTCAGCTTGCGCCTTAGCGGTCTGCTGTCTTTTGAATTCATCTAAATCAGATGAAATATTTCGAGCCATCGGATCCTGGGTTGATCTGGCCTTGGCTTCACTTTTATTTTGCACCCTTTCCCAAATGGGTACTGTTGAAGCAACTCCTCGCAGTGGTTGGCGTTCGCGATTGACCATATTATTAAAATTAAAAATAAATTATTATAGCATCGTCACGCTGGTCACTTTGTCGCCGTCTTCTTTAAATCGCATCAGGCGCACGCCTTGGGTGGCGCGACCGGATGAAGGAATGGATTTGAACGGCAAGCGAATGACTTGCCCCTTGGTCGACATCATCATCAGATCTTTTTCGGCTGATTCGACGCTATCCACCACTTGGGCAAAGACGAGATTGCCGGTTTTTTCGGTGATGTTGGCCGTCTTGATGCCCGATCCACCGCGACCTTGGACTTTGTATTCGGCGATCGGAGTGCGTTTGCCGACACCGTTTTCACCGATCGACAAAAATTCGAGCGATTTGTTTTTGGGATCCACGATGTCCATAGCGATCACTTCGTCGGTAGAGTGCAGGCGGATGCCGCGCACGCCGGCGGCGGTACGGCCCATTGATCGGACATTGCTTTCTTTGAAATGAATCGCGATCCCTTTTTTGGTGGCGATCATGATCTCGTCGTTGCCATCAGTGGCGCGCACCCATTCGAGATTGTCGTCAGTCTTGAGTTTGAGAGCGATGAGGCCGGATCGGCGCACATTGGCAAAATCCTCCAAAGCACTTTTTTTGATGAGGCCTTTGGTGGTCACCATAGTCAGGTATTTGATGTTGGCCAGATCAGCGAGCGAGAGCACGGCGGCCACGCGCTCATTGGGAGCGAGTTGGAGGAAATTTACCATCGCCTGGCCTTTGGCGGTGCGGCTGGCCTGCGGAATGTCGTAGGTCATCAGTTGGAAAACGCGTCCGCGATTGGTGAAAAACAACATGTTGTCGTGGGTGTTGGCGGTGATCAGTTGTTGCACGCTTTCTTCTTCTTTGGTGGTCACGCCGATCACGCCTTTGCCACCGCGCGATTGCTGGCGGAAAGTATCCGGCGGCAAGCGTTTGATATAGCCGTCGGTGGTCATCATGATGATGGTGGGCTCATTGGGGATGAGGTCTTCGGTGGTAAATTCTTTGACCCCGTGCGCGACGATCTGAGTGCGACGCGGATTGCCGTATTTGGCTTTGAGCTCAGCGATGTCGGTTTTGATGATGCCGAGGATTTTGGTTTCCGAGCTCAAGATTGATTCGAGTTCTTTGATGAGCAATCTTTTTTCTTTGAGTTCGTCTTCGATTTTTTGACTCTCAAGGTTGGCGAGTTGCTGCAGTTTCATCTCGAGGATGGCGGTGGCCTGACGATCGGTGAACTTGAATTTACTCATCAAATTTGTCTTCGCCTCGTCTTTGTCTTGACTGGCGCGAATGGTTTTGATTACCGCGTCGATTTTGTCGATCGCCATTTTTAGGCCTTCGAGGATGTGAGCGCGATCTTTGGCTTTTTCCAGATCAAATTCGGTGCGGCGACGGATCACTATTTGGCGATGCTTCACGAATTCTTCCAAAATATTTTTGAGGTTGAGCACGCGCGGTTGGATGCCATCGACGAGCGCGAGCATGTTGGAGTGAAAACTGGATTGAAGCGCTGTCAGTTTGAAAAGTTGGTTGAGGATTTTTTTCGGATAGGAATCTTTTTTTAGATCGACCACCACGCGCACGCCGTGTTTGTTGGATTCATCGCGAATGTCTTTGATGCCCTCGATTTTTTTCTCTTGCACCAGGACAGCGATTTTTTCGATCATTTCAGATTTATTTACATTGTAGGGTACTTCGGTGACGATGATCTGAAATTGGCCGGCCTTGACCTCGTTAATCTCGGCCTTGGCGCGCATCACAATGCTACCACGGCCGGTGGCATAGGCGGAGAGAATGTCTTTTTTGTTGTAAATGATACCGCCGGTGGGGAAGTCCGGTCCTTTGATGAATTCAAATAAATCTTCGACGGTCGCTTTGGGGTGCTCGATGAGGTGAGTGATGCCGTCGCACAGCTCGGCGAGATTGTGCGGGGGGACGGAGGTGGCCATACCGACCGCGATGCCCATGGTGCCGTTGAGGAGGAGATTGGGGAGTTTGGCCGGAAGCACGGTCGGCTCTTTGTGGGTGCCGTCGTAAGTGGGGATAAAGCTGACGGTATTTTTTTCAATATCCAAAAGCATCTCCTCGGCGATCGAGTCAAGGCGGGCCTCGGTGTAACGCATGGCGGCGGCAGAATCCCCGTCCATCGAACCAAAATTTCCTTGTCCGTCCACCATCGTTTCGCGCATGGCAAATTCTTGAGCCATACGCACCATGGCTTCGTAGATCGAAGAGTCGCCGTGCGGGTGGTATTTACCCATCACTTCACCGACCACATGGGCGGATTTGCGATATTTGGCGGTGTGGCGCAGGCCGATATTCCACATACCATAAAGGATGCGACGGTGCACCGGTTTGAGACCATCACGCACATCAGGCAGGGCGCGCGAGATGATCACGCTCATGGCGTATTCCAAATATGATTTTTGCATTTCCTCCACGATGGGCGCGTCGGACAGTTTGCCGGTCGGAAGCGCGGACAGTACCAGTTTGTTTTGCATAAATAAAATTATTTAAGGAGTGGTCGAGGTAGTAGTCGAAATAATAGTGGACGAAGTCGTCCAGGTAGTCGAGGTCGGCGTGGCTACGACTGCGGTCGTGCTCGCGCTATTGGCGATGGCCAGCTCGGCGAGTAATTGGGTGACTTGTTTTTTAAAATTTTCTTTTTTCTGGGTTTCGGTAAAGATTTGATTCCAGCTGTTTTGCGCGCTGGCGACAATACCGGATTTGGCGGTGTCACCCCAGCGCACGCTCGTGATGCGGTAGTGGATAGCCACTCCCCATAGGGTCGCGATCGATAGGGCAAAAATGATCACGCCCGCCCACATCCAGCGATGCGACGCGCTGTTTAGATTATATTTTTGGTAATGGGCAAAAAATTTTTCTTCGGCGCTTTGGTCGGGTTGTGTTTCGGTGTTTGGGGTGTGGGACGGTGTTTCCGTGATTTTGCTTTCGGAAAAAATCAAACTCGGCATCTCGGCCACCGGTTTATTTTTTTTCGCGCGGGTTTTTTTGGTCGCTCCTTTTTTTGGCATACTAATAATTTTTTTCCAAGATATACATCTTGGTTTCGTCTTGCGGTAAATCTTTTTGTTTGATAATTATTTTTTTGTCGGTCGCTTCGGGTTTCAGCCCCATCTCTTTGATGAAGGCGCTCACGGGTAGGGCTTTGGGGTCGGTGTCGCACTCATAGGCCATCGGGATCACGATGCGCGGCTCGAGCTCGGTGACGATCGCTACCGCGTCCTCGGGCGACAGATACTCGCCTCCGCCCACCGGCAAAAATAAAATATCCACCGAGCCGATTTTTTCCAAATCGCCGTTTTCGATTTTTTTCTTCATTTTGCCGAGGTGCACGATATTTAATCCTTCGGCGTTGATTTTAAAAATAAGATTATTGTCGCCCCCGGGGAGCGAATACACCATCACGCCCTTGGTCTCACATTCACCGAGAGTGTCGAGGACAAACGGATTTTGCGACAGCGTGACCGCCTCATCGGTGCCGTGCGAAAAAAATCCGATCTGCGGAGAAAAACTGCGGGGAAACTCGCCCTTGGCCGGGCGATAGGGGTCGATGAGAATCACTACATCTTCATCGAAGTTTTTGGTCTGGAGTTTGACGCAGGTTTGGCCGAGCCATTGGAGGTGCATAGACAATATATCAAAAATGAAATATCAAAAAGAAAAGATATCTACGATATAATCTCATTCGCTCGGATATTTTCAAATAAATTTGTCCATATCCTCACTCATTTCGATTATCAAATATTAAAAATAAGCGAATTGAGATGGTAATATTTTACCATTTTTTGATGTTGAAAACAAGGGGTGAAACCGGGTGAAATGTGAGCGGGTGTGGATAAGCTTGGGCCACGAAATGGCGGTCTTGACAAATCCCCAAATCGTGCTATACTGGTATCACAATTTACCCCTAAACAAGCCGTCCCGATTTAGTGGACAGCACCCGCCCTCGTATCGAGATCAGCGGGATAAGCGGTATTTTTTTAATATGGCAACAGACAAAACCAAAAAAGAAAAAGTGGTCAAAGCCACCGAGGACGATGGATCGGATTTCAAATCCCTGCTCGCGCAATACGCGGGCGATATGCCTAAAGTAGGCGACCTCGTCAAAGGAAAAGTAATCTCCGCCGATCGCCGGGAAGTGCGATTGGATATCGGAGGCGTTTTGATTGGTATCGTCCGCGGGACCGAGCTTTTCGGCGAATCGCGCGAATATGCCAACTTGCAAGTGGGCGCGGAAGTCGAAGGCACGGTGCTTGAGCTCGAAAATGAAAATGGTGAAATGGAATTATCTTTCCGTTTGGCCGGCTCTCAACGCGTGTGGGACAAGATGCGCAAACTGATGAAAGACGGCTTGACCATCAAGGCCAAAGTAACTTCGGCCAACAAAGGCGGTCTCCTCATGCAAGTCGAAGCGGTGCCGGGCTTCATGCCGGTATCCCAGCTTAGCCCGGATAATTATCCGCGCGTGGCCGGTGGCGACAAAAATCGCATTTTGGAAAAATTGCGTGAAATGGTCGGCAAAGAACTCGAAGTGAAAGTGATTGATGTCGATGAAAAAGAAGAAAAATTGATCGTGTCCGAGCGCGCTGTCTGGGAAGACAGCCAAAAAGCGGTGCTCGAACAATACAAAGTCGGGGATACTGTCGATGGCGAGATTTCCGCCCTGACTTCGTTTGGCGCGTTCGTCAAATTTGGCGAAGGCCTCGAGGGTCTCGTGCACATCTCCGAAATCGCTTGGCAGAGAATCGATCACCCGCGCGACATCCTCAAAGTGGGCGACCAAATCAAAGCGCAAATCATCCAACTCGATCGCTCCAAGATCTATCTCTCGGTCAAACGCACTCAAGACGATCCGTGGAAGAAAGTGAAAGATAAGTATAAAGTGGGCGATAAAGTTAAGGGCAAAATCGTGAAGGTCGAACAGTTCGGTCTCATGGTGGCTCTTGATAAAGAAATCCACGGCCTCGCGCACATCTCGGAATTGTCCGATGAGCCGATCGCTAACATCGCGGATAAATTTAAAATCGGCCAAGACGCGGAATTTGAAATCGTGTCGCTCGAACCGGCCGAACACCGTCTTGGACTCAAAGTCGCGGGCGTGAAAGGCAAAGCCGGACGCGTCGTGGAAAAGAAAGCCAAGGCCGATGAAAAACCGGCGGAAAAAGCCGAGGAAAAAGTTGAAGAAAAAAAATAATCATCGTCTCAATAGACAAAAAATTCGCTTCGGGTTTCCGGAGCGAATTTTTTTGTAATAAAAACAACCTGCGGGGGCAGATTGTTTTTAGCGGCGGAGAGTAGTGGAGTCGAACCACATCCGTCTCGCGACGAATCAGCAGGGTATCAATCTGTGTCCTGCGACCGGCAGAAAATGCTCTCCATTTTCTCCGCCGGCGATATTGTATCACAAAATATAACAAAACAAAACGCCCCTTGCGGGGGTTTTGTAACATCGTCTTAGACGAATGTGATCACAGATTGATACCTAAATATATACTATCAAATTTAGTGGTTTTTGTCAATATGTTTTGGGTTGTATTTATCCACAGGTGGATGGTGTTAGCTAAAATTTAAAAGTGAACATTTTCCCACAATTTAAACTTTAAAAGTGAACAAAGGGCAGATCGGTATTTTTAACTCGTTGCGTCCCCAAATACTGTCCGTGCATCCAGAACCGCAC
>JBAYHH010000026.1:0-9371 GCA_041666265.1 Candidatus Magasanikiibacteriota bacterium | reverse complement strand
CGATTCGTCCCAACCGGGAAAATCCGCGCGCCTGATGAGCGATGTAGCGGTAATATAATTGACACGGCGCAATTGATCAGTGTCAAAGGGCAAACTACGGATAGTTTTCCAGCCAAATTTAAATCGCGAGTAGGCGTAGCTTGCATTGGGATTTTCCAAAAGGGCTTGATGCATTTTTTCAAGCATGGTCGGCACGGCGACCACATCGGCATCCCAAAATACTATCATATCTCCCTTGGACTCGCGAAAACCGCGGTTGCGCGCCGCCGGTCCGCCCGAATTTTTTTGATTAAGCATGATTATCGGCAACGAAATTTCTTTTTTAATTTTATCTATTTCAATCGCGAAATTATCGGTACTGCCATCGTTGACCACGATCACCTCAAGCGGTCGATAGGTTTGTTTTTCGATAGAACGCAAACACTGGCGCATAGTATGCGCGTGATTAAAGGCAGGGATAATCACACTGATCATAAAAATTATTTTAAGTATTTTTTTCCCCACCAACTTAGAAAGTCACGCGCGATCGGCATGGCAGCCGTGCTTCCTTCGACACCCTCTTCCACAAGAATCGATACGACAATTTGCGGGTTTTCATACGGGGCGAAACTGGTAAACCAAGCGTGAGCGGGGCGATTACTATTCCACTGCGCGGTGCCGGTTTTACCACCCGCTGAAAAGGGCAAATACTTAAGTATTTGGCAGCTACCGGCAAGTACACACTCGCGCATTCCTTGTCTTGATACCATAATACTGCTGTTTGAAACAACGTTTTTCATTTTAGACGGAAACGATAATCGGGTCGAACTGTTGGTAGCTTCGTTTACAAATCGATCAGCCAAATGCGGAGTTACGATTGATCCTCCATTGGCGATAGTCGCTGTCCACACGGCTACTTGAAGCGGAGTGACCAATAAGTCACCTTGACCAATTGACAAATTGTAAGTATCGCCGACATACCACTGTTCCTTTTTAGTGGCTTCTTTCCAATCGGGACTCGGCACAAAACCGGGTCTTTCGCCCGGGATATCGATGCCGGTAAGCTGGCCCAAATTGAATAATCTCAAATATTTGACGAGTCGTTCGGCGCCCAGCCCAACAAAATTTCCGTAGCCACCGCCGACATAATAAAAAAATGTGTTGACCGACCAAGCGATCGCTTTAACTGCGTTGGTGACGCCGTGTCCTCCCGCCTTCCAATCCCTAAATGCCCACTTGCCAACATGGATACCGCCCACGCTATTGACCGTAGTATTTTTGGTTATTATATTTTCTTCGAGCGCGGCCGCAATGATTACCGGCTTGATAGTCGATCCCGATGGGTAGACACCGCCGATGGCGCGATTAAATAATGGCTGATCGGAATTGGCGAGGTAGGCGCGATAAACATCGCTCCCGATACCGCCCGAAAAATCATTATTATTAAACGCGGGCAGACTAACCATGGCCAGGATGTCGCCGGTTTGGGGGTTTAAAGCCACTCCGACCGCCCGACTCTTCTTTAATTCCCGAAGGCGCTTAATAATAATATTCTCAAGCTCAATTTGCGCCTCCAAATCAATGGTTAAATACAAATTGTCCCCGGGAGTAGGCTTATCTTGCGCCAAAACATTTTGTTTGCGTCCGGCCGCGTCAACTTCGATTTTTTCCTTTCCATATCGTCCGCGCAAAGCCATTTCATATTCTTTTTCCAAGCCGGATTTGCCGATTTCATCATTGGATAAATAACCCGCACTTTTAAAAAGATTAAGCTCGTTGATCGATAATTTACCCACATATCCCAATAGATGCGATATGGCCGGATTTGAAAACACGACCGGATAACTTCGTTTGGTGCCACTTTCGATCGCGACGCCGCGCAAATCCGAATTTTGAACGAATAACTTTAACGCGGTAAGATGGTCTAAGTTTTCTTTGACGACAAAAGATTCATAACCGTGCGCCTCATATTGGCGCGACAAATCTTTGATCTGCTCAAAGCTCATATTAGCCATTACCGCCACGCGTCTCAAAGCCATCTCTCGTTCATCTCTGTCTTTGGGCAAATCACGCGGTTTGATTACCAAAGAAAAACTGGGCACATTTTGCACCAATTCTTTGCCAAAACAATCGTAAATAATTCCACGCTCGGCCGGAATAGGCATGATCCGAACGCGATTTGTCTCGGCTAAATTTCGATAATTCGCGCCGTTTAAAATTTGTAAAAAAAATAAGCGCGCTAAAATCAAAATTACACCTATCCCAACTACCATTGAAAAATACAAAATTTGGCGCCGGCCGATGCTGACGCCTAAATAGTTATTGGAGGAGCGATTATTACCGGCGCGAATGGATGTGATATCCTCTTCGATTAAAATCGACTCTTCGACCCAGCCCTTACTATATCTCCCCTTGACATCTCCAATATCCTCAAAATTGTCAAAAACGCCAAAAGGATTTGGTGATTTGGCCATAATTACCTCTTGAATGAAAATTGATATATTCAGGTCGAAATCGCCTCACTAATATACCCGACAAGGCATAAACAAACAGCAATAAAATCGGCGTAAAAATCAATTCGTAAATAATTCCAACCAGCGCGCCATTGTTTGGCGACAGATCGCGAATTTGCCAATAATCAAGGAGTAGTAATCCTGATATGAATATTGATCGATACAAAATGATCGCGAAAAAAGCGGATAAAACAACAATATATAACGATCGATTAGTAAAAAAATGCAACATCAGCCACCCCATGATTGACAAGCTTAGCACTAGTGATGTTAAAATCAACCCAAAAGGGACAACACTAAATAATTCCAAACAAAATCCAACCGGAACAACCATCCAAATGGCGCTTTGTTTTCCAAAAATCAATATCAACCACAGGACCGAAGCAATGATAATATTTACGCTGTTATACGGATAAGGCGCTACACTGACTAAAAAAATGTGCGCCAACAATATAGCGGCGCTAAGACACATAAAAAGAGCGGCGCGGAAAATTTTACCGGAGAAAATCATGCGCTAAAATTAAATAGCCACGAGAACACTGACTGCGGAAATATTTTTTACATCCATCGCGGGCGTCAATACCGCTTGTTGAAATGGTTTGTAGGCCTCGTTTTCCACCACCGCGATCGTGCCGATCATCAAACCGCGCGGGCAATCCGACTCCAGCCCGCCGCTTACCACCGACTCTCCCACCGCGACCACCTCATTGCGCGGAATCAATTCCATGCGCAACGACAAGCCATAGCCGCCGGTCACGATCCCCAAACTACCGTCTTTGTTCGTAATTAAACCGGAAATATTAAATCGACTATCGTTTATCAGCTGAACAATCGCAATGTTGTCGGTAGTTTTAACGATTCTGCCCACCAAAACCCCGGCACCGGCGATCACGGGCTGCCCAACTTTGATAGCGTCACGGTCACCCCCGGCGATAATGATATTATTGGCCGTGTTATCCAACCCTTTTCCAAGTACGGCTACCGTAATCCATTTTGATTTATTGCTATCGCGAAAATCCAATAATTTTTTTAATTCCGTATTTTCTGTTTCCAATAATTTAATTTTAGCGGCGGAAATATTTTCATCAACCATGGAACAAGCGGTCGCAGTGAAATCATGGCCGGCGCTTGAAACTCTGTTTAAATGGGAGATTGCTTGAATTTTTGCTATATACGGAACCATCAAACCACGAGCGCCATTCTCAATCCAGTTTATCCAACCCAAATAATGCCCAGCGATGATAATGATTAAAAAGAAACATAAATAATAGTAGGTCTTCTGTTTTTCATTGATTCTCATAAATTATCAGGTCATCAATGTTCCGACTTCTAAAAGCAAGTCGCGGTCATCGAGCAGTATGCCGGCGCCACGCACAACGGCCGTCAAAGGATCATCGGTAATGCGCACCGGCACCTCGGTGGCGCGCGCGATGAGCTGGTCAATGCCGCGCAAAAGCGCCCCCCCGCCGGAAAGCAAAAGACCGCGCTCATGAATATCGGCGACCAATTCGGGTGGAGAAATTTCCAAGGTGGATTTGATGTTGTCCACAATGACCCGCAATGACTTGATCATCGCTTCCCGCACTTGAGTATCGTTAATCATTATTTCTCTCGGCAGTCCGGTGATCATATCGCGCCCGCGCATCGGATACTCCATGCGCTCGGGGAGCTCAATCGCCGACCCGATTTTTATTTTGATTTCTTCGGCCTGGCGTTCGCCTAATAATAAATTGAAGTTATCACGCGCGTATTGCATGATATTACGATTTAACTCTTCGCCGGCGATTTTAATCGATTTCCAAATCACGATGCCGCCGAGCGAGATCACCGCGATTTCGGTGGTGCCACCGCCGATTTCAATGATGAAGTTTCCGACCGGCTCGCGAATGGGCATGCGTGTGCCGATGGCGGCCGCCATCGGCTCTTCCACGATCCATACTTCGCGCGCTCCGGCGTTTTTGATCGCGTCGCCAATCGCTTTTCTTTCTACCTCGGTGACATTAAGCGGGGCGCCGATCACCACGCGCGGCCGCGAAAATAATCCGTATCCTTCTTCGGAAATCTTGGAAATAAAAAAACGCAACATTTTTTCCGTTACCTCAAAATCGGAAATGATCCCATTGGTGAGGGGCTTAGTCGTGATAATATGAGGCGGAGTTTTTCCAAGCATGTCCTTGGCTTCATTGCCCACCGCGAGAATTTGCTCAGTGCGCGTATTGACCGCCACCACGCTCGGTTCATTAATTACAATACCACGGCCCTTCACATATAGCAGTGTATTGGCCGTGCCGAGGTCGATCCCGATTTCTTTGCGAAATTTATTTCTCAAATTGTCCCACATAGATATCATTGCGATAGCGACGGTTGGTAAAAATAAAAGTTTCCAAAATAATAAACAAAGCCAATAATAACCCGGCGTTCCACCAAGCGAGCAGACGCCATTGCATCAAAAATAAGGCAAATATCAACAATAATGATACCAAGACACTTTGTCGAAATGTTCTTTTGACATGACGAAAAATCACTTCATTATTTTTGATCACCAAACGACGCAATAAAAAAACAATCACGGAAAATGATCCGACCAGCGATAAAAACAAGCTCAAGTAAAAAAAGGATAGACCCATACTACCGGCTGTCGCCGGATCGATAGAAAATACGATGAACAACCAGGTCGCCCAACAGATAAAAGTGCCGACCGACATAAGAATCAAGTATTGACGCAGAGTCATATGATACGGATTTAGTATATTGTTGTATTTTAGCTCAATTGAAGACAGTTGGCAAGGGATAAGAAATAGCCAAAATTAACGCTTAAATTCGCAAATATCACGAAAATCGCAGTGCTTGCAAACATGTTCTCCGGGAGTGGCTTTGAAATCACGGGTCTGAATTTTCTCAATAATCGTTGCGATTTTTGACTCAATTTTAATAATTTCCTTTTCTGATCCGATAAACGATAACTTAACATCATCGTTTACATAATAAAAAGTCAATTTGGTCACTTTGCCGAGGTGGTGGTATTCGGGTAGTTGGCTGGTGGCGATTTGATACAAAAGCAACTGGTCCTTGTCGTCAGCGGCCAATTTTTCCTTGCTTTTTCCGGTTTTGTAATCAACGATTTCCAAAGTACCGTCCGGTAGCTGGTCAATGCGATCGATGCGGCCGCGCAGAGAATGGCCCTGAATTTTTATATTAAACCAGCCCTCGAGGCGTGCCGGTATTGTCCAGTTCGATTCGTTGTTTTTGAAGAATGTTCTTAATAACTTTTTTCCCTCGTCAAAATATTTCTCTCGTTGAAATTTATCCTGATACCAGTCCGGAATCCATTTGGACTCATAAATCATCAACAGCTCATCCAAGGAGGGGGTTTTTACTCCCCCGCTCACCGGCATCTCTTTGGCGACGGACTGATCAAACAAGGAATTTTGTTGAGCGGAGTTTAGTTGCTGAACGCGGATATAGAATTCCTGCAGGGTACCATGGATTGTTTGACCAAAACTAAAACTGGCGCTACCGCGGGTGGGGATATGTAAAATATTGGATAGTTTATATTGATACGGACAAGTATCATAAGCCTTTACTTGGGAAAAAGAAAACGCCGACGGCAATTCGTATGCGATCTCGCCCTCACGATCGTCATTGGATCGAGTGATTGGCGTGATTATTTTTGTTTCAATTTTGTTTTTTACTTTTTTACTATCAGAGCTATATCCGATTTCGTTTAAAAATCGGCTGATTTTTTTGGCGCGCGCTCCGCCATAGTCGCTCGCGCTCGTTAAATATAGCTTTTCTTTGGCGCGCGTCATCGCGACATAAAATAACCGCCGCTCTTCTTGGAGGTGGCTATCCCCTTCCGGCAACTGCTCTTTGACAAGATCGAGCGGGATCTCGATCGCTTCACTACGATCGCGCGAGGGGAAGCGATCTTCGACTAAATTTACGACAAAAACATATTTAAACTCCAGACCTTTGGAAGCATGCGCGGTCATGATATTGACTGAATCCGGTGTGTCATTGGGCATGTAAAGCTCGCCTTTCTCGCCGGAATCAATCACCATTTGATAATGATCCAAAAAATTCACGACACTCGCGCCGTCAATATTTTGCGCTTCAAATTTTTGAAGGTAATCGAAAAATTGCTTGAGTTGATATATTTGGCGAATTACTTGACGGTGACCGGCATTTTCCTCTTTGGTCAGATATTCCAAATATCCGCTCGCGGACAAAAATTGATAAAGCACGGTTGAAGGCTTCTCGACGCGCGCTGATTGCGCGCCGACGCTGATTAATTCGAGTAATTTATTAGCAATACTTTGACCGTCATCGGCCAACTTGACGGCGCCTGCTTGCCGAAGAACTTCATAATAGGAAACTGATCTCTTTTTCGCGTAATTGGTGACTAATTGTAAATCGCGTTCGCTAAAATGCCAAAAAGGCGCGGCCAACAAGCGATACACCGCGCTTGATTCGTGATAATTGTCGATTAACTTTAAAAAGTTCACACAATCAAGCACAATCGGCTGACGATACAATCCGGCTGAAGCTAAAAATTCGTAAGGAATCTTGACTGCTTCCAGTCGAGAAATAAATGGCTCGGCATGCGAATTGGCGCGAACGAGGATGGCGAAATCATCCCAAACTGAATCGGGGTCAATCGACTTGAGACGAATAATTTCCGCCACCACTTCCCTGGCTTCGTTTTCCAAGGTGTCGGAGTGAATGTGGCAGACAGCATTTCCTTCGACTCCGTCTTTCGATCTTTGCTTATTGTTACAAGCAATCAGTCGCTTGTCAATTTTCAACTTTACTTCCAGTCGATCGGGGTTATTATTTTGCACCGATTCATAAGCTTTATCCAAAATTTGCTGACGGGAGCGATAATTCTCGATCAAAACAATTTCCTTGGCCTCGGGATAATCCTCTTTGAAGCGCATAATATTGCTCACGCTCGCCCCGCGAAAAGCATAAATACTTTGATCATCGTCGCCTACAACTGTGAGCTGACCATGATCTCCGGCGATCATTTGCACGAGCTGATACTGCGCCCAGTTTACATCCTGAAATTCATCCACCAAAATAAATTTATATTTTTTTTGTAAAATGTTTAAAATATTCGGCCGTTCGCGCAATAATTTTATGGTGTAATAGATCAAATCCCCAAAATCAAGCGCGTTGTTATCCAGTAATAATTGATTATACACATGATACGCGTTCGCCACTTCGGTCAATCGCGCCACATCAATCTCCTCGTCATCTTTCTTGTTGTCATTCTGAACGAAGCGCAGCGGAGTCGAAGAATCTCTGTCCAATTTTTGCGCCTCCGCATAATCTAAATATTCCCGCGGAGTAATGAGCTCGTCTTTGCATTTGGAAAAATGTTTAAGTAGTTCGTGAATATGCTTGGCCGGATTGCCGAGCGGCCGATAATAATTTAAATCGAATTTATTGAAATTTTTTCGCACCATCATCCAGGCGTCGGTTGGGGTCAATAGTTTGAATTGATTGGGCAAACCGATGTCTAACCCGTGATTTTCGAGCAAACGCTGGCAAAATGCGTGAAAAGTGGATATTTGTATTTCGGTGTATCCCAAACTTACTAATTCATCCACCCTGTCCTGCATCTCCCCCGCCGCCTTATCGGTAAAAGTCAACGCTAAAATTTGCTCGGGGGTAGCGAGTTTATTTTCTATCAAATACGCAATTTTTTGCGTAATCACTGTGGTTTTGCCGGTGCCCGCGCCGGCCACAATCAAAAGCGGGCCGACGGTATATTCCACGGCTTGTTTTTGGGCGGTGTTGAGTGGGTATTTCATAGGGTCATTTTACCCTACTTTTCTACCCTTGACAACTAAGTGTGTGTGTTAGTTTTTATTCAAACTTGCCAACATTCCGGTTGGCCAAAACCACAGGAGGACGAGATGGAACCTGGAAATATTTTGCTTCAACTGATCGCGATGAATGTTTTCAAGATGCTCACCACGGTCAACATCGGCCCGTGTTACGGGGCAGATCAGGGGTTAACGGGGTGGTACATTGAGACTGCCAACTACCGTACCCCCAAAATGGGCGCTGGATTCGCACCAGACAAACGGGCAAACGACAACATCATCGCCGAACTGGAGGCAGCCATGTCCGCTGAAATGGAGCTGACGCCAATTCAAGTTAGCTTCAACTTCCCCAAAAACGAAGATTTACTTCGAGAGCTTCGCGAAAGCGGAGCGTGGGAAAAGTTCACGCTCATACAAACTCGCCTGTGCGGACGCCCGGAATTCGCGGGCACCGGCCCGGAATTCATATACGACGATCCCACGGGGTTCGCCGTCTGGCATGTGGCCATGTGGATCGCGGACAACGGCCTCTCGTTGGTCGCCGTAAAAGGCGACGGCACAATCGAAGTCGGGCATGAGCACAATGGCGTGTGCCTGGCGGAGGCGATGGGGAGGGCGCTCCTCGCGAAAGCCCGCCAGGACGAACTGTCTGCCAAGCGCTACGAGGCGCAAATGGCCAGCCTGGCGAAAGCCAACCCCGCGAAACAGTGGAAAATAATCGCCGAAATGATGAAAGGAGGAAAATGATCAAAAAAGCCCGAGGCGATTCCTAATCGCCCGGGCATGTTTTTTTGAAGACGAAATTTGAGACAGAGATCCTAAATCAAGTTCAGGATGACAATTGCCAGAATTCACGCTTTCGCGGGAATGACAATTGGCCCTAACACCTAAAAGCTAATACCTAATACCTCCGTTACGCGATGAAACCACCCGCCTGAATAGACCAAAGTTTTTGATACAATCCATTTTTTTCTTTTAACAGTTGCGCGTGCGTCCCCTGCTCCACAATCCCGCCATTGCCAATCACCACGATCCGATCCATTTTCAT
>JBAYHH010000025.1:0-9710 GCA_041666265.1 Candidatus Magasanikiibacteriota bacterium | reverse complement strand
TTAATTAACACGCGCAAACACGCATTTGAGATACTCTCCCTCGGTAAACGACACCAATTGCGGATGATCAATGCCATGCGTATAGGTTTCTAAAATCTGCAAAGTCCGACCGGCGCGAGCGGCTGATTCAGACAATAAATAACGGAAATCAGTGAGCGACAAATGCTGGGAACAGGACGCGGTAACTAAAATCCCGCCTGCTGGCAATAAACGCATCGCGGCTTCATTGATTTTTTTATACCCCTGCACGCCTTCGTGAATCTTGTGACGGTCTTTGATAAACGCGGGCGGATCGAGGATGATGAGATCAAATTCGTTTGGAGATCCCTCACTGCGTTCGGGATGACAAACGGCAAGATATTTTTTCACATCTTCGCAAACAAATTCACATTTTTTAGTATCCAATTTATTTAATTTAAAATTTTCTTGCGCTAAATCTATAGCGGGCTGTGACGTGTCTACGCTCACCACTTTTTTGGCGCCGGCATCGAGCGCGTACACGCTAAACCCGCCGGTATAGGAAAAACAATTTAAAACATTTTTACCGGCGCAATATTTTTGTAAAGCCAAGCGTTTGTCGCGCTGATCGAGAAAAAAACCGGTTTTTTGCCCGCCTTTGACATCTACCAAAAATTTATAGCCATTTTCGGTGATGGTGATTTGATCGGGGATTTTGCCGGAGAGGATGCCGGTTGGAGATCCCTCGTCGCTTCGCTCGCTCGGGATGACATACTGCTGTTTGCCCTCCTTCGCGCGACCACCGACATCACTGCGCTCATAAATCCCTTTTGGTTTCAAAACTTTTTTTAACGCCGACACGATTTCATCTTTCCATCGATCGATCCCGCGATTGTGAAATTGCACCACTAAATAATCTCCGTATTTATCCACAATCAGCCCAGGGAGTAAATCACTTTCACTATTGACGATCCGGCACGAATCAGTTTTTTTATTCAAAACCAAATCTCGGCGCAGATCATAGGCCGACGCTATTCGACGCGCAAAAAAATCCTCGTCAACTGTTTCGCTCGCGTCCCACCCCCATACCCGCACCGCGATCTGCGAGTAAGAATTAAAATATCCGGACACCAAAAAACGCCCGGTCTCGTCGGTCAAATGAACCGGTGTGCCACTCTCGATACCGTCGGGAATGCGCGTGAGCGCGCCCGAAAACACCCAGGGGTGGCGACCCAAAATCGGCCCGATGCGATGGCGTTGTACTATCAGTGAAAGCATAATTGTGCATCAATTTTACCCCAAAACAAAAAAAATGACAAGCGCAAAAACAAAACCGCCCCGATTGCTCGGGACGGTTTTTAAAACCAATTTAGATATCCAGATTGTCTACCGCGCTGGTATCAATCGGACCCTGCGAAACTGCGGACTGTTGTTGCATCGATCTCGGACCGCGGCCACCCACCGGCTCATTGATCTTGAGGTTAACGCGGGCATTGTGCTTGGCGCCAACGATCTTGAGCAAGGTGCGGAGTGAACGAGCGGTTTGTCCGGAACGACCGATGACATAGCCCATATCGGCCGGGTCAACATCCAATGTGATGAGAACTCCGCGCTCGTCAATGATGCGCTCGGTCTTCACCTTATCCGGATTATTAACAATCGCTTTCACGACTGTCTCAATAAACTGCTGATCTGCTTCCATACAAGTAAAAATATTTGATTGTCAAAGGCAGTCTGTCGACAAGTGGAAAGGTCCACCAGTACTGCGAAGTAATTATAGCAAAACCATATTTTCGTGTCAATCGCTATTTAGGCCGCCGGTGTTTCGGCTTTCGGAGCGGTCTCTTTCGGCGCTTCGGCCTTCTTCTTTTCGGCCATTTTTTTACGGCGATCATCGGACAAATAAACGGATTTTTGTTTATCGCCTTTGATCACGCCGTTCTTGATAAATAGATTATTGATAGTCGGGGACATTTGAGCGCCTTTGGAAATCCAATACAAAACCCGGTCGGCTTTGACGGTGATTTTATTTTCACTGTCGTGTGGATTGTAGTTGCCCAAATTTTCAAGATAGGTTCCTTGGGTGTCGCGCGCTTTTTCGGAAATAATAATGCGAAAAGACGGCTTTTTGGTAGTACCAACGCGTTGCAAACGAATAGTCAACATAATAAATAGATATTAAATAATTGCGACGAATCCGCTTTTACGGATAGAGAGCGCGGATAATATATAATAATCAAGCGTTTTTGTCAATAGCGGACGCCGGCTCGAACTTGGGGGCGTCCTCGATGCGCACACTAAGAAGTTTGGAGATGCCATCGGTGCCCATGGTCACGCCATACAGGGCGCTCGCCGCGTGCATAGTAACGCGATTGTGGGTAATGACAATAAACTGCGATTGGCGAGACAATTCAGCCATAATTTTGACAAACCGCTGGGTATTGGCCTCATCGAGCGCGGCTTCGACTTCATCGAGCACCACGAAAGGCGACGGGTTGCAATTTAAAATGGCGCAAATGAGGGCAATCGAAGTGAGGGTGCGCTCACCGCCCGAAAGCGCGTTGATGTGCTTGATTTTTTTGCCCGGCGGATTGGCGCTGATGTCGATGCCGTACAAAACTTTTTCATTGTGTTTTTTCTTGGGCTGTTCGTCGGATAAATTTATGTCTTTTTCCATTGGCGACTGATTATCAAACGCGTTGCCCGCGATATTGGTGGCGGCACCGGCTATTTCACCCTCCTCAGTCTCGGGCTCGCCATAGAGCTCGGTCAGATCGGCGTGTCCGCCATTAAATAAAATCTTAAAATAGCGATCAAACTCTTTGCGGATTTTTTTAAATTCTGTGGCGCGTTTTTTCTTCATTAGATCATCGAGCTCTTCGATCATGGTTTCGAGATCATCGGACGCGCTGCGCAGATCAGCGATCTGGGTGGACAAGAAATCATAGCGTTCTTTGGTGGTGCTGTATTCGGCGGTCACATCTTCGTCGATCCCGCCGATGAGGCTCAACTGATACTTTAATTTCTGGATACTTTCGGCCACGCCCGCGAGCTCTTCCGGTTTGACAGTGGCCGGATTTCGCTCCACTACCGTGAGGATCGAGGCGTTCATTTCATTTTGGCCCTCAGTCAGCAAATCTTCCAATTTGGTCTCGAGCTTGGCAGCCTGAATTTTCAAATCATTGCGGGTGTTCAGAATATTATTGACTTCATTTTGACGCACCTGCATCTCGTTTTGGAGTCCAAACACGCGCTGTTTTTTCTTTTCTTCATTGTCATTAAATTCGGCGAGCTCGGCCGCGCGCTCCGCCACCAATTTTTGCGCCCGCGCCAATTCTTTTTTAAACAAATCTTTTTCTTGAGATAATTTCACCATGTAGGCGCCATATTGCTCGGGCGAAATTTGCAAAAACGACAGTTCTTTTTCGATCCCGCCGATTTCTTTGTCGAGCTCGCCTCTTTCACTGCGATGCGTTTCCAATTTATTTTTTAAATTTTGCGCCTCGACTTCTCCCTCAAGAAGCTTGCGCTTGGCATCGTCGAGGCGATGCTCGATATCCAATAAATTTTGTTGCTCGAGATTGATCTGGGTTTGAAATTCGCGCGTGCGCTCTTCGGTCGAAAGCGATAAACGAGAATTGAACGACACGCCTTTGTGATGCCCGCGCCACCCGCCCTTCATGACGCCGCGTTTCTCGATGAGATCGCCGTCGAGCGTGACCATCCGACACCGACCGATGCCGATGCGCTGGGCGCTCGCGAGATCCCGCACCACCACAGTATCACCAAATATATAGGAAAAAATCGGCTGATAACGATCGCTAAATTTGACGAGGTCGATGGCGAGCCCCACCACGCCCGGCTCGGACAAAACATTTTGAGCGTCACTACCCACTCCCCGACCTTGGATTTTATTGATGGGCAAAAAAGACGCCACACCGAGTTTGTGCGCGCGTAAATATTCGATCGCGCGTTTGCCGGTCTCATCGTCCTCGACCACCACTGACGACAGATTGGCGCCGGCCGACACATCGAGCGCGAGCCGATACTCCTCGGCCACTTCGCCCAGCTCGGCCACGATGCCGTATACTTTGCCGCCAAAATTATTTTTGGCCTCGAGCACCGCTTTGACGGTGGTGAGGCCGGAATATTGAAAGAAATTTTGCTCGGATTGATTTTGTAAAAGAGTGCTTTGCAATCGCGAAATCTGCACGGTCTTTTCCGTTTTTTCAATGGATAGCTTTTCGAGCGCCCGCCGCCACTCGCTCACGCGACTGTCGGACCCGGTGATTTCTTTTTCCGCCAATTCAAATTGCGCTACGAACGCCGCGCGCTTGGCTTTGAGTTCGTTCAATTTATTTTGGAGCCACCCGATGTTACCTTTGCCGGCTTCCTGGTATTGAGTTTGCATTTTGCCTTCGAGGATGGCGAGCTGGCGCTCCCAATCGTTTTGGGCGCGGACCGCTTCTTGATGCTTGCCTTGAAGGGCGACAAAAACTTCTTGACGCGACGCCGCGCGCGCGAGATCGGATAATTCGGTTTGAATTTTTTCCAGTTCGCCAAACGCCAGGCGATAATCGGCTTCCACAGTTTTTAATTTTTCCTCGACGGATTTCATTTCTTCGCCATGACGAGTATAAAGAGTGACATAATAACTCTCTTGGGCCGCGCGCAGACCGGTCTCGACTTCTTGGCGTTTTTCCAATTTTTTTACTTGACGCGCGAGCAGTTTAAGACGGGGTTCGACCTCGGCGATGAGGCGTTCAGCCTGCTCCATGTTTTCTCGCGTGCGTGCCAATTTGAGCGTGGCTTGATGTTGTTTGATCTGATGCTCTTTGATGCCCGATGCTTCATCCAAAAAATCTTTGCGCTCGGCCGGGCCGACAATGAGAAGCTTGTCAATCATGCCCTGGCTGACGATGGAATACGAATGCTCGGCGAATTGAGCGCGCGCGAGCAAAAGATGAATATCGAGCAAGCGACAAGAATTATTATTGATGAGGTATTCGCCTTCGCCACTGCGATACAGTCGGCGCGTGAGAGTGATCTCGGGAAAATCCAAACCGATTTTATTGCCGGTATTGTCGAGCACCATCGTCACCTCGGCGGCCGAGAGCTGGCCTTTGGACAGCGATCCGCCAAAAATAACATCCTCGGATTTTTTTCCGCGGATGGCTTTGAGCGAGGTCTCACCCATCACCCAGCGGATAGCATCGGTGATATTACTTTTGCCCGAACCATTGGGGCCGACTACGCCGGTGACGCTAAAACGACCGTCCACGGGCGGTAAAAAATCTAAGACGGTTTTTTGAGCGAAGGATTTAAAACCTTGAATTTCTAAGCGTTTGAGATACATAACTAACGAAATTTTGAATTTTCAATTTTGAATCAATATCTAATATTTGAACTAAAAAACAAATTTGAAAATTCGCGACTATATTATACCACACCGGCGTATTTAGTGAAATATTTGATTGGGGATAAAAAAAAGACCCCACAGTGCGATGTGGGGGGCGAGTTTTTTTGAAAGAGCGTCGGGCGTCATTGCCCGAGGATGAGGTTGAGTAGCGGGACGACCGCATCCAGGGCGCGCTGGACGAGCGGCCCCAACACCACGATGGACACGGCCACCGTGACGCTCTGGGCGATGCACCGCAGTGGCGACGGCATCAGCCGTTTCGCCGCGGCGGAACCGGCCCGCGGAAGGCGGTGGGCCACGGAGCGCCGGGGGGCGCAACGCACTTGGGTGCGCATGACTTTATCCTTTCTGGCCTATGCAGGCCTAATTAAAAATAACCTGTGAGTATAGCACATTTTAGCCTTTTTGTCAATACCCATTGGTCCGCAAACGGTGAATGGCATATTTTCTAATAAATAAAAAACCCTCACAGTAAATGTGAGGGGCGAAGGTGAAAGAACGAGTCGGGGCGGCTAAACCCCGAAGAACCGGCCAACCACATCGAGCAGCTGGCCAAATGCGGTCATAATGACGGCAACGGCCGCCAACACGCCGCCGATGGATAGCACATCGGCCATCAAGGCCTCCCTTCGTTATTTCGGGATGAAGTAGTGAACGACGGGGCTCAAAGCCACCATCGCTATGATGCCGATGGCCCCGCACAGCAGGGCCACTTTGACCTCGAACGGCCACGAGCGCCGTCCGGATCTAAACATAATTTTTCCCATGTTTTCCTCCCCAGGAAATTGAACAAACCCGGTCGAGTGACATTTTTATATCACCCCACCGCGCCCATCAAAACCCCAGAAAATCCCTAATTGATATGGGAGTATAGCACATTTTTGAGGTTTTGTCAACCCCACCCCCGTCGCCTTGACATATTTCCGCCTATCATATATACTGACTTGTTCTATGAAACACCTGAGCCGACAAATCCACGAGCGCCTGATGAACGCCAAAAAAATCCTCATCATCCCCCACCAGCACCCGGACGGCGATTGTTTGGGCTCGGCCGGCGCGCTTCAAGAATTTTTAAATAACGCCAATAAAGACGCGCGGATTTTTTGCGCTACTCCGGCGCATGAACGCTTTCATTTTATTCCGCACGCTCGCGCTATCAGCACCGACATCGCTCATTTCGCCGACCCGGATATCGACCTCGTGGTTGTGCTTGACTCGGGCGACTTGCGCTATGCGGGCGTTGCCGATCACCTCAAAAATCACCGCGCGGATATCATCAACATCGACCACCACCCCACCAATGAAAAGTATGGCGCGATCAACCTGGTAATACCGACTGCTTCCTCGACCGCGGAAATTGTTTTTCATTTTTTCAAACATAATAGCGTCGTGATCACTCCGGCGATGGCCACCGCTCTTTTGACCGGCATCGTCACTGACACCGGCAACTTCACCAACGGCGCTACCAATCCGACCGCGATGATCATCGCGGGCGAGCTCCTGCGCGCCGGGGCCAATCTCAACATGGTCAACCAAAACACCCTCAAAAATAAATCACTGGCCGTGCTCAAGCTGTGGGGGGCGGCTCTCGCGCGCCTCACTCGCCACGATGAATCCGGTATCACTCACACCTATCTCACCCAAAAGGATTTTGCCGAGCAGGGCGTGAGCGAAAGCGAAGCCGACGGCATCGCCAATTTTTTGAATAATCTCGAAGGCGGAAAAATTTCTCTCATGCTCAAAGAAACCGCGGACGGAAAAATCAAAGGCAGTCTGCGCACCACGCGCGATGATACCGATGTAGCGGCCATGGCCAAAAACCTCGGGGGTGGCGGACACAAAAAAGCCGCCGGCTTCACGGTGGATGGAACGATCGATGAGGTGCTCAAAAAAATTTTGAAGTAAATTAACGCTCCATTTCCTTTCAGGTCACCATCTTCTTGGCCTGTAAATATTTAATAATCACCGAAACCGCGCGCCGCTCGGTGTCGTTTAAATTGCTTTTGTTCGCGTCGGCGATAGTCTGAAGCACCGCAAAAGCATCCTGGCGATTGGCGCTTTTTTGGCCTTTAACAAATTTTTCGGCAAATTCCTCGATCATTTCAAATAAATACGAACCGGCATTGCGATCCGAAGCAGGATCTTGTTCACCCGACTCATTTCTTTGTTTCTCAATTTCTGTTGTCAAAAATTGTCTTATACTTTCATTATTTAAGTCAGCATCCTTGGCCGGAGAATACCAATAAGCATCAAACAATCTTTTTAAAACTTGCAGATGGTCATTTTTCACTTCGTAACGCAAAATAATATTTAACGCCTCTTCCAATTTGCCGTTATCGAGCTCGCGAATCGCTTCCGGCTCGGCGCTGATCAGGGTCGATAATATTTTAGCGATTTCTTGTTCGGCTTCTTCCACCACCTCATTTTTTTGCTCGACAAATTGTTTGTCTTTTTCCGCGATCGACCGACCTCTCATTATCTCAAGGATTTTTTCTTCAGTCGCCGTGACTCCGCCCGGAGTAGTGTCCACCGAAAATATTTTGTTGCGGCCCAATTCATCCGGCCAAACCACAAACGCCACACCGTGCGCGTTTTGACTGGTGATGGTCTTGCCATTGGCCTGAAACCCGGACATAAATCCGGAAACAATCCCGGCCTCGCGCAAGAGAGCGATCGTTATCTTCGCGAAATCGGCGCATACGCCGGCATATTTCTTGCCTTTGAGCGCCTCGGCCATTTCCGGTTTTTGGCGACGAATGTCGTCCAGACGATCTTCGCAAACTGACAACAGCTCTTCCAGCCCGGCACCGTCTTTTTTGGACATTACCGCTTTATTGTCAAAATCATAATAGCCGATATTTATTACAAATTGCTCGATCGCCACCACCTTTTCTTTGGGCGACAAACCGCCGATGGACTCAACAAATAATTTGAGTTCGCTCGGCAATTCCATAATAGAGCCGGACATTTCCGAGCCGAATCGCCTTTTAAAGCCGGATACGAATTTCTGATACGCGTTCTCGGTTAATTCGCCGAGATGCTCGGGCACGCGACTTTGCTCAAAACTATAAGTGATCGTTTTGATGTCTTTGGTCGGCACTATGTTCGCTTCGCCCATACTATTGATTTGTGTCGACAATTCGATTTCTTGTCCTTTTGCCGTAACGGCTTTGACGCGCTCCGGCAAAATCCGCGCCTGCGACGGCAAGGGTAATGTCAGCGCTTGGCCCGGAATAATTTGCTTCTCGGAAATGGTCGCGGTATTAACTCTGGTCGGGGGCGTGGGGATAAAATCATTGGAAAAAAATACCTTGCCCCACTGACGGGATAATTTATTATATTTGCCATAAATACCACTGCTAACAAATCCCTCGATGGATTCGCGCGCCTCCAAAACCGCTTCTTTTTTTTCACCGCGCGGATCGCCGCCATTTATTTGTGTTTCGTTCGCATCTGAAATCAATGAGCCGGTTTGCCCCACGCCACCTGATTCTTTGCCTTTGAAGCGCCCCCACCAGCTGGTGCTTTCTTTTTTTTGATTACCCTTATCAATCAACGCCTGCGCTTCCGGAAAAAGAGCGCGTGTCAATTGCGCGGCCACCGCTTGGCGTTCGAAATTGGTTTCTCTTTTGGCCGCCATCGTATTGAGTAGCGCGCGCGGACTGTCGGCCACCACTCGCCCCATGGTCAAAGCAAAATCTTTTGATCCCGCCACCGCCTTTTTTAATTTTTCTTGCCAAGACCGATTGTGCTCGTCTTTGTGCGGAGATTCTTCGCTAAAATATTTTTCAATGGCGCGCAATTTGGGTTTGTGAACCAGATTAAGCAGATTTAGCTTGCGTAGCGTTTCAGGGCTCACGGAATTCGACTTGCTTTCCACGGCCGCATCGACTTGATCGTAAATATTCTCGATTTGAGATAATTGATCGGGCGTGAACATGTCACTACGACGCACCAACATCAAATTACGCCGATCGTGCATGCCCAGATGAAATTTTCTAAAAATCAATTTTCGTATTGCTGATACGAATCTCGCGTCTTTGTGGTCTGATATATTATCTACAAAAACTTTTAAACTATTCCACGACTGTTCGTCGCCTACCGATAAAAAAGGGATGGATTGCAATTCAGCCGCGTAAATATTGCCGGAAGTAAATCCGGATTTTGACATATAACGAAATAATTCACCACCCATCTGATGCTTGCGCCCTGACTCAAAACCATCCAAGCTGAAAATCAATTCATCGGGGAAAAATTTCGATCTTTTCGCGTATTCAAAATATTTTTCTCGTATTTTCCAAGCACTATCGGAGTCGCAACCAGATAATGAACG
>JBAYHH010000024.1:0-9913 GCA_041666265.1 Candidatus Magasanikiibacteriota bacterium | reverse complement strand
TCGCGCGAGCTCGTGATTTCGCACAATGCGCCGCGGTGCCCGCTGTTGCACTCGTCGCGCGAGCGACATCGCACAACAGCGGTTATGCAAAATGTCCGTCCGCGCATGCGAATGCGCGACCGGCCACATTGCATAACCGCGGCGCATTATGTGTAATAAATTTTTTGATTATTTGTTTTTTTGTGATTGACGAACGGCGAGGGGGGGGGCGACGAACGAGCGAATTGAGGGGGAATTAGGTGTTTTCACCCATTGCGAAATGGGCTCAAACGGATTTTATTTTTAAAAATATGGCGAAAGACAAATTAACAAAAGAAGAGCTTGCTGAAATTGTATATCAAACACAATCTCGACATTTTGATGTCGATAAATTTTTTAAAGATATAAATTTTCCATTACTTAACAAATATCTACAAGATGAGAATGAAACCGAAAACGACATACTGAAAGCTTATACATTTAATCTTTGGATTATTGTGCTTTCAATGCAGAAAATATTTCCAAATGATTATAAAGAAGTGCTAAATATTTTTATGAATCTTTGGTGGAATCGCGGTGAATTAAAAAAAACACACAAAAATATAGAAAATCTGATGCTGTCAATAAACGCGGATTTTAATAAATACGAAAATGCAATCGTAAACAAAAACGATCCAATTTTTAGTTTATCAAAAACATTTATAGACCATATCTTTAAAAAAGAAATAACAGACATTCGGGTAATCGCTCACATTGGTATTTATTTTGATGAAACATTAAAAGCATATGAGAAAATATTCTCAAAAATAAGGTTAAAATAATTTTATGATAGCTATTTACCTAATCATTTAACTCTTTATGAATCCGGTTTTCCTAAAAAATAAAACAGATGAGGAAGTTTTAAATACTGTTGATCAAAGTGGAATATACCAAATCAGAGCTGTAGTCGAGATGATAATTCGTTTAAAAACCACTCTCAAAAAAAATACAAAAGCAACAAAAGACTTTAATAAAAATAGTTCTAAACAAACACAGGAAGTAATAAATCTTACTAAATGGTTGTTGTATCTCACCATCATAATCGGTTTGCTTGCTTTTCTACAACTACTAAGTATTTTTGTTAATAAATAATTACAAAACATTATGAAAAAATATAAAGGATAATTTACTATAAATTTTTAAATAATTGATTGAAAATATATGAAAGAAAATGACAAAAAAATAATTAATGCTTTTTTTAAACTTCCCAAAATATATTGGTTTATTTTAAAATCTTTTTTAATAGGAATCATAATCATAATTCCGTTCGTGTTAATAATGTCAATTATTATCCGACTCTTAATAAAATGAAGATCTTTAAACGAACCGCTATAATTTTATTTGTTGTTGCGGTGATTATCATCACTATTTTAGGATTTTATCTTTTTATTAAAAGACCAACAAAATCGATAACACCACACATACTCAACTTAAACACATCTGATAAATTCATATGTTCAAATGCGGTTCACAGCCAAAAAACATATCTCCAAAAAGAAACTCTCGCCGATACCGAAACTTTTGAAAAATACAAAACTAATAGCACACTAAGCTCCGCACCAGCTGATTTGAATGTAAATAGTAATAAGTTTGCAAAAAAATTTAGGACGAACATTGATTTTGACCTCAAAAATGAGGGGATAAATTTCGCTGGAACTTATACTGTCGTGGATGTTGGCATGACTGGCAGTGGAAGTAATTACTACATTATTGACAGAAAAAACGGTAATGCCTATCTCTTTCCGTATTTTACCGACTACCTTGAATTTAGGAAGGACAGCAACCTTCTAATAATGAATCCTAAAAATGAGATACTAAATATTATAAATGGCGCCAAAGATGAATCGGATCTTTGTTGGTATGAAAATCAACAACGGTTTTCAGACTTGCGGCCTTTTTATTTCTTATGGAAAGATAACCAGTTTATCTTGCTTGGTCCGCACAATATTGATCCCCCACTCAATCGATTTTGGGATATGAATATAGAATCTCTTTAGAAGATAGCCATAAAAACCATGTATTTTAGCCAAAAAATCACCCCTTAATATTACTATATCAGTACAATGATATAGAGAAGATATTTCGACAAAACCGTGAAAATATCCATTTTTACACAGTTTTTCACGGTTATCTTGACAAAATAGTGAAAATAGTGTATTATAGAGATATTATTCACTATTAATAATAAATATGCCCAAAACACTACATATTTTCAATACAATATCACAGTTAAGAGAGCGCTTCTATACCGTGGCTGTTGGCAAACAAGCGCTTTTAAAGTTAATCAGCGAGGCCGAAGTAGCCGAGCAAGTATATAATTCTAACGCCATTGAAAACAGTACGCTTACTCTAGAAGAAACAGAAAAAATACTTCTCCAAATAGATTTGGATAGATACATCACTGAACGAGAAATGTTTGAGGCAAAAAATTTGGCGCGTGTCGTATCGTATATTGACCAAAGAGCCAAAGAACAGGAACTTACCATGGAAGTGATTTTATCACTTCACAAAATGTTGATTTCCAATATTCGTGACGATATCGCTGGTAGATTTAGAAAAAATGATGAATTTGTGCGCGTTGGCAGCCATATCGCTCCTAACCCCAAAGAAGTAGTCGGTCGGCTGGAAAAAATGCTGACCGAATACAATGCCGCGAGCCATGAAAATATAATTAGGAGGATTGCGAGGTTGCATCTGGCTTTTGAATATACTCACCCATTTTGTGATGGCAACGGCCGCATTGGACGGGTGATAAATAATTACCTACTAATACGAGAAGGATTTGTGCCAATCAACATAAAATTTATTGACAGAAATAAATATTATGAAGCGTTTAAGGAATTTGATGCCAAGGGCACGACTGTGATTATGGAAGAAATAGTCGGCAAGGCGCTTACCAATAGCTATCATAAACGACTCGCATATTTGGAGGGCGCGCAGATTATGACGCTCGCTGAATATGGAAAAATAAACAAAATATCCCACTCTAATTTGATCAATAAAGCAACACGCCAGACAATAGAGGCCTTTTTAGAAAAAGGCGTGTGGAAAATTGGAGTTGCTCAAGAAAACAATAATAACAAATAGAAAGGACGCGACCGATATGGCTACAGGGGGCATTCACCCCTTTTGTTCCCCTCTGCCCCCTTTCGCCATAGTGATTGACGCCCCCCCCTGCCCCCGTGAGTGAGCGAAAAAAACAAATAATCAAAAAATTTACAACACATAACAGCCGATATGCGGTTCAAGAAAAAGAGTGTAAAATATTTTCAGCGGATACTCTTTTTCTCTCACCCATATTTCGCACACATTTAATTTTAATGGAATGTGCGAAACATCGCATATCGACATACACTATCGGAAATAAATTATTTTCACTTTTTGTTTTTTTGTGATTGGTGATTGGCGAGGGGGGGGGCGAATGTGAGTGAATTGAGGGGGAATTATTTGATTATCTCCAAAATCGTATCGACTTTTTGGCTAATACATCATCAAAAAGGCACTATTGACAAATAGTATACTCATACGGTATACTACTTACAAGTATACTAATTATTGTACTACAAAAATATGCCTTTTATCAACCGTGATCAAGAATTAAAGGCGCTAAATGAAAAATGGCAATCCAATATCGCCCAGTTTTTTATTATTTACGGCAAACGACGCGTTGGTAAAACCGAACTTATTAAACAATTTATCAAAGACAAACCGGCAATATACTTTTTGGCCGACAAGCGCACTACCGCGGATCAATTGCGTGAATTGGGACAAATTGTTGGCAACTACTTTAAAGATGAGATTTTAATCAAAAACGGTTTTGGCGATTGGATAGAAGTATTTTTATATTTGAAAACAAAAACAACTGACACACCATTGGTTTTGGCGATAGATGAATATCCATATTTAACTGAAAACGATAAATCCACCAGTTCTCTTTTTCAAAAAGGCTGGGATGAGTATTTAAAGAATACCAAAATATTTTTAATTTTGTCCGGGTCAAGCATCGCCATGATGGAATCGGAAACACTAAACCAAAGTGCTCCCCTGTTTGGCCGCCGCACCGGTCAGATTCTAGTTGATCCATTGAACTTTTCACAATCACAGAAATTTTTTCCGGAAAAAAGTTTTTCTGATTTTTTGAATATTTATACCATCACCGGCGGCATGCCCGCGTATCTTAAGCAGTTTGTGGATGGAGGTGAATTAGCCGATGAAATCAAGAAAAAGATTTTTACCAAAACCGCTTTTTTGTACAACGAAGTGGAATTCACTCTAAAAGAAGAGCTACGCGAAACCAAAAATTATTTGGCGATTTTACGCGCCATTGCTTTGGGAAAAAGAAAACTAAGCGAAATTGTCAACGAAGTCGGATTGGACAAAGCCACGGCAAATAAATATATTTCCGTATTGATCAATTTGCGCCTGGTGGAGCGCGAAGTGCCGATAACCGAAGATAAGCCCGATAAATCGCGCCGAGGTTTGTATAAAATTTTCGATAATTTTTTTGTTTTTTGGTTCCAGTATATTTTCCCCTACAAAAGTTATTTGGAAATGGACAACTACGATTATGTGTTAGAAAAAATGTTTAACGGTTTGAAATATAACGACAAGGTAAATTCCGGTTTTAAAAGTATAATCGCGCAAGTGTATGAGCGGGTCGCGGTTGAGCTTTTAATCACTTGGCAGAATAAGATTTTTGCGTTTGAGCGAGTCGGTCGCTACTGGGATAGCAATCAAGAAATTGATGTGGTGGGATTTAGTTCCTCGGAAAAGAAAGTAATTTTTGGCGAGTGCAAATGGTCGGAAAAACCTATAGGCACAAATATTTACGAGGAACTAAAAAAGAAAGCGGCTAAAGTGGAATGGAATATTGGTGACCGAAAAGAATATTATATTTTATTCAGTAAGAGTGGATTCACTGAGGAAATGATAAAAATAGCGAAGAATGACGGTGTGATTTTGGCGGAGAAGGATACTTTGATAACTTTTTAAACGGTGTAATTAGGGTGGGGTATCAAATGGTTAATGAAAGCTATGCTCCAACTCTTAATATTTCACTTTTGATACAATATCATCATATATCTGAAACGACCCATATGCCGCCATTTCGCGAATCATGCTGGCACGAAGGAAAAATATCGGATGACAACTATTTACCACATTTTTCTTGTAAATCTGTCGGTGACATGATGATAAAAATTATGCGAGCCAAGCCAGATTGCCAACTGGAAGTACTTTGCGGGCACACTCACAGCTCCGGTCACGCGCAAATCCTCGACAATCTTAGTGTGATCACGGGAAAAGCATCCTATGGCAAACCAGAAATTCAAAAAATAATTTTTCTTTAGTAATTATGCTTAAACTCAATAATCAAACGACTAACTAAATAATTTTATTTTATGCTCACCCTCGAATGGCTCCGCCAATTTCGCCTTGGCGAATACGCGATATTTGATCTCGTGGTTTCTTTTGTCGGTATCACGTTATTGTCACCCCTGCTTTCGAAATTATTTAAAAAGCTCCGTCTCGATATCCCCAAACGAAGCTGGATAATTTGGACCCTCCCTTTGAGCATATTTGTTCATTTGATATTTTCAAAATTTACTCCCATGACTAAATACTTTTTTGATCCATCTGGTCACTATATATTAAAAATTTTGATAATCACCATGGTAGTCGGCGGACTAATTGGAATCAAAAAAATACCGGCTCGGTAGCCCATATTTATCTAAATACATCGAAAATCCCGACTATTTCGGGATTCTTGTTTTGGTGTTGAAATTTCGACACTGCCCGGCTGTCAGTGCCACTGCCAAAGCATCGGCGGCGTCATCGGATTTGATTTTTTCCTTCACATGGAGCAAAACAGCCACCAATTTTTGCATCTGGCCTTTTTCGGCGCGACCATAGCCGGTCATCGCCTGCTTGACCTCGAGCGGGGTAAACTCGTCCACCGGCAGGCCATGATTTATCGCCGAGAGTAGTATTACTCCCCTGGCCTGCGCCACCTGGATAGCAGTCGTGACATTTTTGAAAAAAAATAATTCTTCCACCGCCATTCGATCCGGCCGATATTTTTTGATCAGACCCACTACTTCGCGGTGCAACTGCGCCAAACGATCGACAAATTCCAATTTGGGAGATGTCTCGATGCAACCCCAATCCACCGCTCGCCAATCCGAGCCGACTTTTTCGATCACTCCCCAACCGACGCGTCCGAAGCCGGGATCAATGCCGAGAATTATGTCTTTGGACATAATTAATTTTTAATTTCTAATTTCTAATTTTGAATAAAACCAAAATATCCCAATTTCGAAATTAATCATTCAAAATTTAAAATTCAAAACCTACCTGCCGGTAGGCAGGTTAAATATTTCACTCGGCGTTGGTGTAATAATCATCCACATCGTCGTTTTCTTCCAGCTTGGAAAATAAATTCATCAGTTTCTCTTCGTTCGCGCCTTCGACTACCACCTTATCTTTCGCTACCCACTCGAGCCCGGATTTGCTCGGCGCGAGATTCAAGGCGCCGATCGCGTCCATCGCGATTTTAAAATCCATAACTTTCATTTTGAAGTATACCGATCCCCCTTCTTCCCAAATATCGTCCGCTCCCGCTTCGATCATTTTCATTTCGATCTCATCGCGCCTCTGCGCTACTTGGTCGCTCGGCACAATGATCAGTCCGCATTTCTCAAACATCCACGCCACACTGCCGGAATTGGCAAAAGTGCCACCGGAAATATTGATCAAATGCTTAATCTCGGCCGTGGTGCGGTTTTTGTTGTCAGTAATCGCTTTGATGATGATCGCTACCCCACCCGGTCCATAGGCTTCATAGAGGCATTCCTCCATTTGCGTGGCATCATCGGTCTCACCCGCTCCGCGCTTGATCGCGCGCTCGACATTGTCTTTGGGCATGCCGGCCACGCGCGCCTTGTCCATGAGTAGGCGCAAAGAAAAATTAGTCGTCGGATCTTTGCCCGCTTGTTTGACCACGATCATCATTTGCTTGGACAATTTCGAAAAAACATTGCCCCTGGCGGCATCTTGCTTGCCTTTGCGTTGTTGAATATTGTGCCATTTGGAGTGACCGGACATACGAGGTGAAAGGTGTTAGGTGTTAGGTGAAAGGTATTATCTAATAGATAAATTGTATCAAAGACGGCAAGCATTGACAAGGCAAAAACCACCCCACCCCACCCCACTTCACATCGCACAAAAACAAAAAAGACAGGATGTCCTTGAAGAACATTGCGAGACGAGGAAATATCACTTCTCACATCGCTCAAAAACAAAAGTCGGAGTGTCTAATATTCTTTGAGCGGGTTATGGTCCCGCAGGACCATCCCCGAGTCCTCGCGGACGAGGAAAGCGAAAAGATTATTAGACACTCCGACTTTACAAACCATCTTTATTGTTTAAACCCCGTCCCCGCCGGAATCAACCGACCGATAATCACATTTTCTTTGAGGCCCTCGAGGTAATCCACCTTGCCGGTGATGGCGGTGTTGATGAGCACCTTGGCGGTCTCTTGGAACGACGCACTGGACAAGAAGCTCTGGGTGGAGAGCGCCACGCGCGTCACGCCAAGCAATAACTCCCGTCCCGCCCCTTGTTTGCCACCGTCCTTTTTCACGAGGCGATTGGCAAATTCGAGCTGGGATTTTTCCACTACTTCGCCCGGCAACAGATCGGTATCGCCGGCATCTTCGACATACACGCGGCTGAACAATTGCTTGATAAGCAACTCCACATGCTTGTCGTTCACTTTCTGACCCTGGCTCGAATAAATATTTTGCACTTCTTGCAAAATATAGCGTTGCACCGCGGCTCGGCCTTTGAGCTCGAAGAGTTCGTGCAAATTGATAGAGCCGTCGGTGAGCTGATCGCCTTTTTTTACTTCCTGACCGGCTTTGACATACAATTTATACCCCAGCGGTATGATATACTCGCGCACCTTCGGTCCGACATAAGACAAAGTGAGAGAATTTTTCACGATTTTCACTTGGCCGTCGTATTTGGCGAGGACTTCTTCACCCGATGATCCGCGCACGAGGAGAGTCGCGCCCTTGATCACAGTGTCGCCGTCTTTGGCCATCACTTCATCTTCGCCTTTGTACTTCACCGTCATCTCGTCCATGCCCTCAAATAAAACCTTAACGATTTTTTGACCACGGCGACCTTCAAAAATTTTCTTACCGGTCGCGGAAGTGACGATCTTGCCATCAGCGTCTTCGATTTCGATCTTGCCATCCACCTCGCTCAAAACCGCTTGATGTTTGGGAGTGCGACACTCGAATAATTCTTCGACGCGCGGGAGACCCTGGGTGATATCGCCACCGGCCACACCACCGGCATGGAAGGTGCGAAGAGTAAGCTGGGTACCGGGCTCGCCGATACTTTGCGCCGCGATCACGCCCACCGCCGCGCCCATTTCGGCCGGCTTATTGTGAGAGAGGTCATAGCCATAACATTTGCGGCACACGCCTTTGGGCAATCGACACTGGAGCACCGAACGCACATGAATATTGTCCACTTTGGCCGCTTCGATTTCACGAGCGCATTGATCAGTCACGATTTCACCGGCCTTCACGATCACTTTATTGCCGTGTTTGATCTCGGTCATAGTATAGCGACCCCAGACACGATCGGACAGTTTCTCGCCCATCTCTTGTGATTGCGCGTTGGTAAATACTTCGCCGATGGTATCCCCGCAATCGTCTTCGAGCACGACCACATCTTGGGCGACATCCACGAGACGACGAGTGAGGTAACCGGCATTGGCGGTACGCAGAGCGGTATCCGACAAACCTTTGCGCGTACCGTGCGAAGAGATAAAATATTCGAGCACATCGAAGCCGTCTTTGAAATTGCCTTTGACCGGTAATTCGATAATATCGCCCGACGGCGACACCACGAGACCTTTCATGCCGATCATCTGACCGAGCTGACCCATAGTACCGCGCGCGCCCGAATCAATCATGGCATACACGGAATTATTTTTATTCAAAACCTTCTGACTCTCGCCCACGACGCGATCTTTGATGTCAGTCCAGATTTCGAGAATTTTGGAATGGCGTTCGGTTTGAGTGAGGAGACCCTCTTGATATTGCTGTTCGGTTTCGGCGACGGACACATCACCTTCGGCAAGGAGCGCCGCGCGTTTGGCCACGCCCGGGAAATCGGCCATACCGATCGAGTAGCCGGATTTACTCACATATTTAAATCCGATATTTTTGAGCGCGTCGGCAAAAAACGCGGTTTGCTGTTGGCCGTAAAATTCCAAATGCAAGCTGACCAACTGAGTTAATTTTTTATTGGTGGCGACTTCGTTGAAATACGCCATCTTGGACGGCAAAATTTCATTGAATAAAATCCGGCCGACAGTGGTCTCGATGATCGGACCCTGACCCTCGGGAAATTTACTCAAATCAGTGAAGCGCACTTTCACTTTTTCATGCAGAGTGACCACGCGCGCTTTGTAGGCGAGAGTGGCATCTTGTTCGCTCGAAAAACAGCGCAGATTTTTTTTGCTTTCGACACCCTCATCGACGCGCGTCAAATAATAACAACCGAGCACAATGTCTTTGTTGGGCGTCACCACGGGCGATCCGGTAGCCGGCTTCAAAAGATTTTTATCGGCAGCCATGAGATTTTCCGCTTCCCAACGCGCCTCGGCGGTGAGAGGAAGATGCACGGCCATCTGATCGCCGTCAAAGTCGGCGTTGAACGCGGTACAAACCAAAGGATGAAGCTGGATCGCTTTGCCCTCGATGAGACGCGGGTGAAAAGCCTGAATACCGAGACGATGCAAAGTCGGAGCGCGGTTAAGAAGGACGCGCGTGGTCTTCGTGAGTTCTTCCAAAATATCCCACACCTCATCGGCCTCGGA
>JBAYHH010000023.1:0-10588 GCA_041666265.1 Candidatus Magasanikiibacteriota bacterium | reverse complement strand
ATGCGCGGACGGACATTTTGCATAACCGCTGTTGTGCGATGTCGCTCGCGCGACGAGTGCAACAGCGGGCACCGCGGCGCATTGTGCGAAATCACGAGCTCGCGCGAGCGATTTCGCACAACGCGGAGATATGCGAAGTTTTTGTGTAGCGTTAGCGGAACAAAAATTTGGGAGAGGGAAATAGCGATACCTTTAAAAATATAATAATTATCGCTATTTTCCGAACCGCATATCGTATGTTATGTTTTGTGTTCGGTTCTCCAGACAGACCTTTGTTCGCGTCGTCCCGACCAACCGGATCGCTCTGACCTTTGGTCGGGATGTTGTTTAACACGCGTTCGACGATGTCCTGACCTCAGGAAGGATGTCGTCGTACCTGTTAAACAAAGCGGACAAACAATCGGGTCTGTCTGGCTAGCCGCCACATCTATTATCTTTCCTTCTCTAATGTGGCGGAGAATCGAACATTAAACATAATGCGCCGCGGCGCATTGTGCGAAATCACGAGCTCGCGCGAGCGATTTCGCACAACTACCTATAAACCAACTCATTGATTTTTTGGCTAAAAACGGCTAAAATATATTCACTAATTTTTAATCACAAGGGGGGTATGAATAATCAGCCGATTTATCCCAGCCAGGATTTGATGGTTAAATTGCGCCAGGAGATGAAATTGCGTAATTTTAGCCCAAAAACCATCAAAAGCTACATATATTATACCAGTGACTGTTTGAATAAGTCAAATAAGCAGGCGCGGTCCATCGGTGGCGCGGATGTGCGCGAATATTTAGCGAATTTGGTTGATCGCAATTATTCGCCTTCCACCATCAATACCGCTTATAGCGCCCTGCAATTTTATTTTGAGCAGGTTTTACATCGCAATTTCTTTTGTCAAATTCCCCGCGCCCACAAGGAGGCCCATCTGCCCGTCGTTTTGTCCAAAAACGAGGTGACGCGCATGATCGAATTATCCGAAAATCCGAAGCATAAGTGTATTTTATCGCTTCTTTATGCCACCGGCGTGCGGGTGAGCGAGCTGACACACATAAAAATGCGCGATATCGACCTCGATCGCATGGTTTTACGGGTTTATCAGGGCAAAGGCAAAAAAGATCGTTTTACGATTTTGCCCGCATCACTTAAAACCACACTTGTCACGCAACAGCGCCTTAAAAACCCCAATGATTATTTGTTTACCAATGGTCGCAATCGCCTGATCAGTGGCAAGAAAACCGGTGGTGGCCGGTTGACCGAAGCGAGTATTCAAAAAATAGTGGCGCAGGCGGCCGTGCGCGCGGGAGTCGCTAAAAATGTCACTCCGCATACTCTGCGTCACAGTTTTGCCACGCACTTGCTCGAAAATGGCACGGATATTCGGTATATACAAGAACTGCTTGGTCATGCTAAACTGCAAACTACCCAGATATATACTCATGTGGCCGTGAATAATTTTAGTAATATTAAAAGTCCGTTAGATGTATAGAATTAGTAATATTATGAAAAATATTGGGACAAAGATTCTTCGACTGCGCCCTTCGGGCTTCGCTCAGAATGACAATGGTGGGGTTATATCATCATCACATTGTGGTAGGGCTGTTCGCAATGACAAGTTAAAAAAATTTGTCCTGGTATTGCCCAATATCCGCAGTGCCCACAATGTCGGCGCGATGTTTCGCACGGCTGACGGCGCGGGGGTGGATAAAATTTATTTGTGCGGATACTCGCCGGTCCCGCCGCATCCGCAATTAGACAAGGTGTCTTTGGGGGCGGAAAAAACCGTGCCTTTTGAATTTTGCAAACAAACCGGACGGGTCCTTACCAAGCTCAAAAAAATGGGGTATAATATCATTGCGCTCGAACAGACCAAGTCCAGCGTCGATATTTTTGATTTTTCCCCGGTTTGGCCCCTCGCTCTCATTGTCGGCAATGAAAAGACCGGTGTGACCAAAGCCCAGCTCAAATATTGCGATGGCAGTATCGAGATCCCGATGCGCGGGCACAAAAACTCGCTCAATGTTTCTGTCGCCGCCGGAGTGGCGATGTATCATTTGGCAAATAAGCGAGCATGATCGAATTGCTAATTAGCGCGGTGAAATTTAAGGATGGTAGTATATAGCGGGCGAGCAAATTCGTAAGATTTGATTTATAATATTTTATTTTTGATTTAGTATGAAGTCCACTCTCGATATATTCAAACGCCTGCGCGACCGTTTGCCCCCGCTGTTTCCGACTCATACCGCGGACAAAATGCGGCAAGTAATCGGTCATATCGAAAATGATCCGTCCGCCACGCTCGATGATATCGAAAACACGATGGTGGTTTTTGGATACGAACTTTGGGCCTATTCGCGCGCTTATCACGAATTTTACTCGAGTATCGAGGATCAAATGGCCGAGGAATTTCTCTTGTCGCATCTATCGCCCGAGATGCGTGATCGTTACCGCGAATTTAAAATTTATGGCGGGAATTGGCGTGATCTGCATTCCGGCGGCGCGGCCAAATTTTTTAGCCAGCATGATTTATCCGAGTTGGCGCGCAGTCTCGTGGATACGCGTCAAGTTTTGCGTCAGTACTCGGAGCGCGAGGCAGTGGGCGTGAAGCGCGCCAAATATTTAAAAAGTGTCGCGCGCTATCAAAATATTTTGGAGGAAATAAAAATTAAATTGGATGAATTGCGTCGGTTTGCCGACGCGGAAATCGACCACCCCCAACTCGCATCTGAAGTGCGTGAGCGGGTGCGTCTATTTGAGCACGGACTATGTGATCTGGCTCCGAGCATGGATCCCGAGGCTGTTCGTCAGTCGGTGGATTTTTTTGCCGGCCGACGACGCGAGCTTAGTCGTTTGCGCGGATTGCATATCCCCTTGGAGATAAATTTTTACGCGTGATTATGCATGAACAAGAAAAAAATCAAGAGGCGTTGGCGCTCCGGCATACGGCCGAAGCGCGTGATGTTGGTGTCGAAACGAAAGAGGGGCGAGAAAAAGCCGAAGCCAAAAAGGCGGGCGCGCGCGAGCGCGCCGAAGTGGTGTCGAAAGAAGTCAAAAACACCAAACAACAGATCCAGCACATCATGGCCAACATGCAACAGGTGATCGCGGCCGTGCGCGCGATTCGCGAGCAACTCCAATTGGCAAAAAATGGCGAGGACGAGGCGATCCCGTCGGTCCGGCGCGATGAGCAGCGCATCGTTGGACTAAAAAATAAACTCATGGATCTCAAAAGCCAGCTTGGCGACCTCAAAATCGCGCTTTTGGCCGAGGAAATCAATCGCTTGCGCGAGGAGAATCCGGATTTGGCGATGGCTTACGCTCAAAAGCAAGCCGAGGAGAGCGTCGATCGCATCATGGCGACAATCGAGATTGACTAATCTTGTCAAAAAATCACTTTGCCAAAATATGCCGGCGCGGGACTGTGGATAACTCATTTAGTATGAGTTTTTTGTTTGGTTAATTTCAGCTAATATGAGCGTAAATACCGCTCATCTGGTCGCGCCCTTGACGATGTGGTATAATACTTTAGCTTATCGTGGATACACAATATATAGGGGGATAACTTATTGCGAGACACAATATATAGTATTAGAGAGCATTGAAGAAAAAAGGTTAGAAATCAAAAATAAGTTCATTCGCACCATCGGCGAAATTAGTAAAAATTTTTGATTTTTTATTTTTGATTTTTCATCTCAATAATCTATGAATACCGCTGTCGCCACCAAGACATTTAAAGTCGATAATAAATTTAAATACAATCCCGAGAACGGATTGAAATTTTCGCGTCACTATACCAAAGACGGCGTGTCGCCTTACGATTTGTTTCAATATGAATTGCGTTCGTCGGTGATTCGTGAGCCGTCCGGTAAAGTAATTTTTGAGATGCTTGATGTCGAAGTGCCGAAGACTTGGTCGCAAGTGGCCACGGATATTTTGGCGCAAAAATATTTTCGCAAAGCCGGCGTCCCGCAATATGATGATCACGGAACAGTGAAGCTCGACGCGGGCGGTCAGCCGTGTCTCGGCCATGAACACAGTATCAAACAAGTGGCGCATCGTCTGGCCGGCACTTGGCGTTATTGGGGTGAGAAGTATGGCTATTTCGCCACCGAGAAAGACGCGCAGATTTTTTATGACGAGCTGGCCTATATGATCGTGGGACAAATGTCCGCGCCCAACAGCCCCCAATGGTTCAATACCGGTTTGTATTTTGCCTATGGCATCAACGGTCCGGCCCAGGGTCACTGCTATGTCGATCCCGATACCGGCATGCTCACCCAATCGGTGGATTCCTATACTCATCCTCAACCGCATGCTTGCGGACGGTATGACACTAAAGTATTTTCGGAAAAAGGAATTTTGAATTTAGGTGACATCGTCGAAGAAAACTTATTTGATATTAAAATTTTTGACGGTGAAAAAATGGTGAAAGTTTTGGCTGTGAAAAATAATGGCGTTAAAAAATTGTTTCGCGCGCTTTTGCGCAACGGAAATTATTTTGATTTTACCGATGACCACATGATTTGGTCGGCTGATCGTCGTCAAAAAGACGGCGGAAAATATGATTGGACGGAACTTAAAAATATCTTGGGAAATAAAGTGCAACAATATTGCGCCCATGAGGTTGGCAGTGCGTCCAATTCAGCACCTGACGAAACCAAAGTTGCCAAGGCTGAGTTAGCCGGTTGGGTGGCGGGTGATGGTTATTATGGTAAATATGGGCGCAACAAAAAAACCACACTTTTTGGAGTAATCACGATCAACGAAGATGAATTTGCCAGTGTCACGAATATCTTTAGTAAATTATTTGGTGGATATACCGTACAAACTCGTCGACAAGTCGGTGAGTTGTATCGTATTGTCAATCGCAATTCCAAGGATGTTGATGAATATATTTCCGAGTATCAATTGGAGAAAAGTGCTTTTTCTGTGCAAGTGCCGGAAGTCATCATGCAAGGAACAAAAGCGGAAAAGACCGCGTTTTTGCGTGGGTTATTTCAAGCCGACGGCTGCGTTCGCGTTCGTATTGAAAATGGCCGTAACAGTGGCGACATTGTCTTGACTTCCATTTCGGAAAATTTGATTCACGAGGTGCAAGTTTTATTGCTTGAACTCGGGATATATTCCAATGTTACGCGCAATATTGAATCAAGATCTGATCGTCATGATAATTTCCATTTGAGCATTTCGTATTTTTCCGAACGCCAGAAATTTGAAAAATTGATTGGCTTTGTCTCCGAGGATAAAAAAGAAAAATTACAAAAATTGAATACGGAAGTCATTGGTAAAGACAAAGAGGTGCTATCCGAAGAAACTGTCGTCAGTATCGAATTTATTGGAGAAGAAGAAGTTTACGATATTCAAACCGAGACCGGCAAATTTTGCGCCAACGGCGTGGTCGTGCATAATTGTTTCATCCAATCGGTGCGCGACGATCTCGTCAACGAAGGCGGGATCATGGATCTGTGGGTGCGCGAAGCCCGGCTTTTCAAATATGGCTCCGGCACCGGCACCAATTTTTCCGCGTTACGCGGCGCGGGTGAAAAACTCGCCGGTGGCGGAACATCGTCCGGCCTCATGAGCTGGCTCAAAATAGGCGACCGAGCGGCCGGCGCGATCAAATCGGGTGGGACTACGAGGCGCGCCGCCAAGATGGTGATCCTCAATGTCGATCATCCCGATATCGAAGAATTTATCGATTGGAAAGTGAACGAAGAAAAAAAAGTGGCCGCGCTCGTGGCCGCGGGCTATGACAGCTCTTATGAGAGCGAGGCGTATCAGACCGTGTCCGGACAAAATTCCAATAACAGCGTGCGCATCACCCATGATTTTTTGACCGCGGTCGAAAGCGACAACGGCTGGGAGCTCAAGTGGCGCACCAATGGCCAATCATGTAAAAAACTGAAAGCGCGCGCTCTGTGGGACAAGATCGCGCACGCGGCTTGGTCTTGCGCTGATCCCGGGCTTCAATTTGATTCGACCATTAACGACTGGCACACTTGTCCCGCTTCGGGGCGCATCAACGCGTCCAATCCATGCAGTGAATATATGTTTTTGGACGATACCGCTTGCAATCTCGCCTCGCTCAATCTCGCGCATTTTTACGATTCCGAAACCATGTCTTTTGATATTGATGGATTCAAATATTCCACGCGCCTGTGGACAGTGGTGCTCGAGATTAGTATTTTGATGGCGCAATTCCCGAGCCGAGAAATCGCGCAGGGGAGTTATGATTTTCGCACGCTTGGCCTTGGTTATGCCAACATCGGTTCGGTTTTGATGACTGCCGGTATTCCCTATGATTCACCCGAAGCGCTTGCTTTTGCCGGATCAGTCACCGCGCTTATGACCGCGCAGTCTTATATCACCTCGGCCGAGATGGCCAAAGCGCACGGGCCATTCGCGAAATACAGTGACAACCGCGAACACATGCTTCGGGTGATGCGCAATCATCGTCGCGCCGCTTTCAACGCCAAGCCGGAAGAATATGAGGGGGTGTCGGTGGCGCCACTGGGTATTGATCCGCAATATGCTCCGGCGTATTTGCTCGCGGCCGCGCGCGAACAGTGGAATGACGCGCTCGCGATGGGTGAGCGCTATGGTTATCGCAACGCGCAAACGACATTACTCGCCCCGACCGGCACAATTGGTCTTCTGATGGATTGTTCCACCACCGGTGTGGAGCCGGATTTCGCATTGGTGAAATTCAAAAAATTATCCGGTGGCGGCTATTTCAAAATTATCAACGAGGCCGTGCCGATGGCGCTCAAAACGCTTGGTTACAGCGAAACGCAGATGGACGATATTTTCAAATATTTGAAAGGCCAAGGCACACTCAAAAGATCGCCCGCCATCACTCACGAGTCATTGCGCGAGCGCGGATTTACCGACGACGACATCGCCAAAGTGGAAAAAACTTTGCCGACCGTGTTTGAACTGCCGTTTACTTTTAATGTTTGGACTTTGGGAGAGGAATGTCTCGGCCGGCTCGGATTTACGAGCGAGCAATACAACGATGCTAATTTTAATTTACTCGTCGCGCTTAATTATTCGTCCGACGAGATCAACACCGCCAACGAATATGTCTGTGGCGCGATGACGATCGAGGGCGCTCCGCATTTGAAAAAAGAGCATTACGCCGTCTTTGATACTGCCAACAAAAATGGCAAAAAAGGCCAGCGGTATATTCATTATTTAGGCCATATTCGCATGATGGCTGCGGTTCAGCCGTTTTTGTCCGGGTCGATCTCGAAGACGATCAATATGCCCAACGAGGCGACGGTGGAAGATGTGAAGATCGCCTACATGGCATCGTGGAAACTCGGACTCAAATCCAACGCGCTCTATCGCGATGGGTGTAAATTGTCCCAGCCGTTGTCCGCGAAATCCAAATCCAAGACCGAAAGCAAAAAAGAAGATGACGCGACCGCGGAGAAAGAAAAAATAAAAATTGTCCAACCCACTCTCAAAACTTTTTCTCTTTCGAGCCAGAGCGCGACGGTGGTCAATCAAGTGGTGGACGACTCCAATGCCCAGATGAAATACGCGCACGATGGCACGCCCGCCGGCACCAAGATATATATCCACGGCGAACAACGCCGCATGCCCTACAAACGCGGCGGCCTCACCATCAAAGCCAAAGTCGCCAATCAAAAAATATTTTTGCGCACCGGCGAATATCCGGATGGAAAATTGGGCGAGGTGTTCATCGACATGTACAAAGAGGGCGCGTCGTTTCGATCATTGCTCAATTTATTTGCGATCGCGATCTCGACCGGACTACAATATGGCATTCCACTCGAAGAATATGTCGACAAGTTTACCTTCACGCGTTTTGAGCCGTCGGGCATGACCGATCACCCCAACATTCGCAATTGCACTTCGGTAGTGGACTTGGTGTTTCGCATCCTCGGGATGGAGTATCTCGGGCGCACGGATTTCGTGCAAGTGAAGCCGACCGGTATCCAAAAAAATCGCGCCGAGCAAATGGCGCGTCTCGCCGCCGAGATGCATGGTCAGCATACGATGAATCTCAAAACCAAAGAAGACGACGAGGTAGAAAAAGAAAAAATAATTTTAAAGGATAAAGACATCGAAGACGATGATCAGCCGGCACTACCCATCGCGCCCCAAGTGGAGGCCAAGAGCGATACGATGGTGATCGGCAGTATCGACCAACAGCTCGCGGGCATGATGGGCGACGCGCCTCCTTGCCCCACCTGTGGTCATATCACGATTCGCAATGGCAGTTGCTACAAATGTCTTAATTGCGGGAGTACGACCGGGTGCTCGTAATCATATTTGTCATCCTGAAAAATTGAAGGATCTATTTGACCGCTCGCGAGGGCGGTCTTTTGCTCTTGAAAAATATTGCGATTGGGGTAAGATAGAGGAGTAAATTTTAAAAAAATTATATGAACGAATCAAATCCGTTGTTAAATTATGACGATGCGCACAAGCCAGAGGTCAAAAGAGTAATGCTTGAAAGTAGTCGCGAATTTCATCTGATTCCGGAAGCGCGCAAAGGAGATACTGTGACCATACACCTCATACAAAGAGATCCGGCGCGCGCGTCAAAAATTTTTACCGGTGTGTTGCGCGAGGCTATCTCACAGGGTAAACAATTAAGAATGGGAGAAATAATTACCGAGCCGATAGCGCATATTAAATATTTTAATAGTCAGCGCGCCCAGAATACCGGTGGAGTTTATATTATTGAAACAGCAGATGGGAAAAGGTTTACTTTGAAGGTAGATGATATCGTTGGTCCAAAGGATGAGGAGCCGGTGGAAAATGATTTTTTCGATAATTGGGATAATTCCTGATTGTTTTTTTATGAAAATTTACACCAAAACCGGCGACAAAGGGGAAACAGGACTATTTGGAGGCGCGCGCGTGACCAAGGATTGTGTGACCCTGCAGGTAGTGGGTGCGCTTGATGAGCTCAACGCGGTTTTAGGTATTGTGGTTACTGTCATCCCGAACGAATGTGAGGGATCTTTAGGGCGATCATTAATAAAAATTCAACGCGAATTGTTTAAATTTGGCGCGGAAGTGGCGAGCCGGCAAATCAAATCCCAAAATTCAGATATAAAAAATATTGATCGTGAGACAACCAAGATTGGTAAAAATAAATCATCTCCCAAGAATAAATTATTAAATAGCATTGGCGAGCGAGACATTTTTAGCTTGGAAAAAAGCATCGACGAAATGTGGGGCGAGCTTCCCGAATTAAAAAATTTCATTTTACCCGGCGGGTGTATCGCGAGCGTGCACCTGCATCAGGCGCGCACGATTTGCCGGCGCGCCGAGCGCGAGCTGGTGGCATTTGGCAAAATTTGTCCGTTGCGTCCGGAATTATTTCAATATTTAAATCGATTGAGCGACTGGCTGTTTTGCGCGGCGCGGTGGGCGAATTTTAAATCAGGCGCGGAGGAAATTATTGTTTGAGCTACGCGCTCGAAGACGCGCATTTTGAATTGGATACTCCGGTGGGCGTGCCGACATTGACTTTTTTTTCAGATTTTGGTATACTTTTTTTGCTTTTGATTCGAGACGGGCCCGTAGTTCAGCTGGCTAGAACGCCGCATTTGCAATGCGGAGGTCAGCGGTTCAAGTCCGCTCGGGTCCACCAATGCCGAGGTAGCTCAGTGGTAGAGCGAAGGACTGAAAATCCTTGCGTCGCGGGTTCAATCCCCGCCCTCGGCACCACATTTTTAAAAAATCACCCGATTGTTTTCGGGTGATTTTTTATATCGACTTATCCACACCAAAAATGCTTGGGAATAAAGTAAAAAAATGGTATAATACGGTGTATAAGAATTGTTGTGACGATACCTATGGAGGACAATTCAAAATCATGGTTCCAAACGAGGCAAAACCGAATTTTTTTGGTATTCGGTGGTTTTGCGTTAGCCGTGATTTCCTTGGTTTTTTTCAGTTTCGCGCGCGTGTATTCATCAAGCGCGCCCACGATCATCACTTACCAGGGAAAGTTGCTCCAAAATAGCGTCGCGGTGACGAGCACTTTGCCGATGAAATTTGTGATTTATGACGCATTGACCGGTGGCAATGAAATTTATACCGCTTCGGGCACGATCAATGTCAACACGACGACTGTTTTGGTTACGCCGGTGAATGGATTATTTAGCATCAACCTCGGCGACACGGCCGGCTCGCCCGCGACCAAGACGCTTGACCCATCGATTTTTCAAAATCACGATACTCTCTATCTCGAAGTGACCGTGGATGGCGAAGTGCTATCTCCGCGCAAACGCATCACCTCGGTGCCATACGCTTTTAATTCCAAATATCTCGACGGCCACATCGCCACCTCGACTCCGACCACGACCGCCTATGTGCCGGTGGCGGATTCGTCCGGCAATTTTCATTTCAATAATGTCTCGTCGACGGCGCTGTCGGTGGTCGGCAATCTGCATGTCGGAAATTTGATCATCAATGGCTCGGGCGCGGCCTGTACTGATGGGCAGATTTTACAGTATTCGTCTTCGACCGGGGCGCTCATTTGCATGGACGCGGTGTTTAATACGACGCTGGTTTTTAGCTCGAGCACTACTTTCAATGGCGACACGAT
>JBAYHH010000022.1:0-11833 GCA_041666265.1 Candidatus Magasanikiibacteriota bacterium | reverse complement strand
ATGTCACCAACAAAGGGACGAAAACCAATCGACTCACTGCATAAAATCCCCTCGCCACGAGTATCAACCACAAATTCACTGCGATAACCAAGCAACCCGCGCATCGGAATTTGATAAATCACGCGAATATGATTTTGCTCGGGACGCATTTGAGTCATTTGGCCTTTGCGCTTGGAAAGTTTATCGATCACCACACCCGAACATTCCTGCGGGATGTCAATCGTCACTTCTTCAAATGGTTCGTGCAAAACGCCATTGATATTTTTTAAAATAACTTGCGGTTGAGAAACCTGCAATTCAAATCCTTCACGACGCATATTTTCGCACAAAATCGCGATATGCAATTCACCGCGACCGTAGACTTTATAAAAATCCGTCGAACCGAAATCAATTTTTAACCCCACATTGATTTCAAGTTCTTTTTGCAGGCGTTCTTTGAGTTGGCGATTGGTGACAAATTTTCCCTCTTTACCGGCGAACGGAGAATTATTTACAAGAAAATTTAATGAAATCGCGGGCTCGTCAATTTTGATAGCGGGTAATGCTTCCTGAGATTCATTGACACAGACCGTATCGCTGATATAGATTTCCGGTAAACCGGCGATCATAATAATATCACCGGCGGTCGCTTCGGTCACTTCTTTTTTGGTCACGCCTTCAAAAGTGTAAATCTTGGTCAAATTTCCGGGCAAAGTCCGGCCATCGGTTTTTTTCAAAAGCACACGGTCGCCGACTTTCACCGATCCGCTATACACGCGCCCCACACCCAAACGGCCGAGATAATTGTCGTAGCCCAAATTAAACGGCTGAAAAGAAAACGGCAAAGACGCGTCCACTTTTACCGGCGCGACTTTGGCTAAAATTGTATCAAGCAAAGGGGACAAATCCGCGGACTCATCGGCTAAATTCATCTTGGCGATCCCCTCTTTGGCGATCGCGTAGACAGTGGTAAAGTTTAACTGCTCGTCACTCGCGCCCAAATCCATAAATAATTCCAATACCGCCTCATGAGTCCATTCGGGTCGAGCGGCCGGTTTGTCGATTTTATTGATCACCACGATCGGCTTGAGACCAAGATCGAGAGATTTTTTTAAAACAAATTTAGTCTGGGGCATCGGACCTTCTTGGGCGTCAACAACGAGAAGCACGCTATCGATCGAGCGCAAAACGCGTTCCACCTCGGAGCCGAAATCGGCGTGGCCCGGGGTATCAACGATATTTATCTTGGTATCTTTATAAAAAACCGAGGTATTTTTGGAATAAATCGTAATACCGCGCTCTTTTTCGAGCGCGTTAGAATCCATGCTGACCGAGTCATCTTTGACCATGCCGGTTTGGCGCATCAAGGCGTCAGTCAAGCGCGTTTTGCCATGGTCTACATGGGCAATGATAGCGATATTGCGAATTTCCATAAACATTTTTAAACGAAAAATTGGCCACGAAGCCAACTTGATACGGACTTCGCCGTATTCTACCAAATATCGGTCTTTTTGTCAAGGGTTTGGGTTAAATTTTCTTGGGAAACACCATCGATAAAACAATCGAAGCCGTAAGCGCGAACATGATCACCCCGAATGAAACCAAAGAAGAAATGTGAAAGTGAAAAATACCGGTCAACATTTTGGCGCCAATAAACAATAGCACAAACGCCAATCCTTTTTGCAAATGATGAAAACGATGCAAGACATTTTCGATCAAAAAGAAAAGCGCGCGTAAACCCATAATCGCGAAAATGTTGGAGGTAAAAACGATAAACAAATTTTGAGAAATCGCGAATACCGCCGGAATGGAATCAACCGCAAAAACAATGTCGGTCGCCTCCACCAAAAGCACCACCAAAAACAGCGAAGTAAACATTAATTTCCCATTTTCCTTAAAGAAAAATTTGCCGTTGTGGTGATTGGCGGTAAATGGGACGAACCGGCGCGCCAGGCGCACCACTCGATTGTGCTGAAAATCCACATGTTCCTCTTTTTTGTCACTCAGCAATTTGAATCCGGTATAAATCAAAAACGCTCCAAAAATATACAGTACCCAGTAAAATTGGTGGATAATATACGCTCCCGCGGTGATAAACACTCCTCGAAACACAATCGCTCCCATGATCCCCCAAAAAAGCGCGCGGTGATGATATTTTTCTTCCAGCTTAAAATAGCTGAAAATTAGCATGATGACAAATAGATTGTCCACCGAAAGCATTTTTTCGGTGACATAGGCGCTCATAAACTCGGCGGCCAACTCCCGACTCATGAATAAAAAAATCAAAAAAGCGAACACGAAAGATATCGCCACCCAAAAAATCGACTGTAATAGCGCCGATCGAGGGCCGACCACATGATTTTGACGATTAAAATAGCCCAAATCAAGGGCTAAAAATGCGATAATCACGAATCCAAACAAAATCGATAAATATGTTTGAGCCATAAAATATTAACTTTATCATTATTGGTAATTAAGTATATCATTATTTGGATTAGGATACAAATTCCACAAAGTGATGATCACCCCAAAATGATCGGCATTTGACAGTGTCGCCACTTCCATGCTACGATAAAAACCTACAAATATATCCATAGAAACTTCGTCGACCTTCTTTGCGTGATATCCGACTTGTATTTATTCACTACCTATTTCTATATGAAAGGAACTATTAAGAGCTTGATTGCTGAAAAGCATTTTGGCTTCATCACACCCGAGGATCAATCCAAGGATGTGTTCTTCCATGAGAGCGGTCTCGTTGGTCTTCAATTCGCTGAATTGAAATCCGGTGATGTGGTTAGCTTCGATGTGGAGCAATCAGAAAAAGGCCCGCGCGCCGTCAATGTGGTCCGCGCCTAATACTCGTTAGCGATAACAGTAAGCAAAATCCCGACCGTGAGGCCGGGATTTTGTATTGATGTCATTAATTATTTCTTTAGCATTATCTCGATATTTTCGAGACGCTCGTTGATTGCGTTGATACCGAATTGTAATTTTTCATTTTTGCTGATATCCAACAAAATTTCTTCCTCAGTTTTTTCCGCAATTCTTTTTTCTTTTTTTAAGCCGGAAATAATGATTTCGTTGCCGATAAAATTACTGACAAACAAACCGGTCATCAATAATATGCCGGAGCCGACCAAAATGGACAATGGTCCATCCCACCACGGCTGTTCTGATAGACTGATGGTGGAAGCATAATGGCCGGCAGAAAATAACAAACCCATTAAAAAATCAGTCGTGTGCCACACTCCACGCCAAAAAATAATCACTCCTACCCCGCCGATAAAAGCGTAAATAATGGGAAAATGACTAAGTTTACCGCGTACTTTGTCTTCAAGTTTGTCGCCGAGGTTGTAGATTTTTTTAAAAAACATATTAAGACAATATTTCTAACTCTTCAATATTGTTACTTATGATTACTTCTAAATTATTAGTAATTTTTTCTTTTGGCCAATCCCACCAGGCAATTTTAAGCAACCTGACAATTATATCTTCTGAAAATCTTTTTCTGATCTCTTTGGCTGGATTTCCACCAACGACAGTGTAAGGTGGCACATTTGCAGTTACTACCGAGCGACTGGCGATAATAGCTCCTTCACCAATTTTAATACCCGGCATGATTAGCGATTCATATCCAATCCAAACATCATTACCGACAACAGTGTCGCCTTTGTACGGCAAATCTCCGGTTTTTGGCAAAACTTTCTCCCAACCATTGCCAAAAATTGAAAATGGAAAAGTAGAAAATCCAGAAATTTTGTGATTAGCGCCATTCATTATAAACTTGACACCGGTGGCAATCGCACAAAATTTACCAATTACTAATTTATCTCCGAGAAAAGGATAGTGATATAAGACATTTTGGTTTTCAAATTTATCAGGCCCTTTTAGATCGTCATAATACGAATAATCGCCTACAATAATATTGGGCTTCGTGATAAAGTTTTTTAAAAAACCAACTTGGGAAAATCCTCTCATTGGATATTTTTCTAATGGGTCTGGACCAAACATATTTTAAGTTGCGTATATTTTAACATAATTTGCCAAAAATAAAAAAGTAATTTAGTGTCCGTGCCCGATTTTCAATAAAAACATCAAACCCACACCGGCAAAGAAACAGCCAAAAGCGATTAAGGATTTGTAAAATTTCGACTCCTTGTGAAGTTCGGGAATTAAATCAGAAGCGGAGATATAGATAAATCCACCGGCCGTTATACTTATTAAAAACGGCATCGTCCCTTGAGTAAAACTAATAAGCGCAAAACCACAAATTGCCCCAATCACAGCAGTGATGCCGGAGAGAAAATTAAATAGCAAAGCTTTACCTTTGGTAAATCCGCCATATATGAGAACGCCAAAATCAGAAATTTCCTGCGGAATCTCATGAAGAACAACCCCGATTGTGGTAGCTATTCCCAGCTCAACGCTCAAAGAGAAAGCGGCGACAATAACGACACCGTCTATAAAATTATGCAAACCGTCTCCGATCAGATTTAAATATGTGAAAGGGTGGACATGGCAATCCCCGCCATTTTTGTGACAATGGTGCCAGTGTAATACTCTTTCTAAAATAAAGAACAGGGCAAAGCCGACAAGCACGGACAAAGCGATGCTATCTACGCCGTGCTCGCCGTTAACGCTCTCAATAGCCTCGGGAATTAAGTGCAAAAAAGCGCCACCCATCAACGAACCCGCGGAAATGGCCACTAAATAATATACAATTTTATTTAAAATTTTATCTTTTAAAAATAGTGTTACAATTCCCACGAATGAAATGACGCTGACTGCAAAAGTAGCGACAATTGAATAAAATAATACATCCATATAAAAAAAGTATAACACAAATGCGAATCGTTCGCAAGCTTAGTTATCCCTATTCACCTTTAAACTCGCCCACAATCGCTTCCAAAATATCATGAAAACTGATGATACCAACAACCTGGCCATTAATATCTATCTATCCACACCACTTCTTGACTGGGCGTCATAGAAATTATTGATCGGCCGATTGCCCAAAAGAAAAATAGCCGTTAAGAATGATTAAGGCGATAATTAGCACTACTTCGGCAGTCATATTGGACATACATCAATTTTCCAAACTTACTTATTAATCAACAATTCCGCGGAAACAAACAAAAGATAAAACACAATCAGCGACAACGCCTCTTTTTTGGTCAACACTTTACCGGTTTTCATAAGATGAAAAAGCAGTACTGTTCCAAATAGCATAAACATTCCGGCAACATAGACGATTTGCGGATTAAAGGCAAAAGGGCTAATGATGGCAATAATGCCGACAATGATGGTCGCGTCGGCAACCACTGTGCCCAAAATATCACCCAAAGCCAAACCGTCGTAATTATGCTTGGCCGCCCTCACCGAAAACATCAATTCCGGCAAGGTGGTACTAAGACCAACCACGAACATACCCAATAAAACCGGACTAAAATTGATGTAATTGGCAAAATTAACGCCAAATTTCACAGTGAAATGCGATCCCAAAAGCAACATGCCCATGCTTATCAACAATAATATCAAGTCAGTGTATTTAAATTTTTCTCGGGGCGCATCAATATCGTAAGCGTCATTTTTAAAAATATAATAATAAAAAGCCAGCCCAAGAACTATTAAAAATAATCCCTCCCAGCGGGAATAATATCCGTTTAATCCAAAAAGGATTGGCAGAGACATTATCCCGATATGTAAATAACGATTTTTTATAATTTTACTCTCCACCTTTAAACTTCGGCCGGCGATTAAAACCACCATCGCAAAAACCAAGGTGAGATCAGCGACATTAGAACCGAATAGCATACCCAGACCAAAAGAAGGAACTCCCTCTATGGCGGAAGTGACGGCAATAAACATTTCCGGCAAAATGGAAATTACGGCCACTATCAAAAACCCCACGACATATTTTGACAGCCGAAAACTTTCAGCCAATCTGGTGGAATAATGAATGGCAAAATCAGCGCTTTTGATTACTATGGCCAGAGATATGATTAGTAAAATGAATGACATGGGTAGTATGGTGAATTTTAAACTATGTGGTTATTTTATCACATTTTTGAAAAAAAATCCAGAAAACACAGGTATTTTAATTATACCAAAAATCGCCGAAATTGGCGATTTGGTCTGTGTTCGAGTAGATGAGTGCGATTAGGATTTACTTGCGATTTTCTTGATTTTTACCAAACCAACAACACCGCCAATAATCGCCAGAAGTCCGAGTCCTTGAGCCCCGGGGCTATCATCATATCCTCCGTATACCCACATAAATACTCCGAATATCATTGAAAGAGTGAAAAATACTATTGTGATGATTTTATTCATATTTGCCTCACCTGCTCACTATTTTTCAAAAAATTGTGGATAACTTTATACTTTCGGGAAACTTTCGGGTATGGTATAATTATATCACCAGGCAAAAACCAGTCAAGCCGAAAAAAATGCGCCCGAGGCAAAATTAAAAGCGGCCATAGTGCCGCCAGGAATGAAGTTCTTTGCCGAAAATCATGTAAATGTGAGACTGGTAACATAATTGGTTGGTGGTATAATTAGAAAAGTCAGTATTTACTGGCTTTTTTAATTACTTTCTCGTAACCAATTAAGTCTATGAAATCAGTTTGCCGGTTTTGTACTCTTTTAGTCTGCGCGCGAATTCTATCACCCCATCTGGAATGCTGTTTTGCGTCCAAGGGGTATTATTTTCTCGATATCTTTCATTGAATCGATTTATAACATGATCAATGAGTTTCATAATATAATTTATTACTTTTAGACTATGATGTCACCATTCTTTATCATTGCTTTTGTTTTTTCATCCATAGCCCAAAAGCGTTTGTGTTCAAAATAGTGCGCCTCTAGTTCATCAAGTGTCTTAATGAAATTTTCACTTACAGGTGGAACTCCGGTAATTTCACCCTTGTTTATGAGCGAATTGATTTCATCTACATCGGCTTCATTCTCAATAATATAGCTATGTATCTTTTGCCCTAAAATGGTCGCGGCTGCCGAGCGATGTTTCCCTCCTGTCATAAAATATTTTACTTCAGAGTGATCTGCTAAAAAATGATCCAGTATTTCTTTGTAGGTAGCATAATGAGCTTCATTTTTTGATAGATGGTCAACAACTGTTTTTAGAGGCACAACAATAATTGGCTCCACAGGAGTGCCTAATTTAAGTTTTTCACGATACACGGCAAATGCTTCTGGACTGTGGAGTGGCGGATAGTCAATCATTGCGATTAGTTGTACTGGTTCGAGAAAATCCTTTTTCATAAATATTATATTGATGATTATTACGATCTATTATAATTCGTATCTCAACTCCCGTCAACAAAAATATGGCTAAATTAAAGCCATATTTTTGTTTTGCTCACCACTCGGGTTCAGAACAATCAATAACTGTATGTGTTAGGGCTTTTTCAGGGGTCGATTCGGGTGTCCCATGACGGGGACGGGTCGGCGGATATTTAGTGTGTTTTTGGATGAGATACTGGATAAAACGCCGTTTCTCACGGTATTAGGGCTTGTCTAAGATTAGCAGATAAAAAATGAGACGAGACAAATGAGACACGGTTAGCTATTCGTGGCTTGCTTAATTGCGGTTTCCAATTCTTTTGGCATATCTGTCCCTATACGATGAATCTTTCCGTTTTTCAAAACTATTTCAACTGCTCTAAAACCGGAAACATTATAAATACGCATGCGTGGCCAAAACCAACATCGCATACCCCAGCCGTAATACCAATGATTTTTTACTTGCTTGGCTGATACTATTTCGCTAAGTATAAACTTTTTTCTAAAAATCCCATAGCCAAATTTAACCTGAAGATATTTTTCATCAATAGATGTCGTTAGCGTAGTGACCGAGGCGAGGACAAAGAGAACTAAAATCATTATGGCTGTAACGAGAAAATTTGCGCCAGAATTGACCGATGGAGATTCGGCTCTGACTGTAATTTGAGCCCAAGCAAAAATAACCAGCACGGCCAATGTGACTATTATCATCAGATATCCGATTTGAGTGTGTTTATATTGGGTCATAAATTATTATTTAATTGTTTGAACGATTCTATCCACCGTTGCGTCAATGTCAAAGGCCTCTCTTTCGCTGGTACAAGCTTTGCTTTGTTCTTCGTCGTAGTTATTGCAATTAGGATATTGCAGAGTGAAGCTGACATTAACAAGTTTGTCGTTTTTGGCGATGGTATAACTATATGCTGAGTAAACACTACCGGCCGCGCCTTCGTGCTTAACATTTACGCAATAGGTTCGGTCATCAACCAACCTCTCTGAAGTTATATCAGACATACTGCTTACTTCCAGTAGTGTGGTTTTGCAAGAAAAAGTTCCTATTTCTACTTTTACAATTGGTGGCCACTCGGCAACGCTAATATATTTTGCGAATAATTCTTTGGGGTATTGAAATGTTATGCCTTGATCATTGGTGATTGCCGTCCAAAGATTATTATTGGAATCATTGCTGTGTTCAGCAATTGTCCAAAGCGAATAAAAACGGCTGTAATATTTGTGAGTAACGACAGCGCTTGTTCCTGCTTGCGATTTAAAAAGATAGCCCGAAACCATTTGTTCTGTAAAATCATAACCTTTTTCTTTCATGAAAGATTTAATTATTTCGGAGTTATCGCTTTTGGTAATATATTTATTTTCTCCAGTATCCAACTTTACAATATCTTTATTGCCAAAAGTTAACCGGGCAATACCTTTAACTTGCGGCCAGGGGCTGCCTTCTTGAAAAATGACTGCGGAATAATTGTATATCAGCGCCCCAAAAGCAAAGCTGATGATGGCGAGGATTATAGTTTTATTTTTTAGAATCATATTTTTTATATTTAATGATAAGGACAATACCGGTAATGATCGCTGTTAACCCGAGCAACTGAGCTCCAGGACTATCGTCGTATCCTCCAAAAATAAACAAAAATATTCCAAATATTATAGTGAATATCATTAAAACGATAAATATTTTTTTGTTCATAATGGCAAAGATTTTTAGCTAAACAAAATACCATTATTTTTAGCATCAGACCACCTATTAGCAATATGAGGAATTATAATTGTTGAGAAAAATTTTTCTAATTCCTGAGATAACAAATCTTGATCAAAAGGTGGTAGCCCTGAAGATTTAATTCTATGCAAAAGTTCGTGATTAATTTTGCCATCTTTCCACTTATAAGAATCATTTAAAAAATCATCCTTGTTTTGTAGTATTTGTTGCTGGGCATTTTTTTGTAAAAAATTAGTGTCTCTCACCAAATTTAAATGATAAGAAGTGAGGAGTGTCAGCCCACCACCACCCGGCGCTATGCTTGCATACGGTATTTGAGTGCGATCCCTAGGAATTTGGGTAGAATTTACCATGTGAAAAGGTATGTGAAATTTAGGATGTTGCAAAAATTCATTCCTCATTGCTTTAATATAAGACATTTCTGGGAAATTATTTTGTATATCCTTAAGAGTTAACAGTTTATTATCCTCAGTAATTTTAATTAAAATAGTTATTGAATTGTAAAACCAAGTAGTTAGGTGAAATATCTCATTATAGTCATCCCGCCACTGGCTAATTTCACTCAACCTATCTTTATTTTCTTCAATAAATTTCCAATGTCCAATTGAAATATCCTCCAATTTTGTCGCGACCAACAATAAATCCTTTAGCGAAAAAATAAAGACGCTATAAACATAAAAAAATTCCTCATATTGTTTTATGTAGTCGTCCTTTCTATCCGGGGGCAGATTATCGTAATAATCTGACGCGACAGAATAATGAGAAACAGGATAATTGTTGACGGCGTTATAAACTTTTTCTAAAGTAACTACTATTTTTGATTGATAATAAGCCATAATATGATTAAAATTCAAATCACCATTGATCTTATACCAGTTATTTTACCCCAGTCAATCCGCGTGGTCAAACATTGCTGTTATATAAAATTGACAAAGTAGACACGATTTAGGGTTATAGGTATCATGTCTAAAAAATTAAATAAATTGGCTTTTTAATAGAAAAAGGCGTTTAACAACTGTCTATTTTTTAAGTTGACATACCGCGATTATCAGTTATACTTATTATTGGGTATTTTAATCTTTGGCTAATATTTTATGGCTAATAAAAAAATAGAAAATAAACCGGCTAATGAGGTGTCTTGCCTGCCCCCAACCCTCAGACAGAAGGCTTATGTACTCATGGATGTGATCTTGGAAAGTTGTTATAACGCGTCGTTGAGCAAAACAAACATGAAGGATATTCATGAAATAAGATATGCGATGACCTCGCCGTTTAGTCCTTTCGAAATGATGGAATTGTGTAAAGTAATAGATAAAATTTTAAATTTGTCGGGAAAATTTCACGCCAGCCCGCTAGGTATGGAGAAATTGGACGAAAAAAGTTCGTGGAATGTTTTGTTGCAAAGAGCCACGAAAATTAAGAAACAACTTTCTGAGGAACTGGCTATAGAAAGTAATGATCCTAACTTAAGAATAGAGTTGTTTTTGACGGTTGACGGGCTACTTTATCGAGAACCAAAAGAACAACTTAATTATAATTTAAGCGATTCGTCTTTGAAATTAAAAATATTACAAGCATTGACATATACATATAAAAGCACTGAAACTTTACGCAGAGAGGTAAATACCGCGAGTCGCGGGGCGGTTAGAAAAGCGGTTGGTGAAATTAATAGTAATACAAAAATAAAATTAAGGTTACACAATAGGTTAATTGAGAGCAAGCCAGATAGTGGATATCGAATAGACGCACAATATCACATCACAAGACTTTCTTTATAAAGTGCTTTGGTAGAGTGGATAACTTAGAAAACAGTGGCTAAAAATGCCGCTGTTTTTTGTTGTTCACTCTATATCAATGGTATAGGGGGTGTGAGTTATTATTAGTTTGTAATTCCCAAACTACTAAATGGGAAATTAAAAAATAACTTTACTATTATGTCACAAAACACATCATCAGAAAAATCACTCGCTCGGATTCAGACGGATCCGATAATAATTTTTCCCAAGATTCCTAATGTAAAAAGGCTGCCCGAATTCTTCCAATTCGCGCAATGGTTAGCCACACCCAGCGACCAACGAGAACATAAAACACAAAAAGAATTCGCTGAAGTGATCCGAATTGACCAGGACACTCTAACATTGTGGAAATCACATCCTCAGCTATGGACAATAGTTCAATCTTTAATCCGTAGTCAAATAAGAGAAAAAACCGCTGACATCATAGATGCGCTTTGCGATAAAGCAATCGGCAAGGGTACAGCGGCCGAGGCGGCGCTGGCTTTGCGCATAGCCGGATTTATGAATCCAAAAGAGAAAAAATAATATGTCACGTCCCTCCGCTCAAAATCCAATAGACGACCGCCCTGGCAACGCTCGCCCACCGCCGTGACGGATCGCGCGTCCAGCTCGCTTCATTTTATTAAGTAATTTTTAACCATTTATCAAGTATGTCTCTACAAGACGCGAAAAATTCGTCGCAAGAAAAATTACGCATCATTGAAATTCCGATTTCGGAATTGACGGCCTCGGTATATAACCCTCGGGTTCACGACCGGCAGGCCATTGATCAAGTTAAAGAATCTATTCGACGATTTGGGGTGGTCGACCCCTTAATAGTCAATGGCGCTCCCGACCGCAAAAATATCGTTATCGGCGGTCATTTGCGCCTCAAGGCGCTTACTGAGCTGGGACACGCCAGCGTGCCGGCCGTTTACGTGAACATCCCCGACATTGAGAAAGAAAAAGAGCTAAATCTGCGCCTAAATCGTAATGTCGGAAAATGGGATTATGAGATGTTGAAAGATTTTGATGTTGGCAT
>JBAYHH010000021.1:0-13594 GCA_041666265.1 Candidatus Magasanikiibacteriota bacterium | reverse complement strand
TCGGCGAAGTATCGGAGGCGATAAAGTATTCATCCTCTCCCACCCCGATCACCAAGGGACTCCCGAGGCGAGCCGCGATGATTTTGCCGGGTTCGCGCGCGTGCATCACCACGAGCCCGTAGGTCCCGCGCACCTGCGCGAGCGCCTTTAACACCGCGTCTTTAATGTCACCCTGATAACACGACTCGATCAAATGCGCCAGTACTTCGGTATCGGTTTGCGATTGAAAAACATGATCTTTGAGCAACTGTTTTAATTCACGATAATTTTCGATAATACCGTTGTGTACAATGTAAAGATCGTCTTTACATCCGCCGTGGGGATGAGCATTGTCCTCGGTCACACCGCCATGCGTGGCCCAACGCGTATGGGCGATACCAACCGTACCGGCCACTGATTGACCGGCTAATTTATCGGATAAAGCATCGATCTTACCCACCGCTCGCACGCGCGTGATTTGGCCGTCATGAAAAATAGCGACGCCAGCGCTGTCATAACCACGATATTCCAGCCGGCGCAATCCTTGGATCAAAATAGGCAATGATTGTTTGGTTCCGATATATCCGACAATTCCGCACATAAACTTAAATCAAAAATAATAAATCAAATCTCAAATATTAACGCCGACATCCCATGCTTTTTCATTCTGTTCCCATCCCAGCTTGGACGATAATTTGTCCGTCAATAATTTTTTAACTAAATTAAGATTAATCAAATCTTTTTCTGCAAGCTTTTTTGCAATCATCCCCAGGAAAAAGATATTTTGACTGCGCGCGCTGATATTATTTTTTTCTAAAATGTCTTTAAAATTTTCGATGTCCAAAATTTCTGTCTGATCATGTCCTAAATATGAAGCCGCGCGAACGCGCGCCTGTGGCGACATGATAAGCAAAATATCCGGCTTGGAAAATTTCGGATAGACAATTGATTCGGAGCTTATTTGAACAAACGCCAAAGACACTCCCCCGCGTTGTTCCAGCCCATAATTCGGTATTTGAGAAATCTCATGTCCCTCATGAAAGGCGGAGTGACAAATAATATCCGCTATGAGCTGAATCCCTTGTCCGCCGTCGCCGGCCAAAAGTATGCGATACATAAATTATTTTTTTATTTCGCCGGTCTTAAATACCTTCGCGATGTCATTTAAATGCGTCAGTGTCCCGGCTCCAACCGTCCCCCAGTTAGTCGGACAAAAAGATAAAATTTCAATCAAAGAAAAATGTCCCGCTTTTTGCGCGTCCAAAGCTTTGTTATAAAAATCCATCATTTGAGCGGGGTTATTGACCGCGGTGCGCGCAATAAACGCGTCAGGAGAGGCCAACGGGCGTAAAAACTCCGGACCAAAAAATTCTTTTTCCGTCACCCCGGTCAAATCAGTGCTGGTCACCTGCCCTTGCAAACTGGTCGGCGCTGTCTGTCCGCCGGTCATCCCATAAAGAGTATTGTTGATCACCACGATCATGATCGGGTCATCGCGCCTCACGGCGTGGCACAAATACTGCCAACCGATGGCATAGGCGCCGCCATCCCCGGTATATCCGATGGCCACTGACTCCGGTCGCGCATTTTTTGCTCCCATCATCACCGGTGTGACTCGGCCATGATGAGTTTGAAAAGTATTAATGGGCAAAAAATTCCACGCGAGGAGCGCGCACCCGATATCCAATCCAAGCACGGCGTCATTCACAACATCGCGCTCTTTTAAGACTCGATGCATGACGGTAAGCGCGATAGGATATCCGCACCCGGGACAAAATTTAGCTAAATTCTCTGGCATATAATTAAATTAGATCTTTAACCGCCTGCTCGATCTGTTCCGGCTCGATCCCTTGAGCCGGACTCTGCAGGTATTTCATCGGCGTGGCGATCTCGGGCGCCATTTCAAAGCGCGCGATGCGCGCCAACTGCCCCAAACTCGACTCCACCACCAATATACAGCGGGCTTTTTGGGCCAAACGATCAAAATTATGGTTATCAAAAGGCTGGAGCGTAATTGGACGAAATAATCCCGCTTTAATTTTTTGCGCGCGCAAATTTTTGACTGCCTTCACGGCCGACGCCCCGACAATACCGTGAGCAACTACCAAAATATCCGCATCTTGAGTTTCGACTTCTTCGCTCGCCATAATCTCCGCCGATGCATTTTTAAAATCATTGGTAAAATCTCCGATCTTTTGATACAATTCTTCTTCCAAGGTATAAATATTTTGCAAATGCGCATTAGCGCCGGATGCAACCACACTTTTTGCCGCTATATTTTTTATTACGGGAATTTTTTTCCAGTCCACCACTCCTCTGGTTTTGAGCAGATACCCATCGGTAAGCAAGATCGACGGAAAACGATATTGCCAAGCGTCATTAAAAGCTTGTCTGGTCAAAATATATAATTCTTCGAGGCTGGATGGTGAGTAAACAAAACGCAGTCCTTCTCCGTTTCCGCCCAAACACGCGAGAGTCACTTCTTGTTGGGAATAGATCACGGTGCCGGACGACGGGCCACCGCGCTGGGCGACGATCGCCACAAAAGGCAAACGCATCCCTTCAGACATCGAAAGGGCGTCTTGCATCAGCACATGCCCGGGGCCGGCGGTCGCTGTAAAAGCTTTTTGACCGGCAATAATCGCTCCGCAGACGGCAAAACCGGCGGCGATTTCATCTTCGGTTTGCAAATATTTTTCTTTGGCTCTGATCCAGCCGGTAAAAACTTCGGTGGCCGGGGTGATGGGATAACCATACATAATCTCGGCTCCCGCGTCCTTGGCCGCGCGCACTACGACTTCCGCGCCGGTAATAAATTGCTTGTCATCGCTTCGTCTCATATATTTGATTTTAACTTTTTATCATTGGCTGAATTTAATTCGTCAATCGTATTGATGCCGTGCCATTCGCTTGGATCAGATAATTTAATCACTTGATATTTTTCATCGGTAACACGCGCAATCGCGAGCGCTGTCGGCAACCCGTATTCACCAAGTTTGCGTAATGGCGGCATAGTCGGAAATATTTTTTCAAACCAAGCGCGCTCAAGCATAAATGTGCCGGTAGATATTTCGGTAATTTTTTTCTGTTCTTCGGTTAAATATTCTTTTTCAATAATTTCGACCGATCCATTGCTATGGCGGACGATTTTCCCGGTGTTACTTTTTGTTTCCACCGTCAGAAGCGACAATATGGCACGGGATTCACAATGCTTATAAATAAAATTTTTCAAAGTATCCGGGCGGTAAAAGGCGCTATCATCGCCGTTGAGCACGAGAACTTGCTTGATGTCACTTGGCAAGGCCATCATACCGGTAAAAGCCGCGTGGGCTGTGCCTTTTTGCTCGCTTTGCTCAGCATACAATACCTCGTCACCAAAAAAATCGCGCACTTTTTCTTGCTTAAATCCGACCACCAAACAAATCTGATCCGCCCTCAAACCAACCTGCTTCATCGTAGTCACAATGAAGCTCGCGATTGGCCGACCGCCGATCAGGCGCATTACTTTGGGCTCATCGTCGCAATTGAGCCTGGTCCCCCGACCGGCCGCGAGCACCACGGCTCCGATATTATTTGAATTGGCTGATAACATAATTTTTGACTGATACTAAATCACTAAAATATTTCAAACCACTCCGCGCATAATCCGATTCAGAAAATTCATTTGATTGACGCAAAACAACTTGTAATTGCGGAAACGCGGAGAGTAATTTTTGAGTTTCATCGATCTTGTCATTAATGAGCCAACAATCATGATCGCAGATTTGCAACAATTCACACAAAACCTTCTCTTTGGTATCTGGAACCATAAACAGCCGATCAAAATACTGGCTAATATCCACGCCCTTGACTTTGGCTTCCTGAAATTTCGGATCACCGAGACTCAAAAGGATCATGGGTTGTTTTAAATTTCTGATTGATTGTAAAAAATCCAATGCACCCGGTAACATAAAATCCTTTAAACGCGCACTAACGCCGGCAAAAGCGGAAAAAATAACCTCTTCATCAAAACCGCTGGCGGCCAATATCTGCGCGTGCCGACGGTCATCATAAATATAATTTCCGTCTTGATCCAACCGCGCCCGCGCGTATGTTTCTTTATACAAATTTTCATCAACACCAAATTTTTTCACCGCCTCAAGACGAGCTTGTTTAAAACGGTAAGTATCAAATAGAGTGTCATCAAAATCAATAATAAACATACTAACTATTTCTCCATAATTCTTCAAAAATTTGTTTTTGAGTCTCGTAGACACCATCATTATCGATCACCACTCCCACGAGCTCGTGCTTGGCATCGAGAGACACAAAAGCGACTTGGCCCGCGTAAATAATGGTATAGGTCGGGGTGATATTTTTTACTTTTAGCCATTTACGCTCGTCTAAACCCCGCAATTCACCACCGTCACCAATCGCAATCACTTTTACTTTAATTCCTCGAGCGATACGCGCATCAGAAAATGATTCAAATCCTTCGTATAGATACTCGCGAATGCGCGCGTCAGAATACACGCGATACTCGGCGTCCGGGATAGACGAGCATTTATCCAAAACATCCTCGAGAATTTTGCGGACATCATTTTTTTCATAATAGCGCGCCACCGGTCTTTTCCCGCCTTTATCGTGCATCGACTTTAATTCGGGCAAAAGCGCGGTAATTTTTTTATCCGCTTCCTTCAAATCCTCTGCCTGGTGAGTGACCAAGTCCCGCAATTTATTTGGGTCTTCAGCCACAAAAAATTGTTTGGCGTCTTTTTCATAAAACGATACCAGTCCTTTTTCACGCAACCACTTGAGAGATTCATAGATAGACCCTCGATTCATCTCGACCTGCTTGGCGAGACTACGCACCGAAGATGGACCCAAAGCCAATAATCCCAAGTAAACTTGGGCTGATTTGTCAGAAAATCCTAATTTTTTTAGTATCTCTATGTGCATATTACCGTGTATTTACAGTCTATCACATACAAAAGAGCTGTCAAATATTTTCTGACAGTCCCTGTGGATAAGTCCTCTACCCCCTTGTAATTTTGGCTAAAATATCATAAGATACCAGTGTAATTCATAATCTAAACTATGCTTAAAACTGCAAAAACAGCGGCTATTTCAGCAGGCAAACTACTAAAATCGTATTTTGGTCATCTCGATAGCTACTCGGCCAAAGGTGGTAATCCGCGCGATTATGTCACTAAGGCCGATTTGGCGTCGGAAAAACTAATCAAGAAAATCATTTTGGATAAATTTCCCAACCATAATTTTTGGGGGGAAGAATCCGGCAAAACTGATAAAACAAGCAACTTTACATGGGTAGTGGATCCGCTGGATGGCACTTCGAACTTTGTTTTAAACATCCCCATGTACTCGGTTTCGATCGCTCTCATGAAAAACAATGAAGTAGTGCTCGGCGTGGTATATATTCCTCAAACCGATGAATTATTTTGGGCGCAAAAAAGTAAGGGCGCATTTTGTAATGGAAAAAAAATTCATGTATCAAATACAAAAAAACTATCTGATGCGATTGGATCGATTGAATATTGGTCCAAAGACAATACTCGTATTGAAAAGGGGTTGGAGGAATTCAATTTTTATGCCAGAAAAATCAAAAAAATTCGCTACTTGAGCTCTACCGTGTTTGAAATGTGCCGAGTGGCCAAAGGCAATTTGGATTTTTGTATTATGGACAGCACAGTGCTTGATATCGCCGCTGCTTCATTTATTATTCACGAAGCCAGCGGCAAATGTTTGGTTGATGGCAAACGATTTAACATGGTTTCGCTTCAGTCTATTTTTCGGATTTACTGCGGTAATGCATTAATGAAAATAATTTTAAAAAAATAGCGGTCGTGTTGCAGACCGCTTTTATTCTCCTTCTATTTTTGGAACATTTCGACTGCTTCTCTAAACTCGGGACCAGTCGCCACATCTGATCCGGGCTTGGAGACCGAAATCGAGGCGGCAATTTGACCGAGCAAACAAGCATCATCGAGACTGATGCCAGATGCGACCGCAAGGGCGGTGGTCGCCACGAGCGTATCGCCCGCCCCCGACACTGAAATCGGCTTTTTGTTGAACGCAGAATAGCGAGTCGTTCCTCCCTGCCACATCCGCAAGAACGCCCCATCTTCAGACAGGGTGATGAGCACATTGCACCCAAGGCGTAGCGACAACTCCTCCGCGGCCAATTCAATGTCTTGTTGGTTGTTGAGGGTGCGCCCCACCATCACTCCCGCTTCCCGTTTGTTGGGAGTGATCAAGTAGAGATTAGGGATGTTACGCGTATACCAATCTAATGGGCGTTCGCGCCCATCCACGATCAATTTTTTTTCGTGCACGAGACAATGCTGTGAAATCGAACTGACGAGCGACGGCGTGCACAGCCCGCGAGCATAATCTGACAACAGAACAACCGGGGCATTGGTTGCTTTGAACTTCTCGAGCAGAGCAATCTCTACCAGTTTGCTGATAGGATTACGCGACTGAAGTTCAAGGACCATGAGCTGGGCGCCAGTCTGACTTAAAACAATCCGACGCTTGGTCGATGTGGGCCGACTAGCATCGGCGACCAGATGCGCGTCGATGCCACACGCTTCGAGACTGGCAGTTAATTTCACCGCCCGACCATCGTTGCCCGTAACCGAAAAGAGCTGGACATTGTCCCCTAGAGACGACGCGCACCGAGCCGCACATCCGGCTCCGCCCGGAACAAGAGTTTCACGCTCTATTGTGTGGCACATGGCATGGTCGTCTTCCGCGGACACACGAGTGGGGCCAGATACATCCAGGAATGAATCGAGGATGACATCTCCTACCACCGCTATACTCGAACCGGCCAAGTCAGCTTTCACGATCCACCTCCTTTCAAGAGGTTTGATGGGGTATTTGATTGAAAAGGGCTATTTTCGTCTATCTACCTTAACATGGTCGGTGAAAATGTCAATATCTAAAAATACCTCGAAAGTCGAGGTATTTTTTGATATTTTCATTACGCTTTTGCCCGCGGATCCAGAATATTATTTCGCAATTCTTTCCATGGGTATAAGGGCCACTCTTTGATCTCACGCCCGCTATAATCCGGCTTAAATTCAGCCCACGGCTGTTTGTACAGCACAGCATACTTCACCTCTTTCGGATCTTTGATCTCCATGTATTTACTCACCAGCTTCAGGGTCGAACCGGACACCGCCATTTCATCGACGACGAGCACCTTCATACCCGAAATATTGGCCGACAGCTCCTGGGTGATCATCGGTCTCGGCAATAAATCCTGATCCTGCCCGCTTTTTTGCATTTTAGAAAAATCCACCTTGATGACATAGAGCTGTTTGTTGCCAAGCGCGTAAGCAATGAGCGACGCCGGTATGAGACCGGAACGCGCGATCGAAATAATTGCGTCCGGCTCAAACCCATCCTTTTTCATGTCCGCGATTATCTTGAGAGTATCATGCTCGACATCTTCCCATGTCAGACGAATTATTCCCTCGCTTTTGCTGTATAGTTCTTGAGCTGATTGCGTCATAAGAATTAGTTAGTCGGCACGATCGCCCGATTGCTCAATTCCATTCTTCACCAGAAATGTATTGTACAATGAATAAAATATCTGTTCACATTCTTTTTCAACAGCCTGTTCAATTTTAGATACAGCCGGCGACAATAATAAATCATTTTTAACAAATTCTGTTACGCGCTTGCGCTCTTTCATAAAACCAATCGACTCGGTTTCGTATTTAGAAATTTTTTCGGCAAATTTTTCCATGGTCAGCGCCTTTAATTTGTTATACAAATCAACATCGTATTTTTCCAATACATCCCAAACGATATTTTGAAATCCGGTGGCTAAATGAATTTCCGCGACATGCATCGCCGGAAATAAAGGAAAGTACCGAGCAGGTAAAGTGGATGCGCCATGCTGTACCGATAATACATGCTTGCCGTGATTGAGGGGATCAACCGCCTTCATATAGACATCATGATGAGCTTGAAAATCCAAAGGCACTGATTCAAGAGGCTGACCATCTTTACCCAATACCCCACCGTGCGCTGATCCGACATTAATACTCACCTTGCTCAAACCTTTGATTTTATCCATCTTGATTTTTTTCAAATCCTCCGCAATTAATTCTAAATATGCACTCACTTGCGAATATTTGGTATTTCCACCGCCCACTTCTCCCACTTCTCCTCCCACGCTAATCACACAGGGTAATTTATGTTCCGCTTCATATTGACGAATGAACGCTAAAAATTTGGCGGTCAGATGAGCGTTCTCCTTTTGATTTTCCTGGTCGGATTTAGCGCGATCATCGGTTTCAAATTTGGAAGTATCGATGTCGATATTATATACCCCGCTTTCAATGGCTAAGATTATATTTTTTTGAAGCCTTGCCATTTCGCTATCGGCATCGATGGCATATTTTTTTGGGTCAAGCTGATAATGATCAGCTTGCAAATAAATGGTTTTATTTTTTACACCCAAGGAAATATAGGCTGCCTTTACTAATGCGGCATACTCGCTCATATCTTGTCCAGTGTAGCCACCTTCGCTAAAAGCAAGTTCAAAAATAATATGTGGAACGCCTAAATTCTCGCCCGCTTGCACCGCTCCGCGCACAGTATGAAAAGTCGCCATCCGACTATTAATGGCCGGAACCGTGAAAAACTCGTGTTGGCCTACTGCTTTCTCATCATAAAGATCGACATTCGACCCGCTTTTAACATCCAAATAATCGGCAATTTGATTAATCCAATAAATGGCTCCTTGTTTGACTTCCACAACCGGACTTACGCTCGCACTGTACTGTAATTGATAGATAATCGAACTCTGTAAAAATTTCTCATCGATAATTTTTACGATTGCATCGCCATCCAACTCAACCGTGGTCAAAAGAAATTTTTCAACTTCAGCGCCGGTGGTAAAATTTTTATAATTCATATTTTTATAAAAAATTAATTAATTTTATCAACAGAAGGTACTGACAAACGATCAAAATCTTCAATCTCGCCGACCAACGGCCTCACATAATTTACAAACTTTTCACTCACCATATTATCACCGGAAATAAAATCAGCCGGCATAGATTTGGACCGAGCCGCCACTGACTCAAGCGGAGCCAACCGATAGCTCACGCTATAATCACTGACCCGATCGATCACCACTGATCCATCGACATCTTGATCAATGCAAAACTGCACCGCCTTTTCGCCGACTGCGCGCGCTTCCTCGCGGTCAATCGCACTCACGCATCCCAAAAACGATCTTTGCAAATACCCAAAAGTATCTGAACGCACTCTTTTTATATTGGTTTTGGTTTTAATCAAATCCACCAGCAAGTCACCCAGCGCGCCCGATCCGGAAATGCAAATATTGCCATGCGCGTCGTGCTCTTTTTCTTTTTGAAGCCGCACCGCCACAAGTTCATTTTTTTCATCGACAATACCCTCGGACACCGCCACCACACACCGTCCATAGCGGGCATATATTCTTTCCACATCCGCGACAAACCTATCTTCGCCAAACGATCGCTCCGGCAAATAGATCAAATGCGGACCATCATCGGGAAATTTTTTGGCCAAGATGGACGAGCCGGTCAAAAATCCGGCGTGCCTGCCCATCACCACTCCGATATACACACCGGGTAGCGCCATATTATCTAAATTCGCGCCGACAAAAGCATGGGCGACAAAGCGAGCGGCACTGCCAAATCCCGGACAGTGATCAGTTACCAAAATATCATTGTCGATTGTCTTGGGTATATGCACCACGCGCAACTCATATCCGGCCGCTTTGGCTTCATTATTTACAATACGACAAGTCTCGGCGCTGTCATTGCCCCCGATGTAAAAAAAATAACGAATATTATGTTTCTGCATCACCGCAAACATTTTTTCACAATAAGCCGTGTCCGGCTTATCCCGCGTCGATCCGAGCGCCGCCCCGGGAGTATTTGCGACTTGCTCCAGATTGAGATCGGTCGCAATCGACAAATCAATAAAATCTTCTTTGACTATCCCGCTCACACCAAAACGGGCTCCGTAGACCCGCTCAATTTCCGGAAATTTACGCGCCTGAAGCACCACACCCATGAGGCTCTGATTGATCACGGCAGTCGGACCGCCCCCTTGTGCCACCAATGCTTTTCCCGTTAATTTTCCCATAGATTAACATTCACGCATATGCCGTGTTCACTATTATATTCATTTTTCTTTGACAACGCGCACTGCGACTGACTTTAAAAAAATAACAATTTTGTTTTTACTTCGTTTTGCCAAAAGGCCAAAAGGCGCGCCAGCGTCTTTTTTTAATCAGTTCCACCCATCAGTAACTCAAAATACTCATTATTTTTAATATCTAAAATTCCATAAAATCCAAAAGTTATATATGGAAAATAATCTGGCTGTTCTGCGTATCTATATTGTATGTAGGTGGCATTTTGCATATTACACGACAAAATGGTGCTTATTAATTTTTTTGCATATGTACTGGCTCCGTTTTTTTCAGACGGCTGACCATATGGTCCGCAACCCGCATAGTTCATTGAGACAAATTTTAGGAATTCTTCACTGCTCACAATTTTTGCTTCAGTGATTACCATGTCCATCTGTGCCAACCTTGCAAAATCAGAGTTTCTCAGTAATTCGTTAAGCCCCGAGATATCTGCGATTTTGTATTGGTATAGAAACCACTCGTAATTACCCAAGCTACCCGGCTCTTTTATATCTTTGTAATCTATTTGTGTAAGGCAGCCATCTTCATCAAAATCCTGTTTTTTCAGTGGGTTGAATGGGTTAAATAGGTAGGGGTGAATTTTACGGATCTCGTTCATTTTTATTAAAGTTTTAGAAGGTAATTTTCTTTGAATTGAACAAAAAGGGTCACAAATGTAATTTGGATATACAATATTTTTTTCACCCCCTTCTACCGCAGTAGTTGAGAACCCTCCGTTTGTGTCCACGACAACACCTCTAAAATATTTTTGATTTTTATCTTCCGCATCAATAATATTACTATCGTCAACTAAACGAAAACTGCCCGCATCGCCACCTTCGATTTTATCGAGGGGGCTAAAATGTGGTGGAAAAAATTTGTGATAAATAAAGTTTTTGTCAAGACTATATCCTTGCCCAACTAATTTAAATGATGGGCCGTCAGATTCCATTATTTTGACGAAACCACGAAAATGATCATTAAAGTATGCAAAATTTTTATCGCGCGCGTGATACCTGCCCAGCAAAACAAAAGTGTTTCCATCCGCACCTAAAATTTGTTTTGTTTCAAAATAAACATTTTTGTCATCAGCCCCATGTCTTTGGTCAAGAACTCTAAAAGTATTCGCGTTCGGGTATTTTTTATCGCCTAAAAGTTGCCCTAAAAAGGATTTCCACTTTTCAATCGATTCTATCTTTTGTCCTCCATAATAAACGGTTTTACCATCACAGGCAAATGTATTTTCTAAAATTTTAAAATTTACAGCATCCGCGTCTGGAATAAGCTGCCCAGAAAAATATACATTATTTTTATCTTTAGCATAATTAATCAAATTATTAGCCAAATGGGATCCATTATAATTTGTCCCGGGATGCTCAAGCAACTGGAAGGTTTTTGGGTCACATTCTGCAACCACATTTTCCCTAAAATAAACATTATTTTTATCGTGTGAGTAAAAACTAAATCTGTTGTAGCAACCAAAAGAAGGGCCGTCGCTACTGGTGATTTCTTTTATCTCGCCACCATAAAAAAAATATCCGTGTTCGTTATCATGCAAAAATGCAGGATTAGTGTAGCCATTAATTAGTTTAATGGATTTCGGATTTGCATTATTTATGATATTGGTATGACAGTATACATGATTCTTATCTTTGGAAAACAACCCATCGCTATCTAATAGCGTATAAGTATTCCTATCAGCATCTCTGACCATTTCCCCGTGCCTATAGATATAATTTTTATCTCTTCCTACTTGTTCTGATAAAACTTCGAAGGTGTCCGGATCGGCTTCATTTATTTGTCGCCAGTCTGTACACCAATTAAGCGTGTCAAAATGTTTAATACCACCGTAATACACATGCGTTTCATCTGTGGCGTATGCAGCGTTAAGTATTTTTAGTCCAGTTTTTATCATATTAAAAGAAAAACAAATATTACAGTTATCAGATAATATCGTGATTTATCTTATCACCAATCCATCTTTTTGACAAACAAAAAATACCAAATATTTGGTATTAAAAAAGACCATTGTCCTGGCGGCGGCCTACTTTTGCGTTTCCGCTATCATCAGCGCAGAAGAGCTTAACTGCTGTGTTCGGGATGGGAACAGGTGTGACCTCTTCGCTTATGCCACCAAGACAATGGTCTTTTTTTATTTTCAAAAAAACTGTTTGACAATTCAATTTGGTCAAAATTATCGCTTTCGCGAATTCAACAAATTCTGACAAAGCACCGCTTAGTGCTCTCGTCATGCGCTCGACTGATTAGTACTCCTCTGCTCAACACATTACTGTGCTTACACATAGAGCCTATCAACCTCATAATCTATAAGGAGTCTTGACGAATGTTAATCTTGAAGACGGCTTCACGCTTATATGCTTTCAGCGTTTATCCGTGCCGAACATAGCTATCCGGCTATGCCCCTGATGGGACAACCGGCACACTAGAGGTTCGTCAACTCCGGTCCTCTCGTACTAGGAGTTGGCCTTCTCAACATTCTACGCCCGCAACAGATAGGAGACCGACAATATTGTTACATACCCGACAAAATCGGGATGATGTGATATTTCTACCACACTCTGTATGTCGCCATACAGTTCGGACTATATCTTCAAATTGCCTACTGGCAAAGTGTTTAGCATGTAGTCTCTGAGGATTCCAAGTATCGTAGCAAATCTTCCTTTTTAACTTTTCGATATTTCCCGCCGATGTTCATCTCGTAAGCAGTATTTATGATTTTTTTAATTCCCGCCAATTGGCGGTGCTTGCCCAAAAATGTCATCTTGACTATTTTGGCAAACTTCATAAAACTCTCTTGCTTGATTGAACGCAACGGAAATTTCCGAAAAAACGGAATAATTTTGTTACGCAGATCTTCGCGATCACGCACAACGAATACATATGTATCGTCATTGACGCGTTTCGCGTGGTTAACCTTGATATACCCACAACCAAAATATTCTTGAATCTCTTTTAATGTTGAGATTCTCAAATAGCTCTGGTTGACATGAAACTCGGGAATCACTTTGATTCTTTGCTTCATGTTAGGATCTCGATAGAAAGCGATATGGAATGTCCCTTCGCCTTCGACAAAACCCACAATATACCATGGATTAAGGATCTTACTTGGTCTTTCCTGCTGATTGTCCGCACTCAACACATTTTTACTCATAATACATATATTGTATCACAAGTAGTGTGAGATACTCAAGTCTCACTCCAATGAGACTATTCGGATATTCCAGCATTTAGCTAAATTTACAGACAGCGCAGTCTTGGCTAATAAAAGCCAAATTTCCACTGTCTCACGACGTTCTGAACCCAGCTCGCGTACCGCTTTAATTGGCGAACAGCCAAACCCTTGGGAGCTTCTCCACCCCCAGGATGCGATGAGCCGACATCGAGGTGCCAAAC
>JBAYHH010000020.1:0-14287 GCA_041666265.1 Candidatus Magasanikiibacteriota bacterium | reverse complement strand
TTATCAGCCAATGATGAAGCACTAAGGTATTTTGATGATCTCGCCAGGAAAGCTTATGTCGAACTCCGGTAGATCGCAAATTATTTAACCAAAAAACCACCCGCCGAGCGCGAGTGGTTTTTTTGTTTGTCTTAGCAGTGGTCGCATTTGTGTCCGGGCGCGCTGTGGTCGTGGGGCTTGGCCGATGGAGATCCTTCGGTCGCTTTGGCTTCCTCTGGATGACAGTTGTGTGTGGCAGAGCCTGGGCAGATTTTTTCCTTCATCCACTCCACCACTTTTTTGTTTTGGATAGTGGCGGCGATGGTATCTTTTACTTCCGGTCGTTTGATATTTTCTTCCACGCGTTTGAGTTCGTCGCCTTGATACATCGATTTGATGAGCTCCAGTTCTTTTTTGAGCTCTTCGTCGCTCACTACGATGCCGTTCTCTTGGGCAACGGCGCGCGAGATGAGTGCGGCCTTGGCGCGTTTGGTGGCGTTTTCAGTGAAGTCAGTGTAGATTTGCTCTTCGGTTTTTTTGATATCCGCCAAATATTTTTCAAAAGAAATCCCGCGTTGTTCGAGATCGTGTTTTAGTTCGCTAAACATTTTTTGTTTCTCGGATTTGATGAGCACCTCCGGGATTTCGCCAAACTCGGTGGCGTTGATCGCTTTTTCAAGGATCTCTTGTTCGAGGCGTTGGTCTTCTTTGTGTTCGGCCTCGTGCGTCAGATTGGCGAGAAGCAGGTCGCGCAGTTTAGCGACGCTTTCTTGCCCCAAAGTTTTGACAAATTCATCGTCGATTTCCGGCAGTGTCAGTTCATAAACATCCTTGACCTTTACTTTGATATCCACATTTTTTCCGGCATAAAGTTTATTGTAATGTTCATCCGGAAATTTCAAAGCAAATTCTTTTTCATCGCCGGATTTAAGCCCGAGAAGCTGCTCGGCCATGCCTGGGATATAGTGAGGTTCGCTTAGATAAATTTGGTGTCCCTTGGCTTGTCCGCCCTCGAGCGGGATCTTGTCGAGAAACATATCCATGTCGACCACGATTTTATCATCCTTGGTGGCGGCTCCGGCTTTTATCACTTCCTTCATACGCATTTTGCGCAAGTCATGAATTACCGCGTCCACTTCTTTGTCGCCCACGGCGATCTTTTTCTTGTCCACTTTGATGGTGGTGAAATCAGGCAGTTTTACCGATGGCAAAAGGGCGACTTTGGCTTTGAAAACAAAATCATTGCCAGGAGCCATTTTTTCAATCGTGATTTCCGGACGGCCGATGGTGTCGAGTTTTTCCTCTTGCACCGTGCGGAAGTAGTTTAGCTCAACTATGGTTTGGAGCGCTTCTTCTAGAATTTTAATTTCGCCCAATTGCTCTTTGACAATGGCATAAGGCGCTTTACCGGCGCGAAAACCCTTGATGGCGGCGCGCTCGGATAGGCGCACAGCGGCAGCTTCAAGATCTTTTTGGTAGTCAACTGGCGCTACGGTGATTTTTAATTCCACTTGCGACTGGTCGAGCTTTTTTAGAGTATAGGGCATATCTTATATGACGATTAATGAATATGATTATGATAATATGTTTGGGCATTTTAGCGAAATATTGAGGATTTGTCAACTGTCTAAAATATCCACGCGTTTAAATAGGAGTATTTTAGTCACGATGCTATTATTTGGCCGGCCGGTGGATAACTATTCTTGACAATTATATTAATTATTTATAAAATTAAGATAAATTACTATTTATTTAATATAATTTATATGGAAAAAAATATAACTTCGTTAAAGTCATTTTTGGAAATTTCCTATGAACAGTTGGAAGAGTTGAATTTAAAGGCCTTGGATAAAATGGGCGATGACCCCAAAATACTTGAGCAAGAATATGTACAATATTTAAAAAAAGAAAAATCCATCAAAGCGGTAACCCTTTGTTTTACGGATATTGAAGGTCGATTTCAGATGCTCGACTATGACAAAAAGTATTTACTGGGCGCGTATAAAAATTTTACTTTTGATGGATCGTCCATTCGCGGGTTTTCGGCCCAGCACGAATCGGATTTGCGGTTGGCGATTGATTGGTCCAGTTTTCGGTGGTTGCCGGCGGATGTGTTTGGCCCCGGTAAGATCGTAGTTTTTGCCAGTATTTTGAATCAGGATTTTACTCCCCACTCGTCGGATATGCGGGGATTGCTCAAGACCTACGCGCAGGCGCTAAAGAAAAAGGACGGCATCACGGTGAATGTGGCGGCCGAAATTGAAGGATTTTTGGTGGACGGAGTCAACGCCGAACAACAATTTGATGAAACCGCCGGATTTAAATTTGTTACCGCGGGCGGATATTATCATTCGTTGCCATTGGATCGATTGCGCGTGTTTATTGATAAAGTGGCCGAGGCCCAGCGCAGTATGGGGTTTCAAAATGAGAAAGATCATCCTGAAGTGGCGCCGTCGCAATTTGAAATGAATTATTCGTATACCGAGGTAGTGCGCGCGTGCGATAATATCCAGCTGTACAAATTGGTATGCCGACAAGTGGCCAATACCATGGGGCTCACGGCTACATTTTTGCCTAAGCCGGCGGCCAATATCAATGGCAGTGGCATGCATACCAATATCAGCATGAGCAAAAACGGCAAAAATATTTTTTATCAAAAAAATGGCGTCGAAGGGTTATCGGCCACGGCTTGGGAGGTAATTATGAAATTATTAAATCACGCGCCGGAGTTGTGTTTGATTTTAAATTCCAGCGTGAATAGTTATCGCCGCTTGGATCCGGCCTTTGAGGCCCCTAATCAAATCAAGGTGTCGTCCAAAGATCGCGGGTCCATGATTCGCATCCCGATTGGCAATGAAAATAGCACCCGCCTTGAATTGCGTTCGGTAGCGCCGGATGCTAACCCATATATGATAATGTTTGCGGTGCTCAAAACTGCGGCCATGGGGAAAAAATTAGAAAAAGACAAAGATAAGCGCGACCGCCTGCGCTTTTTGCCGGGCAATATTCACGACGCGATCAAATTGTTCAAGGCCAGCGATTTTACGGAAAAGATTTTGGGCGCGGACGCGAAAGAAAAATATTTGGCATTGAAACAAGCCGTAGCCGACCGCAGCCCCAAAGAGCTGGGCGCGATTGTGAAAAAATCCGAGATTGTTTATCATCATGAGGTGACGAATCAGTTATTGTGGAATCGGTTTTAATGATTTTTAGTAAATAAAAAAGGCGCTCGTTGTCGGGTGTCTTTTTTGTTGGCGTTATTTGATTTGAGTCGAGTTTAGAAAATTTTTTTTATTCAAAATAGTATTTGTCGCATAGTACCTTCCAAAAGTTTTTGGTTTTGGCGGAAACATTGCGGCTGTGAATTACCACCTGTTTGACAGTTTTGACGCCAAAAGTCTTTTTGAGCCACAAAAAATCTGACCAGTTGCCTTTGTCGGCCAGGCGGGTAATGACGAATTTCTGGTGACGCGGACCAATTTTTTTGGTGTCCACATCCCAGAGTAGTTTTTTGGCGTGGGGTGGGAATTTCATATAATGATTATACCATATTTTGGCTGAAAAATCAAGGTGAAAAATGGTAGTGAAAACAAAAAAACCGGCGGGGCGCGAGTGGGTCGCGCCGGTCCGCCGGGTGAGAGAAAGAACCAAATCTATTTTTTCACCTGCGCGCGCAGATGGTAGCCGGGCACACGCCAGTTGGGCGGCATCAGATGCCGTTCGTCCGGTGGGAGCGCCTTATCCCCGACGCACTGGATGGTGGTGTAGTCCAATCCCAGTTGTTTGCCAGCCGGGTTGAGGTTGAGTGCCTCTTCATAGAGGTGGAATACTTCGGTGTGGGTCATACCCTCTGGGGCATAACTGGTGGTGCCGAAGCTGCACACCTCAGGGTCAATGGCGAATGGGTCGGCCACGACCATCCGCCCGCTGTTGAGCGCCACCTCTCCGAACTGGGTGCCGGGGAGTGCCATGAAGTTGAACACGGTGACCGCCACTTCCAGTGGTGAGTTGTGGAACACGTCGAGAAATCGCCGTACATTTTGTAAGAATGTGGTCGCGAGTTTCTCTTTGGTGTGGCCGGGCACGCCGTGGACGACCCCCATCGTGACATAGCGCAGGTTGGCGAATTTCGCGTGTGCGATTTTCTTCATCAACGTCAGTTGGTCGTCGGTGGGGTCCAGCTTTTGGTAGAGCGTGTCCTGCGTCAAATCCTCCAGTGGGCAGTACAGACTGACGCAGTTGCTCATCACCGGTTCGGCGATTTGGCCCCACCACTTGGCCAGCAGTTTTAGCTGAAGGCCGTTGCCGAATTCCACCGCGAAGCCACGCTTGTTCACCTCGTTCATGATGGCGACAATTTTGGCTGGCCCGAGAGCCAATAGGTTGTCATCCATGATGGCGAGGTGGGTGACGCCGAGCTGTTGGTACATGTCCAGTTCGGCGATGATGGTGGGCATATCTTTGCACACCAGATACCGTTCGCGGTACCCGGTAGTGCAGTACCCGCAGTCATACGGGCAGCCCACACTGAAGGTCGCGTGAACGAACCGACCAAACGGCGGGTCGGGAGCGCCTTCGCCGGATCCGGTGAATCGACCGATTGCCTCGGGGTTGGGGTAAATCGGCAGTGGCGCGCTGAAGTGTCCGTGTCTGTCACCCAACGGTTTGGGAGTGCAGAATGTCTGCAATCCGTTGGTATCGTAGGTAGTAATGCCGAAGGGCGCGTCAACACCAGTGAGTCGCCACCGCAGAAAGGATGGCAACGAGTCGTAGACATGTCCGTGCCATACCACGAGATTTTTGTTTCCCGCGGCTTGGGCGTACACATCAATCACCCGTTGGGTGAAAACATCGCGCCCACCCACCCAGATTTCTTTGGTGGGGAAATGGTTGCGTACCCATGCGATGTGGCGGCATACCACACCACGGCTCATGCCGAAGTTGTTGGAAAATCCAATCACGTCGGCATCTTGGAAGGTGTCCACGATGGTGTCCATGGGGATGCCAGTGTACACTTTTTTGAGCGATTCGTTGATATACGGCAGGGTAAGTTTGCCATACACCACTTCCTTCGTGTTACGCAATTGCGGGTCACGCAGGTCAGTTTGGACCACTTGGATATCATGGCCACCTTGCTTCGCGAACGCGGCGATGATGCCGTGCAGTTGGGGGAGGGTCGGCTCGGGAGTTACCGACCGGTTAGGTGAGTATAACGCACCACTGCTTTCCCCGATGAGCAGTGGCTGTGGGCAACGAAAAAGTACGATTTTCATGGGCTTTTCCTTCTATTGTTAAAGGGCAGGTTTCCACTGGAAACATTAAATAATATCAACACCAGTCAATATCGTCAATCTGTTGACACGATTTGACAAATATGGGAATTTATGCTAAAATTAGGTAAATTAACAAATTTTATCCATTCTTATCCACAATATGTATAATTTAGAAGACAGTGAAAAAAGAGTAATGTCCGGGTTATTTAAACTCAAAATCGCCTCGGTGGCGCAGTTGGCCAAAGAGACGCTGATTAATCGCACCACTCTGTATCCAATTTTGGAGCGCTTGTTGGGGTGGGGACTCACTACCAAAGTGAATATTGCCGGCAAGCAGATGTTTCAGGCGATAACACTGGCGCAATTTGAGGATTGGGTGAAACGCTGGCAGGAGGATGGGCAGTCCAAGGCCAAGAGTTTGCTAAATTGGGCGCGCGCGCAGGCGCAGACCGACGATGATTCGTTGTTTTCGGAAATAAAATATTTTGAAGGCGCGGAAGGAGTAAAAAATTTGTACGGCGATACCTGGCGCGACAACCAAGGGAAAATGATTTATGCGATTACCGATTACGCGCAGGCGTACGCGGCATTGGGGTATGATTTTTTTAAGCAAGATTATTTTTTGACGCGGGTGAAGCACGGCGTGCGGGTGAAAAATTTATTGCCGGATTGCGCCGATGGCCGGCGCGATTTAAAAGACGCGGCCGCGCTATTGCGCGAAATGAAGTTTATAAAATTATTTGAGGACTTGGGGATTGAAGTGAATATTTATGATGACAAAATCGCCTTTGTGACTTTTGACAAAAAACGACCGTCGGGAATTTTGATTAAAAACAAAAAAATCGCCGCCGCGCTGAAAAATATTTTTGAGTATTTGTGGAGTGAGACGAAGTAAATTTTTTTAAAATTGTTTTTCTGTTGAAAAAGGGTTATAATGTGTAAACTAAAATATTAATTATTAAAATATATGGAGGAAAAAAATACGAATTTGGTAATTTATACCACACCGACCAAGGATATTACGATTCCCGTGCAGATTGAGGGGGACACTGTTTGGCTTACGCAAAAACAGATGGCGGAGTTGTTTCAAAAAGATGTTCGGACTATCAATGAACACATACAAAATGTCTATAAAGAAGGTGAGCTTAGCCAAAATCCAACTATCCGGAAATTCCGGATAACTGCCGCAGTATGCTACCGAGGATTACTCGGTAACTGCATGGAAAATGCGATGTGCAAACAATGTGCATCCCGAATTTACTAAATCAGTAGGATAGCGAGCAGGTATTGTCCGCCAATGATTAAAGGGAGTATAGTAGAAGTGACATAATTTGAACCATATGAGAAAAACCATTGGTTTGGCGTTGGGCGGTGGCGGGGTGCGCGGGTTGGCGCATGTGGGAGTGATTAAAACCTTCCTCAAACACAACATTCCGATTGACTACATCGCCGGTTGTAGTATTGGCGCCTGGGTGGGGGCGCACTACGCATTGCGCAAAAATATTAATTCGCTGGAAAGTTACACGGTCAACAAAAAGAAAGAAAAACTGTTGAGCTTTTGGGATTTGTCATTTTCGGGTGGAATTATTAAAGGTGAAAAAGTGCGCGCGCTACTCGATGATTGGTTGGGGCAGGATGAATTTAAGGATTTAAAAATCCCGTTTCAAGCTGTGGCCACGGATCTGGTGACTGGGCTGCCGGTGGTATTAAATGATGGTCGACTGTCGCAGGCGGTGTACGCCAGCATGGCTATACCCTGGGTCTTCAAACCGGTGGTAATGAAAAAACAAATTTTGGTGGATGGCGCGGTGTGCAATCCGGTGCCGGATGATTTGGTAAAAGCGATGGGCGCGGATATTGTGGTGGCGGTGAATTTGGATAATTTTCAACAATCAGGATTATTTAAAATGAAGGATTTGTCATTTGCCTCCACCGGATTACGCTCGTTTGACATTACCCGGCATTATTTGGCCAAGTATTCCATGAAGTCCTCGGATATTATTATTTCTCCGCCGTTGGCCCGTTATGATAGTTGGAAGGATTATTTTATGAAAGATGTGGGCAAGAAAATTATGAAGATCGGTGAAGTGGAAGCGGAAAAAATTATTCCGCAGTTAAAGGAAATGATGGGAGAGTAAAAGTAAATTTAAAAGACGCTCGTTGCCGAGTGTTTTTTTTAAATAATTTATAATAAAACGGGTGGTATTGATATATTTTTAAAACTTATGAGCGAAGCGAGCTTGTTTAAAAATATATCAATACCACCCGTTGTTTTGTTATAGATTTATTTAATCAACAATCCTACAATCAACAGCGCCACAATATTCGCCACTTTGATCATCGGATTGATCGCCGGACCGGCTGTGTCTTTGTAGGGGTCGCCCACAGTATCGCCGGTAACTGCGGCCGCGTGCGCGAATCCGCCTTTGCCGCCGTAGTTGCCGGATTCAATGTATTTTTTAGCATTGTCCCAAGCGCCACCGCCGGTGGTCATCGAAATCGCGACGAACAAACCGGTGATAATGGTGCCGAGCAACATGCCGCCGAGAGCCTCCACGCCCAAGCCAAATCCAACCGCAATCGGCGCGATAATCGGAAGAAGAGCCGGAATAATCATTTGACCGATCGCGCCTTTGGTGACGATATCCACGGCTTTGCCATAATCCGGTTTGTTGGTGCGTTCCATAATGCCGGGAATTTCTTTAAATTGTCGACGCACTTCTTCCACCACTTTACCGGCCACTTTGCCGACCGATTCCATGAGCATGGAGCCAAACAAATACGGCAACAAACCGCCGATAAACAACCCCGCCAAAACTTTCGGATCATTGAGTAAAAATTGCACAGTCGAAGGAAGTTTGTGAGTGTAGTCCGCGAACAATACGAGTGAGGCCAAACCGGCGGACGCGATCGCGTAGCCTTTGGTCACCGCTTTGGTAGTATTGCCGACAGCGTCCAAAGGATCGGTCACGGCGCGCACGCTTTCCGGCAATTCAGCCATCTCGGCGATACCGCCGGCGTTGTCAGTGATCGGACCGTAAGCGTCAATCGTGACGATGATACCGGTCAAAGACAACATGCTCATCGCGGCAATCGCCACGCCATAGATACCGGCGAGCCAGTAGGCTCCGAGAATGGCCGCCACAATCGCGAGCACCGGCAAGGCAGTCGAACGCATCGACAAAGCCAAACCGGCGATCACATTAGTGCCGTGTCCGGTTTCGCTGGCTTTGGCCAGTCTCTTTACCGGATTATATTGAGTCGAAGTATAGTATTCGGTCAGCCACACCATCACCGCGGTCATGGCGAGGCCGATGACAGCGGTCAAGAAAATTTTTCCAGTAACCACTCCGTCGATATTTTTCATCAGCCAATTGGTGACGAAATAAAAACCGATGAGCGCGAGCGCGCCGGCGGCGGCCAAACCTTTGTACAAAGCGTTCATGATGTTTTGGGTTTTGCCCAAGCGTACGGCAAAAGTGCCGATGATAGAAGCGATGATCGAAACACCGCCGAGCACGAGCGGGTACACAACCACGCGATCGTTGCCCGGAAAAAGCAAATCACCCAGCACCATCGCGGCAATCGCGGTCACGGCGTAGGTCTCAAATAAGTCAGCGGCCATGCCGGCGCAGTCGCCGACATTATCACCAACATTGTCGGCGATCACGGCCGGGTTGCGTGGGTCATCTTCCGGAATGCCTTTTTCGACTTTACCGACGAGGTCGGCGCCGACATCAGCGGCTTTGGTAAAGATGCCACCACCGATACGAGCAAATACGGAAATTAAACTGCCGCCAAAACCAAGACCGATCAAGGCGGAAATATCTTTAAAAATCAAATAAAACGCGGAAACACCCAAAAGCGCCAAACCAGCCACCAGCAGTCCGGTAATCGAACCACCGCGCACGGCGACATTCAGTGCCTTGACCATGCCGTTTTTGGCCGCTTCCGCGGTACGAATGTTGGCGCGCACGGAAATATTCATGCCGATAAAACCGGTCAAAGCGGACAAAGCCGCACCAACGACAAAACCCAAAGCAGTAAACCAATCCACCGTGAGTCCGATTATCAAAAATACCACCATTGCCACATAGGCGACGGTTTTGTATTGGCGCGCGAGATAAGCTTTGGCGCCTTCTTGAATGGCGCGGGCAATGGCTTGCATGCGCTCATCTCCGGTCGGCTGACGATTGATCCAAACGATTAGCGCGATACCATAGCCGATCGCCAAAATTGCCGGTAAAAACGCGAGTAGCAGCACTACTGTGTTCATAGATTAGGGTTTAAAAATAAACGGTTGACAGGCCAAAACGGCCCGCAACAACAATAACCACAAGGGTTGATTTCGAGTCCATTTTATGATAATCTAAGTAAATAGTCAAGGGACAATAATCAATCACCATGAAATATCGGGTATTGCTGGCTATTTTACGGGTGTTAGTATATTTGAAAAGAGGAGTGTGGTGGGCGGGCGCGCGCGCCTGTTTTGTGTCGGCTGTATTTTTTGGACCGGTTTGGCGATTGGCGATTTGGGCAAATTATAAAATTAACTATCTGATGAAGCGCGCCGGTTTTGCCGGTCAAGGCAGTTGGATTTTTCAACGAGGCAATTTGCAATTAGCGGTTTTTTTGGTTTTGTTTTTTTTGACTATTCCGCAGACAAAATTACAAGCAAAAAGAGATTCCTCGCTCTATGGTCAAAAGACAATCGCTTACAGTATTTTTTCTGACGAGGAGGAACTTGGATCTGAAGAGGTGTCGGTTCAAAATGAAACAGTGAATTTTGCCGCTCCGGCATGGCGCCAAGGCACATTGAGTAGTGACTTTGGGAGCGGACTCGCTGGCGATGCTATAGTGCGCGATCAAGAATCGGCATATTTGACAGCCGGCGGGACAGTACTCGACAAGCCGACGATCATGCCGGGTGCTGTGTCAGCCGGCAAACGGCTGGTTCCGGTTAATTATGAAATACAGCCGGGAGACTCGCTATCGAGTATCGCTTATCGATATGGCGTAAGTGTGGCGACAGTGATGTGGGAAAATAATTTATCATTGCGTTCGGTTTTGAAATTGGGGCAGAAATTAGTGATCTTGCCGGCGACCGGAGTGATGCATACCGTGAAAAAAGGCGATACTATCAAGAAAATCGCGAAGACCTATGATGCCAAAGAGACAGAGATTATCGCCTTTAATAAATTAGCGGAAGACGGTACCGGACTGAAAGCGGGAGAGCGCATCATGGTGCCGGGCGGTGTCCAGCCGGCAGCGCGCTCGCTCGCGACCACGCCGCGAAACAGTGGCACCGTTAGCCGACAAGTGGCGCCGGCCGGTTCGCGTCAGGCTCCGGGAGCGGGTGGATTTGTGTGGCCGAGCGGCGCGAAGATGATCACCCAATATTATAATTGGAAGCATCACGGTTTGGATATCGCCGGTCCGCGCAATACTCCGAACTATGCGGCCAAAGCCGGTAAAGTGGTGGTATCGCAGTGTGGTTGGAACAGTGGTTATGGTTGTTATATTATCATCGATCATGGCGGCGGTGTGCGCACGCTCTATGGTCACAATAATGTGCTTTTGGTGTCGCCGGGTGATTATGTTGAAGCCGGCCAAACGATTGGGTTGATGGGCAACACCGGCAAAGTGCGCGGTGTCACCGGTATTCATCTGCATTTCGAGATTCAGATCAATGGCGTGAAGGTGAATCCGCTGGGATATGTGCGGTAAAATTTTTAATTTTCAATTTCTAATTTTTAAACAATTTATTAATTTTAAATATGGTGACGGGTTAGCCCCTTGAAATTTCAACAATAATCTGGTATGCTGGTGGTGTAGTATTGATGATTTGGAAATTAGAGAATCGCCAATTTATTAAGAATTAAAAATTGGAAATTAAAAATTATCGCCATGGTACCGTTGCCAAGCAGTAAGGCAGGGGTCTGCAAAACCCCTATGCGTGGGTGCAATTCCCACCGGTACCTCAAATCCCGCGTCAAATCGTCGCGGGATTTTTGTTTGCTAAAACCGAGCATTCAAGGTAAAATAATCTCACTATGAACAAACTAATTATCATCGACGGCAACGCCATCGTGCATCGCGCCTATCATGCTCTGCCACCCATGAATACGCGGGACGGGAAAATGGTGAATGCGGTGTATGGGTTCGCGTCCATGTTGTTGCGTGTCTGGAAGGATTTGAAGCCGACTCATATCGCGGTGACTTTTGATATGGCCGGCGGAACTTTTCGGCATGAGAAATACAAAGAATACAAGGCCACGCGGGTGAAAGCGGATCAGGAATTATATGATCAGATTCCGCTGTGTCATGATTTGGTGCGGGCGTTTAATATCCCGATTTATGAGAAGAAGGGATTCGAGGCGGATGATGTGATTGGGACGATCGTGCGACAGGTTTCGTTGCGTTGTCATCCCCGTGAAAACGGGGATCCAGACACCGGGCGACTGGATTCCCGCCTGCGCGGGAATGACAATTGTGTTGAGACTGTGATTGTGACGGGAGATAAGGATACTTTGCAATTAGTTGATGACGACATTAAAGTTTTGACACTTCGTAAAGGAATGAGTGATACGGTGTTGTATGGGGAAGTGGAAGTGAAGGAGAGATTTGGGTTTGGGCCGGCGCAGATGATCGATTTCAAAGCGCTCGCCGGTGACAGCTCCGACAATATTCCGGGGGTGCCGGGGGTGGGAGAAAAGACAGCGACCGATTTAATTCGTGATTTTGGTGGAATAGATGAGTTATACAAAAAAATAGCAGACCTGCCTGCCGGTAGGCAGGGTAGCAAAGAGCAAATAGCAAAACAAATTAAGCCGGGCGTATTGAAAAAATTAATTGACGGTGAAGAGAACGCGCGGATGAGTTATGAACTCGCGACGATTGATTGCGCGGTGCCTGAGGTGGATTTTAAGTTGGAGGATTGCGCGGTAAAAGATTTTGATCGGGAGAAAGTGATTAGGATGTTTCAGGAATTTGAATTTATGTCGCTCGTGAAGAGGTTGCCAGGTGAGAAATCCCAAATTCCAAATCTCAATGACCAAAAAAATCCCAAATCACAAATCTTGCCTACCGGCAGGCAGGTCACAAAATCCAAAAAGAGCGATTTTAAATTTGTGGAGGATGCGACAGTTGAAGAGGTGGTAAAAAAAGTCAGCGCGGTTGGGTCGTTTGCTGGTCGGGCGATTGTGAGTGGGGTGATGCCGGGGGGTGAATTAAAGGGGTTGGTGATTGTGGTAGGTGATGAAGGATTTTGGGTGCCAAATGTCATTCTGAGCGAGTCCGAAGGACGAGTCGAAGAATCTGTCGCCGCTCTATTTCAAAGTGATAAATTAGAATTAGTTGGGCATGATTTAAAACAATTGGTGAAGGCACTGGCTTGTTGTTGTCATCCTGAGAGAAGCCCGAAGGGCGCAGTCGAAGGATCTAAAGGCGTGCGAGTGGCAGATTCTTCGGCTACGCTCCGCTCCGCTCAGAATGACAGTACAATAAAATGTCGTCTTTTTGACACCATGATCGCGTCGTATCTGCTCAACCCGGGCACGCGCGCACATGATGTTAGCAGTGTAGTGCTCAAAACTTTGGGGCAAGAATTGCCGGCTGGCACGGGGCAAGATAGTTTGTTTGGTGTCGATGCCAAAGCCGCGGCGATAGAACTATGGATGATATCTAAGTGCGTACCCAAATTAAAAGAAGATTTAAAACAAATTAATAATTTAGGGTTATTAGAAAAAATTGAAATGCCGCTGGTGCCGGTGCTGGCGGAGATTGAATTAAATGGCGTAAAAGTGGATTTGAAAATATTAGCCAAAATGTCGGAATCGGCGGTGGAGGAGGTGAAAAAAATCACCAAAAAGATTTACGATTATTCCGGCGTGGAATTCAATATTTCGTCGCCCACGCAATTACGGGATGTGCTATTTGAAACCATGGGCTTGCCCACGCAGGGAGTAAAAAAAGGTAAAACCGGATTATCCACCAATGCCGAGGAATTGGAAAAATTGCGCGGGCTCCATCCGATCATTGAAGAAATTGAGGATTATCGCGAACTAACCAAATTACAAAATACCTATATTGATGTTTTGCCTACTTTGATTAACAAGTCCACCGGTCGGATTCATTGTAATTTTAATCAGGCAGTGACGGCTACCGGGCGCTTGTCATCGAGCGAGCCAAACATGCAAAATATCCCGATTCGCACCGCGCTCGGTCGGGAAATTCGCAATGCCTTTATCGCCGAACCGGGCAATGTTTTGATTAGCGCGGATTATTCGCAGATCGAGTTGCGGATTGTGGCGTCACTGGCGCAGGATAAAAAAATGATGGAGATTTTTGAGCGCGGTGAAGATATTCACACGGCGACAGCGGCCGCAATTCACGGCGTGCCACTAAATGAAGTAACCAAAGATTTGCGTCGGAGCGCCAAAGAAATTAATTTTGGAATTTTGTATGGCATGGGCGCGTATGGTTTGGCTTGGCGTGCCGAGATCCCGCGCTGGGAAGCCAAAGAGTTTATCGCTAAATATTTTGAGCAATTTAGCGGAGTGAAAAAATATTTGGACGAAACGATTAAATACGCGCGTGAAGCGGGATATTGCGAAACTTTGTTTGGCCGGCGCCGTTATTTGCCGGAATTAAATTCGCCGAATTTTCAACTGCGCGCCGGCGCCGAACGCATGGCGATCAATCATCCGGTGCAGGGCACGGCCGCGGATTTGATCAAGATGGCGATGATTGGCATATATCAGTGTCTCCATTGTCATCCCTTCGACATGCTCAGGGCAGGCTCTGAGCGAAGCCCGAAGGGCGAAGTCGAAGGATCTAAAGGTGGCAAAACGATAGATTCTTCGGCTCCGCTACGCTCCGCTCAGAATGACAGTATGCGCACGGACGACAAGGTGCGAATGATTCTCCAAGTGCACGATGAGTTGGTGTTTGAGGTTAAAAAGGGGTTGGAGGATGAAGTGGCCAAGATGGTGAAAGAAACGATGGAAGGCGTGGTGAAATTACGCGTGCCGGTG
>JBAYHH010000019.1:0-15083 GCA_041666265.1 Candidatus Magasanikiibacteriota bacterium | reverse complement strand
TAATATGAGCTTAAAGTCATTGATTGTCTTAATTTTTTTCATGCTCGAAACTCATCTAAAAAAACATTTTAATTTTTCTTCATTTCGCGCGGGGCAAAGGGAAATTATCGAAAGTATCGTGGCCGGCCATGATGTGGTGGCGCTCATGCCCACCGGAGGCGGCAAGTCGCTGTGTTTTCAGTTACCCGCGCTGATCGGCGACCGGGTGTCTTTGGTGATCTCGCCCCTGATCGCGCTCATGAAAGATCAAGTGGACAGTTTGCGCGCGCGGGGCGTGGCGGCGGCGTTTATCAATAGCGCGTTGTCTGTCGCTGAAATTCAGGATGTGATGGACGAGGTGCGTTCGGGTGCGACCAAACTGCTTTATGTATCTCCGGAACGCTTGAATCAATCGGATTTTCGTCGATTTTTGGCGGAAATAGAAATTAAATTTTTGGCGGTGGATGAGGCGCATTGCGTGTCGCAGTGGGGTCATGATTTTCGTACCGATTATTTATTGATCAAAGATTTTGTTAAAACGCTTTCGCCTCGACCGGTGGTCGCTGCGTTTACTGCCACCGCCACACCGGAAGTGTGCGATGATATTATCAAAAATTTGGTGCTCAAAAATCCACGCGTATTTGTGCGCGGGTTTGATCGTCCCAATTTGCGTTTTTTCGTAAAAAGCGATCTGACTGTGAAGCAAAGAGAAAGAGAAACTTTGCGCATCGCGAAAAAGTTATCCGGATCGGGAATTGTTTACACCATCAGTCGCAAAGAAACAGAAAAGATGGCCGATTATTTGACCAAAAATGGCGAGGAGGCGCGCGCCTATCATGCCGGCATGTCCGGCGATAAACGCAGCAAAATTCAGAATCATTTTATGGAAGGTCGGTTTCGGATTATTGTGGCGACGATTGCTTTTGGGATGGGGATCGATAAAGCCGATATTCGGTTTGTGATCCACGCCGGTATGCCGAGCACGATCGAGGGGTATTACCAGGAATCCGGTCGTGCCGGACGCGATGGGGATTTGGCCTATTGTATTTTGTTGCATAGCGGTCGCGATGTTGGTCTGCATAATTTTTTTATTTTGCAAAGCAAAAAAGAGGCAATCAGTCAGGGCAAAAGTTGGGCCGAGGCCAATGCGCTGTGTTCGTTGCGATACCAGCGCTTGGAAGCGATCAAAGATTATGCGCTCGGCAGTAGTTGTCGGCGCCGAAAAATTTTGGAATATTTTGCTGATCCGGATGTCGCCAGTTATGCGGATAAAAAATGCGGTGGGTGTGATGTTTGTTTGAATTTTAAATGGGAAAAAAGCGTGGCGAAAGATAATGCAAGATCGCGACGACCGAAGTACGCGCCCCAAGTGACCCAATCTTCATCCGACGACGAAACGCCACCGCAAAAATATTCTGCCACTACCAACACCGCGGTTATTCCTGAAACCGTGGCCGAGACTGTTCGGCTGTATCAAGAGGGTTACCCGCCGGAGCGTATCGCCAAAGCACGCAATTTTGCCACGACCACAGTTTGGGGACATTTGGTGCAGTGGTATTTGCTTGGTGGGGCATTTCCGATAGAAAAATATGTGACCGACACGGAAGAAAAACAAATCTTACATGCTATCGCTGAAGCGGACGATCGGACAAAGTTGAGGAGTATCAAAGACAAATTACCGGAAGAAATCAGTTATGAGCAGATTCGGTTGGTGATCGCGAAAGTGCAAAGAGGGTGGGTGGGGCGGTAGAGAGTTTTGGTGTTTGTTTTTTTCAGGTAGGGGAGACTCCTATTTATCCTGCCGTAGGTCCGAAGGCCGAAGGTGGACGACCCCCGCGAACGCGTTTGGTGGTGTTTGACCGTCTGCCCCAAAAAGCGTAAAATATATGGAATAATAGAAAATAATTTTGTAAGCATAAAATCATTTATGAAAATCAAGGAGGTTCCAGCGGTCGATAGACCGCGAGAAAAATTGGCGAAATACGGTGTAAATAAATTAAACGACAGTGAACTGATGGCGATTTTGATTCGTACCGGTATTGTTGGGAAAAATGTGGTGGAATTGTCCAGACAAATTTTGGCAAAAATCAAGAAAGTCGGCTTGGTTAAATTGACATTTGCTGATCTGTTGGAGATAAAAGGCCTGGGTCAAACCAAATCAGGGCAAATATTGGCTAGTTTGGAACTGGGGCGACGATTGTTAAAAAATAAAAAATCTGCGTTAATTTTGTCTCCCCAAGATGTCTGGGAAGAACTCAAAGATATTCGCGATCACAAAAAAGAACATTTTGTGATTTTTTATTTGGACACGCGCCACCAAGAAATCCAACGAGAAATAATTTCAGTCGGCACGCTCAACGCCAACTTGGTTCATCCGCGCGAGGTATTCGAGCCGGCCATCACGCACAACGCCGCACAGATAATCGTGGCTCACAACCACCCCTCGGGTGATCCAGAGCCGTCCGACGAGGATATCGCTATCACCAAACGCCTGCACAGTGCCGGAGAATTGTTGGGGATTGAATTGCTCGACCATGTGATTATTTCAAAGGATAAATTTGTAAGTTTGAAAGAGTTGGGGCACCTGTGATTAATTCGTCTTGACATATTATGGTATGTACGTTATTATGTACATACAAAACTGTCATTCCCGCGCAGGCGGGAATCCAGTCGTTGATAATCATAATTGTATGTCCAACAAAACCCTCTCTATCACCAAAGCTCGCGAAGATTTGTTCAAAATTGCTGAACAAGTGCAAAAGCCAAATAATTTTTACACCCTTAGTATTGAAGGTGAGCCTAAGGTCGTGATGATGTCCTATGACGAGTTTGATTCTATGCGCGAAACTATGGAGATTTTGAGCGATCCGGATATTATGAAAAGCATTAAAAAGGCCGAAGAGGAATATGAAAAAGGCGAATATATTTCTTGGCAAGACATGAAAAAGGAATTGGCCGTGACTCGTCGCCCGGCGTTGGTGTTGGCCGACAAAGGCAAGAAAAAATATTCCGTCCGTAATAAATCCAAATAATATGGCCGCTGGATACTGCGTTTATATCTCCAAATCCATCCGCAAGTCGCTTTTGCGCATTCCGTCACCCTGGATAGAGCGAATTGGGCAGGCGTTGGATGTTTTGAGCAGTGATCCGCATATTGGTGAAAAGATGGCTGGCAAGCTCTCTGATTGCCGCAAGATCCGCGTTTGGCCGTATCGGATCATCTATCGTTTGGACAAAAGCCGGCGTGTGGTAGAAGTGCTGGAAATTGGCCACCGGGGGAGCATGTCGTATAAGTAAAACCGCTGTAACAGGCGGTTTTTTCGTTTTGACAGGGCGCGTCAAAAGTGCTAAAATATACCCACCTTTAATCCTGTTTTTTATGAAAAATGAATCCAATTTAACCGACCAATTTGAAAAAATGCTATTTAAAGCGGCGGACAAACTGCGCAAAAATATCGATGCCGCCGAATACAAGCACATCGCCCTTGGCCTGATATTTCTCAAGTACATTTCTGATTCCTTTGAAGAATTGCACGCCAAATTAGAAAAAGGCGAGGGTGAATACAAGGGTTCCAATCCCGAAGACAAAGACGAATACGCGGCCGAAAGCGTGTTTTTTGTGCCACCCAAGGCGCGTTGGTCATATATCCAAACTCGCGCCAAGCTCCCCAGTATCGGCGAGGATTTGGACAATGCTATGGATTTGGTGGAAAAAGATAATCAGAGTTTGCGCGGGATATTGCCCAAAGTTTACGCGCGTCCGAATTTAGACAAGATGGCGTTGGGTGGACTGGTGGATTTGGTGGGCAATGTCGCGCTCAAAGCGGAGAATGAAAAAAGCAAGGATCTACTCGGCCGGGTATATGAATATTTTTTGGGCGAGTTTGCCAACGCCGAAGGTAAAAAAGGCGGGCAATTCTACACGCCCAAATCCATTGTCAAGCTGATGGTAGAAATGATTGAGCCGTACAAAGGCCGGGTGTATGATCCGTGCTGTGGATCGGGCGGGATGTTTATTATGAGTGAAAAATTTGTGGAAGAGCACCGCGGCCGCCGTGATGATATTTCGGTGTTCGGGCAAGAATCCAACCAAACTACTTGGCGCCTGTGCCGGATGAATTTGGCGATTCGCGGGGTGGATGGCAGTCAGGTAAAATGGAATACCGAAGGGTCGTTCCTAAAAGACGAACACAAAGATTTGAAAGCCGATTTTGTTTTGGCCAATCCGCCGTTCAACGACAGCGATTGGTCGGGTGAACTATTGCGCGAAGATCCGCGCTGGCAATATGGTCTGCCTCCGGCTGGCAATGCCAATTACGCTTGGATGCAACACATGATTTATCATTTGTCGCCCAAGGGCATAATGGCAATGGTCCTCGCCAACGGCTCGCTGTCATCCAATATTTCCAACGAAGGCGAAATCCGCAAGAATTTAATCAAGGCCGGTTTGGTGGATTGTATTCTAACTTTCCCTGGCCAATTATTTTACAACACCCAAATCCCGGCGTGCATCTGGTTTATCTCGCGCAAAAAATCCGGCAATGGCGAGCGCGCTCGCGCGGACGAAGTATTATTCATTGACGCCAAAGATTTGGGCCACCTTACCGACCGCACGCACAAGGTATTTAGCGATGAAGACATCGCGAAAATCACCACGACCTATCATCAATGGAAAAGCCAAGAGGGGAATTACCAAGACATCAAAGGATTTTGTAAATCAGAAAAAATCGCCACCATCGAAAAACACGATTTTGTTATCACGCCCGGGCGTTATGTAGGCATTCCAGACGAAGTGGACGATGGCGTCCCGTTTGCGGATAAAATGAATAAATTAACCCAAGAATTGGACGAGCAAATGAAAAAAGAAGAAGCCATGAATAAAAATATCAAAGAACAGTTGACAAAATTGGATTATTAGTATGCATATTTTTTTTAGACGAAAGCGGTGATTTGGGATTTGGGGAGAGATCAAGCCGATGGTTTCTGTTTACAATTTTATTGACCGGAAAACATCGCCGGATAGAAAAGGTTGTTAAAAGTATCCACAAGTCACTAAGTAAGAAAAATAGAAAAGTGAGCGAGTTGCATGCTTATCACATGAATGCCCTTACCAAGCGTCGCCTGCTCTCGGATTTGGCAGAGGTGGATGATATGAAAATATTATGTATTATTTTGAACAAAAAGAAGGTGTACATTGATTTGCAGAATCAAAAAAATTATTTATACAATTACACAGCCAATTTACTTTTAGACAGATTGCACAGCAAGGAGGTGCTTCCGGCCGGTGAATCTGTCAAGTTATTTATTGATCAAAAAGATACTAATAAATTTATTAAAGAAAATTTTGAAAATTATCTTAAATCCAAGCTAAGCAATTGGAGTAACAGTATTGATATCAAAATAAAGCCATCACATACGGAGAAGTGTTTGCAAGCGGTTGATTTTGCGTCATGGGCGATATTCAGAAAATATGAACTTAATGATTATGAATTTTACGATATTATCAAAGACAAGATAATCGAAGAAAGGTTGTTGTTCCCGTAAAATAAGAAAACCCCCTGTTTTAACGAGACGCCTTACGGTATCCCAACACAGGAGGACTTACTTCTACAGTAAGCATAGGATTGCTCCACAACTTACAGAGATATAATACACGATTTTCGCGCAATAGTCAAGTTATCCACAGGATGGCAAATACATCAATAATTTAGGCCAAATCCAGTTATCCACCACCATTTTGTCCGTTAGGGCGAAATGGTGGTAAAAAAATCGTGGTGATAAAAAGTTAGAGGCTTTTATAAGCAATTCAATAAATGCTTTAAAATATAGGGTAAAACCATGTTGATTAGTTTGCAAGTATTAGAGGCAATCATAGGCAATTAAGGGTTTTGTTTGTTAGAAAATAATTTATGACAAAAGCAGAATTAATCAAAGAAGTATCTGATTTTAGATATAATGTAGAGCTGTTTAGGCAGTTGTTGTTGGATTCGCGCGATGATATGTTTCCGGATATTGTGAGAAATCACGCTGAAATTGCGACGCAACGATCAAGTTTGGTTAGAACACGAGCGCGACTTGAAAGATATCTCGGCAAGCTTGGCAAGAACCCCCGCATGCGCGACGGTTTAAATCCCGAATACTACCACGTATATGACAATGCATTTTCAACCGATATTTTGTTGCGCGTTGGCCCATCTATTGAATCTGTTTTGCAAGATTTAGATCATGTGCTCGGTACGTTGGATGCTATGTCCGAAGAGGAATTAAAAAAAATATTTGAGCAACAAAAAGAAGTCGCGGATACGCCTTCAATCATTGCGAATACAGGTGGTGGCGGAGGTGGCGGCGGTGGTCCTGGCGGCGGTCGCGGAGGTGATGGCGGGTCAGTTCATATTATTCAGGGAATACTGCCAGAAAAAATTACAATATATGATGTAAAAAATCCGCACAAAGAATATTTTAAGATGCTTTTCGGATCAATTTGGGGATGGACAATTAAGCATGTTAAAGAAGTTATTATTGGAGTTGTGGTTACAGTGGCGGCCGCAATAGTATTAGCGTGGCTTGGCTTAAAATAATAATTATGACTTTTTCCAAAAGTTTCAAAGTTTTTTATTGGTTGCTATTGGTTTTTGTGTTGGTAATATTTTTGTGTCTGCGAATCGGAAATATTATTATGTCAACACAAAATATAGATTCCTTATTAATTATCGTTTTGATAATTTTATTATTACTACCCTTGTTTAATGAAATTGATATTTATGGTTTTAGATTTAAAAAGGAAATTGATGAAGTAAAAGAGCAGATCAGAAATTCAATTTGGCAATTGAAGATTGATTTAAAAAATGATAATCATTTTAATCCAGTAATAAATATCAACAACACAGAAAAACAAAACAAGGAAGAATCGGAACAAAAATTAGTGGAAGAAGCAAAAGAGGATTCGGAAGTTGAAAAAGGAGATAAAAATGGAGAAAAGATGTTTTGTGTTTCTCATTCTGATGTTAATGAAGTAATTCCAAAAAATGAAAAGATGAGAGAAAGGATGCAGAAGATCCGAGCTGTGGAAAATATGGCGTTTGACTACCTTTCAAAGATGTATGGTGAAAATTTTGACAAACAAATTAAGATTAAAGACGACATTTCCGGTCGTGTGATTTTGGTAGATGGCGTTATACGCCTGGGTGATATCGTGCGTGAAATTGTTGAGATTAAGTTTATTACTGCGATGAGTTTTAGGTCGTTTGGATATATTGCGTTCCGCGTTTTTAAAAGATTTTCCAATATGGGGATTAGTATCCCATTACGGTTGGTGGTTGTATCTGAAAGTATGACAAAAGAAGCAGCGACAACCATGTGTAAAGAGATTGAGCTTATGAATTTTGTTAAATATAATTTTGGTAAAGACAATGTTTCGAGAGTGGTTTTAGAATTTTTTAAACTAGAAAACGGTAAAATATCAAAAATTGAGACGGATTAAAATATGAATAATTGGCAAAAAACAATTTTGAGTGATGTGATAGAAATAATAGGCGGTGGCACTCCCAAAACATCAGTGGTGGAATATTGGAATGGTGACATTCCGTGGCTTTCAGTTGTTGATTTTAACGATGACAGTCGTTGGGTCTTTAAAACTGAAAAAACCATTACCGAAGATGGGTTGAAAAATAGTCCCACAAAATTATTAAATGCTGGTGATATAATAGTTTCCGCGCGCGGTACTGTCGGCGCTCTGGCGCAATTAAAAAAGCCAATGGCGTTTAATCAGTCCTGTTACGGTTTGCGTGCGATTGACAGTAAGGCAGAAAATAATTTTTTGTATTATTTGGTTAAGTACAATTTGAATCAGATCAAAAAGATGGTACACGGCGCTGTGTTTGATACGATTACCAAACAAACATTTGATGAAATAGATATTTTGCTCCCGCCCCTCCCCACCCAGCGCGCGATTGCTGGCGTGTTGTCGGGGTTTGATGATAAGATAGAATTGTTGCGAGCGGAAAACAAAACTTTGGAAAACATCGCCCAGACGATTTTTAAGGAGTGGTTTGTGAAAGACGAATCCAATCTGCCGGCGGGGTGGCGGGTGGGGATGTTTGATGATATTGTTGATTTGACGACTGGCAAGGGGTTAAAAAAAGAGGATTTAGAACCACATGGAATGTATCCGGTTCTTGGTGCTAATGGTGAAATTGGCAAAACGAATGAGTATCTGTATGATGAAGATTTAATACTAGTTGGACGAGTTGGCACTCTTGGTAAGGTTTATTTATCTTATGGCAAGGTTTGGATTTCTGATAATGTTTTAATATCTAAGCCAAGAGAAAACAAGTTTTTTCATTATGCCTATTTTGTTCTTAAAAGTTTAGATTTTAATAGCATGAATCGCGGGAGTACTCAACCACTTGTAACACAAGGTGATCTAAAAAAGGTGAAAGTGATTTTAACCGACGAAAAAACGATGAATATGTGGCACCATGTTGTTTCCGTGTTATTTATAAAAATAAAAAATAATAATTCACAAATTCAAACCCTCGCCAAACTTCGTGATACTATATTACCGAAGTTGATGAGTGGGGAAGTGGATATTAAATAATTGTCGAGTATGCCAAAAATTGATATCAATACGGAGTCGATAAAAAATGAATTAAAAAATTTTAAAGGTAAGCCAATTAATTCTATTTTAGAGTATATTTGGAATGGATTTGACGCTGAGGCAAATAATTTGAATATAAATTATAATTTTTCTGTTAATGCAAGCGGCGTGTCATTTGGCTATCCAAAATTAGAAATTATTGATGATGGGATTGGCTGGAATCTTGATAATATTGATACTACAAAATTATTTCTTGTTTCACAAAAAAATCATTCGCCATCTAAATCGTTACCGCAAGGTAAAGATGGCGTAGGGCGCTTTACATTTTTTTCTTTTGCACAGAGTGCGATATGGGAGAGCGTATTTGGTGACAAAAAGTTTAAATTGCGATATTCCGAAGATTCTCTTGATAAATATTCATTGGAAAAGATCGAGGAAGAGGTGATATTAGGAAAAGGTACTAGGGTATCATTTAGTGTTAATTCAGATAGATTAACTGAGATGTTTTTTAAAAATGATTTAAAGAAAGCGATAGTAGCCGAATTTTGCTGGTTTTTAAAATTGTATCCGCAGAAAAGTATATATTTGAATGGTGAAAAAATTTTGATTAGTAGTTATGTCTATAAAATTGAAGAGTGTGAAGTCGCACTTGGGAACAGTAATTTTCAGCTCAGTTTTGTTCAATGGATTGAGCAGCCGACAAGGGAATATAGTAAATATTACTTTTTAAACGGTAATGGAGTAGAATCATTTAAAATGACGACAGGATTGAACAAAAAATCAGATGATTTTCATCATTCCATATTTATAAAATCCAGTTTTTTTGATAATTTTGAATATTTAGGAACACACGAGGATATAAATAATGTCAATCAAGGTGCCTTTTCAATTTTTGAGGAAAAAACTAAAATCTTTAAGGAATTATTAATTGAAATTAAAGATATATTGGAAAAAGCCAGAAAACCATATTTGAGAAAAATATCGGATATAAAAGTATTGGAATGGAAAAATGCCCACGTTCTCCCATTGGTAGAGTGTCTTGGCATTGATCAGGTTGATTATGAGAATATTATTAAAGAGATTTATGTTGTAGCACCGAAATTATTTGTTGGGTCAGGCGATGAGCAAAGAACCATTATATTAAATTTATTATCCACTTTGCTTAGTACAGAAGATAAGAATTTAATTTTAAAGATATTGGAGCAAGTGTATAAATTATCTGATGATGAAAAAAAGGTTTTAGAAAGTTTGTTGGATAGAACAACATTATCAAATATTGTTAAAACTATCAAAGAGATTGATCATCGACTCCACGTTGTTAATTCATTAGAAGAGATACTCCTTGGAGACGATAGTAAATTTACAAGAGAGGTAGATCATTTGCAAAAAGTTTTGGATGATAATTTTTGGATTTTTGGAGAAAATTATAGATTGTTTTCAACAACTGAGGGTTCGATTAGAAATACGCTTATTAAATTTAAGGATCAAATTTTAAGAAAGACCGATAAACGAGTATTAACAACTTCAAAAAAAGAATTAGATTTATTTTTAACAAAATCAGAAGAAACATCCAGCGAAACCAAATCCATTGTTGTTGAGATAAAACGGCCAAGTGTAACTTTGAGCAAGAAAGAATTTGACCAAATTTGTGATTACGCTAAAACTATTGTTAGAGAAAAATCATGTAATGGTAGAAAAATATCATTCAAGTTTTATCTTATAGGCACTGACTACAATAGCGATATTGTTGATCAAATAAAAGTGATGAAAAATTATAACGAAGAATTGGATGGTCTTGCTTTTATTTTTGATGATAGGCATAAAGTATATGTTAAAAAATGGTCAGATATAATTAATGTGGAGCAAAAAAGTAAGTACAAGTTTTTACAAGAAAAATTGAACATAGAAAAGAAGTGTTTGGATGGCAAGGCAATTGATGAAATTGTAGATAGCACGAAGGTTAATTAATTTTATTTTATGCCCAAACTCACCGAAGACCACTTAGAACAGCATGTGATTGATCTGTTCAAAAAACACGGCTTTTCGTATGTTTACGGGCCGGATATTGCGTTTGATGGGACTGTGCCGGAGCGCGAGGCCAGTTTTGGCGATGTGGTGTTGATAGATAGATTGCGCCAAGCGGTGGCGCGGATTAATCCGGGGGTGGCGGAGGGTTTGCGCGAGGAGGCGATCAAAAAGGTTCTGCGGTTGGATAATCAGAATCTGATAGACAACAACGAAAAATTTCACGGATATTTGACCAATGGGGTGGAGGTGGAGGAAATGGCGGGCGGAGTCCGGCGAGGTAAGAAGGTGTGGCTGGTGGATTATGAGAATATAGACCGCAACGAATTTGTGGTTTGTAATCAGTTCACGATTATTGAAAATGAAAAAAATAAACGGCCGGATGTGATTTTGTTTATCAACGGGTTGCCACTCGTGGTGTTGGAACTGAAAAATCCGGCGGATGAAAACGCCACCGTGCACAAGGCGTTTACGCAATTACAAAATTACAAAACCGCCATTCCATCGCTGTTTGAATACAACACCATTTTGGTGGCCTCGGATGGGTTGGATGCCAAATACGGATCGCTCACGGCCGATTGGTCGCGGTTTGGCGAATGGAAAACGCGCGATGGTAAAAAAGAAGCCAAGAAAACCGTACCGCAAATTGAAACCTTGATTACCGGGTTATTGAACCAAGCCACCTTGCTGGATATCATTCGGCATTTTACCGTGTTCGAAAAAGACAAAAAAATTGATGAAGCCACGGGGTTGACTGTCGTTCATACCATCAAAAAGATTGCGGCGTATCATCAATACTACGCCGTCAATATGGCGATTGAATCCACCTTGCGCGCCACCGCGGAATTGGAAATGAAATTGCGCGAACACCCCGAGGCGTACGGCCTGCCCAGCGTGAAAAACCAACCGCGCGGCGACCATAAGGCCGGCGTGGTTTGGCATACCCAAGGGTCGGGCAAGTCGCTGTCCATGGTATTTTATACCGGCAAAGCCGTGCTCGCGCTCAATAATCCCACCGTGGTAGTGATTACCGACCGCAATGATTTGGATGATCAGTTGTTTGATACTTTTGCCGGCAGTAAACAACTTTTGCGCCAAGAGCCGGTGCAGGCCAAAGATCGCGCGGATTTGAAAAAGTTATTAAAGGTGGCCAGCGGAGGCATTATTTTTACCACCATTCAAAAATTTTCACCTACGGACGGCGCGGAAACTTTTGATTTGTTATCCGATCGGCAAAATATTATTGTGATTGCCGATGAAGCGCATCGCAGTCAGTATGGGTTTAGCGGAAAAATTACCGACAACAAAATTAAATACGGGTTTGCCAAATATTTGCGCGACGCTTTGCCCAATGCCAGTTATATTGGTTTTACCGGCACGCCCATAGAAAGCGACGACAAATCCACGCGCGCCGTGTTTGGCAATTATATTGATGTTTATGATATCGCCCAGGCCGTCACCGACGGCGCGACCGTGAAAATTTATTATGAATCGCGGTTGGCGCAAATTCATTTGAAAGACGAATTCAAAGAACAACTGGACAAGGAAGTGGATGAAGTATTGGAAAGCGAAGAAACTACCGCTTCGGAAAAAGCCAAAACGCGTTGGACCCAACTAGAGGCCATTGTGGGACACCGCGACCGGATCAAAACAGTGGCGCAAGATATTGTGGAACATTTTTCTGCGCGGGCCGAGGTGGTGGCCGGCAAAGCGATGATTGTGGTGATGAGTCGGCGCATCGCGGTGGATTTGTATGATGAAATTATCAAATTAAAACCCGAGTGGCACAGCGCTGATTTGCGCGCGGGCAATATTAAAGTGGTGATGACCAGTTCGTCGTCGGATCCGGAGAATTACCAGCCCCACCATACCAACAAAGAACAACGCAAAGCAGTGGCGGACCGATTCAAAGATCCGTCCGATGAGTTGAAGTTGGTGATTGTGCGCGATATGTGGCTCACCGGTTTTGACGCGCCTTGCGTAAAAACGATGTATGTGGACAAACTAATGCGCGGACATAATTTGATGCAGGCGATAGCGCGCGTGAATCGGGTGTACAAAGATGTGGTCGGCGGTTTGGTGGTGGATTATATTGGTATTGCTACTGATTTGAAAAAAGCGCTGGCGGTTTATACCGAAAGCGGCGGCAAGGGTGCGCCTACACTGGATATGGGCGATGCTTTGGATTTGTTGCATGAAAAGTTTGAGGTAGTGTGTCAAATGTTTAATCGGTTTGATTATAAAAAATATTTTATGTCAGCGGTGGATGCCAAGATGCGGATAATTTTGGAAGCGCAGGAATATGTGTTGGCATTGGAAGACGGCAAGAATCGGTTTACCAAACAGGTGGATTTGTTGTCGCGGGCGTATGCGTTGGTAGTGCCGCACGCGGAGGCGTTTAAAATCAAAGAAGATGTGGCTTTTTTCCAAGCGGTGAAAGCACGGCTGGTAAAATTTGAACCGGGCGAGGGCCGCAAATCCGACGCGGATATCGAAACCGCCATTCGGCAAATTGTGGACAAGGCCGTGGTGTCCGATGGAGTAGTGGATATTTTTGAAGCGGCCGGATTGGACAAGCCGGATATTTCTATTTTGTCCGATGACTTTTTACAGGAGGTCAAAGGCATGAAACACAAAAATTTAGCGGTGGAATTATTGAACAAATTATTAAATGATGAAATTCGGTCTATCAAACAGCGCAATGTGATTTTGAGCCACAAATTATCCGAGATGTTGGAGAAGGCGATCAAAAAATATCATAATAATTTATTGACGGCCGTGGAAGTAATAGAAGAATTAGTGGGGCTGGCCAAAGAAATCCGCAAAGAAGGGGAGCGGGGCGAAACTTTGGGATTGAGTTTTGATGAGGTAGCGTTTTACGATGCTTTGGCCGACAACGGTAGCGCGCGCGATGTTATGGGCGATGATACCTTGCGCGACTTGGCGCGGATTTTGGTGGAAAAGGTTAAACAAAATACTTCTATTGATTGGACGATTCGGGAAAGCGTGCGCGCGCGGTTGCGGGTGTTGGTGAAACGCCTACTCAATCAATATGGCTATCCGCCGGACAAGCAAAAGTTGGCGACCGAAAATATTTTGAAACAGGCGGAGTTGTTTGCGGATAATAATAGTTAATTTAATGAACCAATCCCAAGCCCTCAAAATCCTTCAATCCGGCGCCAATGTTTTTCTCACCGGTTCGGCCGGCACCGGGAAAACTTTTTTGTTGAACCGATTTATCGCATATTTGAAAAGTAAAAAAATTAAAGTCGGCGTCACTGCCTCCACCGGCATCGCGGCCACGCATTTGAATGGCCGAACTATTCACTCCTGGTGCGGCATGGGGATAGAGCGGAAATTGACCGACAAAAAATTAAAGAAAATTTTGAGACGGGAAGAGGTGGTGGGCAGAATCAGCAACGCCCAAGTATTGATCATTGATGAAATTTCCATGTTGGACGCGGCGCGATTGGATTTGGTGGACAAAATTTGCCGCGCGGTGAAAAATCCGTTTTCTCCGTTTGGAGGGATTCAGGTGGTGCTGTGCGGGGATTTCTTTCAGCTTCCACCGATCGATGAGGGTTCCTTGTTTGCGTTTAGCGCGTTTTCGTGGCGGAATTCCGATATCAGAGTTTGTTATTTAGACGAACAATTTCGGCAGGATGATGATAAATTTCTAAATATTTTGAATAAGATTCGCGCCAATGAAGCGGGCGAGAAGGAGTTGGATTTTTTGAAATCCAGGTTGTACCAGTCGGTTGATTGCGCGTCCCAACCCACCAAACTATATACGCATAATATCAATGTGGACGCGCTTAACGATTTTGAACTGGCGCGTCTGTCCGAAAAAGAGCAGGTCTACCACATGACCGAAGAAGGCCCGGTAGAATTAGTTAAGATGTTAAAGAAAAATTATCCGGCTTCCCCTGAATTAAAAATTAAAATCGGGGCGGTGGTGATGTTCGTAAAAAATAATTTTGACGCCGGGTATGTCAATGGCACTTTGGGCGAGGTGATTGAATTTGATGCCAATAACTATCCGGTGGTGAAAACCAAAAATAAAGAAAAAATTGTGGCGACGCCCGACAGTTGGAATATTGAAGAAGACGATGTGATTTTGGCCAGTATCCGGCAGGTGCCATTGCGATTGGCCTGGGCCATCACGGTGCATAAAAGTCAAGGCATGAGTTTGGACGCGGCCGAAATTGATCTGTCCAAATCATTTGAGCGGGGGATGGGTTATGTGGCGCTGTCGCGCGTCCGCACTTTGGACGGCATTCGGCTGATGGGTATCAACGAAATGGCGCTGAAGGTGAGCGAGGTGGTAGTGAAAAAAGATTTGGAGTTTAAAAAAATGTCCGGTAAAATTAAATAAGTATGCTGCCAGTTATGTTAAAGCTGTAAATAGCAAAGCCTGATTTTTATTCATTATCATCATTTTGTGCTATAATAAATGCATAATATTTAATCTATCAATATTATG
>JBAYHH010000018.1:0-15785 GCA_041666265.1 Candidatus Magasanikiibacteriota bacterium | reverse complement strand
TCGTAGCGGTGAGTGACAGTAAGGGTGGTATCAAATCCGATCAAGCTTTGGATCTGGTCGCTTTGGAAAAATATAAAGAAACCAACAAGACCGTGGTTGGATTTCCCGGAACGGAAAATATTATCAATGAAGAACTGCTGGAGTTACCAGTCGATGTGCTAGTGCCGGCTGCGCTCGAAAACCAAATCACCGTCGAAAACGCCCCGCGGGTAAAAGCAAAAATCATTGCCGAGCTCGCTAATGGTCCCACCACTCCCGAAGCCGATGAAATTTTGTTCAAAAATGGCGTGCTGCTGATTCCGGATATTTTGACTAATGCCGGTGGGGTGACGGTGTCGTATTTCGAGCAGGTTCAAAACGCGATGAATTATTATTGGCCGGAAGCCGAGGTGCTCGCGAAATTGAAGCCGATTATGGTGGATTCGTTTAATACGATTTGGGAGACCAAAGAAAAATATCATATCGATATGCGCACCGCGGCTTTTGTGGTGGCGGTCGCGCGCGTCGCCGAGGCGATGAAGTGTCGCGGGTTATAATTATGCAAGAATTTCTCAAACAAATTATCCGTGAAGCCGGGTATCTCGCGAAGGGGTATTATCATGAGGGGGTGGAGAAAAGTTACAAAGGCAACCCTTCGGATATTGTTACGGTAGCCGATCGTGCCGTCAGTGATTTTTTGATAAAAAAAATTCGAGAGTGCTATCCCGATCACGGCATCATATCAGAAGAGGTCGATGGTGAAATCAATCCGGGCGCGGAATATACTTGGGTGATTGATCCGATCGATGGCACGCGTAATTTTGCCAATCACATTTCTTTGTGGTGTACACTTATCGGAGTGACTAAAAATAATCAGCCGTATTTAGGAGCGATCTACGATGCGATCAACGATGAGTTGTATTTTGCCGAAGTGGGCAAAGGTGCATTTTTAAATGATCGACCGATCAAAGTGAGCGACCACCATGAGTTTGATCATAATTATTTGGTATTTAGTGCCGGGTACGGTCAGGGCTACGGTTCGTATAATTCCACCGGCTATAAAAGATATTATCAATTTTTGCAAACTATCATGGGAGACAAAGGACATTGGATTCACAATTTTGGCACGATGCTCTCGGTGGGATTTTTGGCCGCCGGTCGAGCTGACGCCGTGGTATTGAATTGCGGATTTTATCACGATTATCTCGCGCCGTATGTGATAGCCACTGAGGCTGGGGCCAAGTGGACCAATTCTTTTGACAAAGAATGGAAAAAAGGCGAGATGGACATCGTCGTCGCCAATCCGATCTTGCACAAAAAAATCATTGAACTGTTTAAGTAATTATGTCTGGTTTGAATTTGAGATTAACAATTATCGCGTTGCTATTGATTTTGGTTTTACCGCCGATTGGTTTTTGGTATTATCGCGCTCATCGTCCGCGCCCGACCCCCATCGCTCCTCGCGCCGAGATCAATGTCACGATTATTCCCGGCTGGAATTTACGCCAGGTGGCGAGTGATTGGGTGAAAAAGGGGATAATAAAAACCCCGGAGGAATTGTATGGTCTACTGGGTAAGCCCGCGGTAAATTATCGCGCCGAGGGCCAGTTTGCTCCGGATTTAAATTTGGTGACTGCTTCGGGCACGGTGCTTTATCCACTCCTTTCAGAAAAATCGCGCGGGGTTTCGTATGAAGGATTTTTGTATCCTGACACCTACCGCGTTTATGCTGACGCGAAGCCATTAGATGTTTTGCGCAAGATTTTTGATAATTTGGAAAATAAAATTACGCCGGAGTTGCGCGCGGAAATGGCGCGTCAGAAAAAGAGTTTTTTGGAGGTGTTGACGATGGCGTCGGTGGTACAAAAAGAAGCGCCGTCCAACGAGGATATGGCGATGGTAGCGGATATTTTTTGGCGCCGATATGAAAAAAATTGGGCGCTCCAATCATGCGCGACGGTCAATTATATTACCGGCAAAAATGATCCGGGCGTGACCGACAAAGATCGTGCGTTGGATTCGCTCTATAATACCTACAAATATCCCGGGCTGCCGCTGGGGCCGATCAGTAATCCGAGCGTCAGCGCGATTCGCGCGGCGCTTTATCCCAAGGCGAATAATTTTTGGTATTTCATGGCGGGCACCGATGGTGTCACGCATTACGCGCGCACGCTTGAGGAGCATAATCGCAATGTGGGGAAGTACTTGCGTTAATTTTTTGAAGATAATATCATTTTCGCTTTCCTCGGCCGCGAGGCCTCAGGGATGCCGCTTCGGCGGCATAACCCGCTCAAACGATATTATCTTCAAAAAATTAAAATAATATTATGAACGATGTGATTGAAAAACTAGATGGTGCCAATATGGATATTGATCTGGCCACTGACGCCGGAAAAATATCTTGGAAACAAGATGGTTGTCCGTGGAATGTGGCGGAGTCGTCAAATGAACATAAATGCGCTATCAAGAACATTAAAATTTGTCCGTATTTTTGCGGAATCGAATATTTGGATTTTGTCTTGTGCTCTTATCCCAATAAAAATCCAAACAAAAAGTAGATTTGATATTTGATTTTTTATTTTTGATCTTGTGTATACACATGATTTTGACTACAATTTACCCGACGATCTCATTGCCCAGTCGCCGGCCACTCCGCGCGACAGTTCGCGTCTGATGGTGATTGACAAAAATACCCACAAAGTTGAGCACAAACATTTTTTTGATATCACTAATTATTTACAAGCGGGGGATTTGTTGGTGTGGAATATTTCCAAAGTTTTCAAAGCGCGTCTGCGTGGCATGATCGAGCTCGACCAAGACAGCGACGATATCGCCGGCATTGTGCCGAGCACCAATAAAATTTTAAATGTCCCCAAGCAAGTGGAGATTTTTTTAGTGCGTCCGATGGAAAATGTCGGCGTGTGGAAGGTGCTCGCCAAGCCCGGACGAAAACTTCGTCTCGGCATGAAAGTGGTGTTTGCGCCGGATTTTTCCTGTGAGGTGATGACCAAAGAAAACGACGGCACTATTCTCGTGCAATTTGGCGATGACGACGCGATCGTGCGTGAAAAAGCGAATAAATACGGTGAGGTGCCGACACCTCCGTATATCAAAGTGGACCAAGACAAATTTGAGGCAGTCGGAGTGGAAGATCGCTATCAGACGGTGTATGCCCGCGTCGAGGGGTCGGTGGCGGCGCCCACGGCCGGTTTTCATTTCACCCCCGAGCTTATCGAGCAATTAAAAAATAAAGGCGTGGAGTTTGCCGAAGTGACTTTGCATGTGGGACTGGGGACTTTTTTGCCGGTAAAGACGGAAAAAATTGAAGACCACAAAATGCACAGCGAGTGGGTCGAGATGACCGCTGCCAATGCCGACAAAATCAATCTGGCTAAACATGAGGGCAGGCGAGTGGTGGCGGTCGGGACGACCACGGTGCGCGTGCTCGAGGGAGTCGCGAATTCGTCTGTCATCCCGAGCGTTAGCGAGGGATCTCCAATCGTTGGTAGACGCAACAAAGAGTCCTCACATTCGCCTGCCTGCCGGCAGGCAGGGTTCGGAGTGACAGTTAAAGCGTATGTCGGAGACATCAATATTTTTATCGCGCCCGGATATAAATTTAAAATTGTCGACGCGCTCATCACTAATTTTCATTTACCCAAGTCCACACTGCTAATGCTCGTGTCAGCATTTGCGGACGATCGCAAATTTCTGTTGGAGTGCTATCGTCAGGCGGTCGAGGAAAAGTATCGGTTTTATAGTTTCGGCGACGCGATGTTGATTAAATGATTTCAGACAATCGGATAATTTTTATACTGGGCACACTTCATATTTTTTTACTTCTTCAGTTTCTTTCTGTTGGTATTTTGTAAAAAGTTATTTTTAGATACCACCGATCGTTTCAATCGTTGCTCCAATTGTTTTCGCGCGCCACCGGCAATCGCGCCTCCGGCCACGGCATCGGTTTTAAGCTTCGCCAGACCGCGGGTATTTTCAGCGCGGTGAATCTCGGCAGTAGAGCGTTCGCCAAGCATGGTAAAAATTAGCTCAAAATCATCCATATGGTCGCGTAGGTTTTCTCTTTTCAACCCTTTGATTTTTTTGTATTCACTCGGCGTGACACCAAAGGTGGCCTTGGATATTTCGGCGGTCAAAATTTCATAATCGCGCTCATCACGCGCACCCCGATTTTGCCACTCGTCGGTCAGTTCTTCGCGAATAGCAATGCCGCGCATCCGTTTTTCGATCCAGTCCTCCGGGTAACCTTTGAGTTTGTAGAGCAGGCGAGTTCTTTTGGTCGCCAATTCCGGATTCTCAATTTCTTGCACCCGTTCATAGCCCACTTTGGCCAGCCAGCGTTTAAATGGTTCGGCCTTGGGCGAGGGGATTGATTGAACGATTCGGAAAATACCCTCGGTATCCGCGCAATCGGTTTCACGCATTTTGCCATCGGTTGCTAATAATTTCAACTGGTGACAATTTGTCACCACTTCACTGCCTTCTTCTCTCAATCTTTGTGACAGTTTATTCCAATATTTTCTGGCGGTATAATCATCCGGCTGGTCAGTGAGAGCTTGTACCACATCAACAACCGAAAACCACCATTCTTTATTGAAAAGTTTTTTTCTGATAGCTTTGCCTTTGAATAAAGCGATTTGGTGGGTTTGAGGTTCGAACATAAATATAAGGTTAGTAAATAATATTTAGCACTTAGTCGTATGTATTTTATCAATTATTGCTATATATTTCAAGCGTGTTATCACGCCAGCGGGATCCAGCGGGTGTCCTTGAAACGGCACATCATCCGTGATAAGATAATAATACTAATATAACCAATCAAATATGTCCGAACGCAACCGTGGTCTATATTTTCTATCCGAAAAGTACAAAAACCCGCCGCTCCACACCAGCCCAGAAGTGGACGCGGTAGTAAAAAGAAAAGAAAAAGTAAACCGTCACAAAAATAAGGAGTTTGTCAAAAGTGAACAAGAGGGACCTTTGTTGCCGGAAAGATTACAATCCGATCCAACCACGCGCATCGAAGAATACTTGGATTATCTCAAAGAAAGTTTAGACCACAATAATCCACGCCATGAGGAAAAACTATCTCGCTTCAAGACCGTACTTTATGATAAAAATGTTATCAAACCAGATGAAATTCCCGAGTCATATTTTACCAATCAACAACGCATCGCCCGCGAGCAAGGACACGGCGATGTGGAAATTACCGATGAAATGCGGAGGCAGTCGGCAGAAATAATTATCACCGACCAAAAAAGCAGTTTGGATAACTGGACAGATTACCTATCCTCGTCCGACGCCACTTACCCGGATTGGCTCAAATATTGGTCTATGCGCAGTATTCTGGGCATGGGCGAATATGACAAGCAGAAAAAGGCCTTTACCAAACGCGCCAAAGGGACGGTGAAGCCATTTCCCGACCTTGACCGCGAGGCCCTTTCGTATGTTCTGGATGCCTTGGAAAAGAAATATGGCGAACAACAAGATAATAATCAGCCACAGGAAGAAAACGACCAGCAATGGGCACAACTGCTTAAAGGAGAAAATTTTGCCAAACTTTACGCCTGGGCGATAGAAAAAGTAACGCCGGCCAGCCAAGAACAACTCACCAATGTCCAAGGTAAGTGGATAAAATATAACCGTGGTTCCGATCACATGCCACTCGTCAAATCTCTTCAAGGCCATGGTACGGGCTGGTGCACGGCCGGCGAGAGCACTGCCAAAACCCAACTTGAAGGTGGCGACTTTTATGTTTTTTATTCCCTTGACCCACAAGGCCAACCCATCGTGCCCCGTGCCGCCATCCGCATGCAGGAAAACAATATCGCCGAAGTGCGCGGTATCGGGCCAGATCAAAATCTTGATCCACACATCGGCAAGGTAGTGCAAGACAAAATGGCGGAATTTCCCGACGGCAAGTTATATGAAAAGAAAAGCCAAGACATGCAACGCTTGACAGCGTTGGAAAACAAAATAAAAAAAGACCAAGAACCGACGCGGGACGAATTAAGATTCCTTTACGAAATTGACGCGCCTATTCAAGGTTTTGGTTATAATACAGATCCGCGCATTGCTGAGTTGCGCGCCCTGCGCGACCCCAAAGCCGATGCACCTATTGCCTTTGATTACGAACCCGATCAAATCGCTTGGGGACAAAATGAAATTCAAGAAGACACCCAGGCCTACATTGGCCCGTTATTCCCCAATATTTTTCAAAAGTTGAAACATCCGGAATATATTTACACCAAATTTCCCGAAGGGAGAATTGCGCGCAGTACCATTGAAATTGGCGGTAAAACCAAAGCCGAATTAGAAAAGGAAATGGAAAAACAAAATATTCAAATTTCCGATTATGCAAAATTCATGATGAATAGTAAAGATTTTACTACCGCCAAAAAGCCGGAACCAGCCGATTTGATAAAATTAAAAGTTGGGGATTTGGGTTTTAGCAATAACCCAACCACCGACGAAATTTACAAGAAAATTCAAGAGTTTGGTTTGGAATTATGTCCGGCCGAAGTCGGGCCACACTATCGGCTCGCATATACTGATCAACCAATGGATGAGTGGGTGAACATAGGTATGAAACAAATTTCCGGCCCCGATGGCGATCCGGACGTCTTCAACCTGCGTCGCTATGGCGACGGGGTCTGGCTGATCTACTACTGGACGCGGCCGGACGATCAGTGGGATCCTGACGATCAGTTCGTCTTTCGTCTCCGCAAGTGATTCTTGGTAATTTTGAACTCCTGCCTGCCTGCCGGCAGGCAGGTTCAACATTTTTTTCACTTTGACGCTTAGATACTTTGTCACTTTGGTTTTTCGAAACAAAACAACGGCCCGTAAGCCGTTGTTTTAAAATTGTGTTTTAGCCTTCGATGGTCAGCCCCATGTTTTTGGCGGTGCCTTCCACCATTCTCATCGCACCCGCCAAATCTTTGGCGTTGAGGTCGGGCATTTTCTTTTCGGCGATTTCTTTGATTTGCGCCTTGGTGATTTTGCCGACTTTTTCCTGCAAGGGTTTACCGGATCCTTTGGCGAGTTTGATGGTTTTCTTGATCAAGTCCGCGACCGGAGCGATCTTCATGATGAAGTCGAAACTACGATCGGCGTAGACATTGATAATTACCGGTACCACTTCGCCTTTTTTATCTTGAGTTTTATCGTTGAACTCTTTGCAAAAACCGGAGATGTTGAGACCATGTTGGCCCAAAGCCGGACCGATGGGCGGCGCTGGATTGGCCGCGCCTCCGATGATTTGGAGTTTGATTTGAGTGATTAGTTTCTTGGCCATATCTTTGATAATATTTAATTTTTAATTTTGAATTTTTAAATCGATCGAGAAGCGTCCGAATGGACCAATCAATTTAAAAAACATTGTTTATATTTTTTTGACTTGTAAAGCATCGAGCTCGACCGGCGTTTCGCGTCCAAACATGGACACCATCACTTTCACGCGGCCGCGTTCTTCGTCCACTGATTCCACCTTGCCCTCGAAATTCTTGAACGGTCCATCGGTGATGCGGACCACATTGCCGGCTTCGACATCGATCTTGTGCTGGGGTTCGCCGCCGCTGGTGCGTTTGAGCAGGCTCTCGACTTCCTTTTGGTCGATCGGGGTGGGGGTGGTGCCGGATCCGACAAAGCCCGTGACATTGGGGGTGTTGCGTACCATATACCAGCTGTCATCGGTCACGATCATTTCGATCATCACATAACCCGGGAAGATCTTTTCTTCAACAGTCGTGCGTTTGCCGTTTTTGATTTTAATTTTCTTTTCTTTCGGAATTAAAACATTGTAAATTTTGTCTTGCATGTCAAAAGATTCGATGCGTTGTTCCAGATTTTGTTTGACATTTTCCTCGTAGCCGGAGTAGGTGTGGAGCACATACCAGCGGCGTCCGAGATTTAGGGTTTGCTTGGCCATACTATATTAGTGAAGAAAATTATTTAATGAGCAATTTTTCGATGCCCAAGTTGAAAATATAATCGAGGACGCTGAAAAAAATCGCCATGCCGACGGATAATCCGATCACGAGCAAGCTGTAATTGATGGTTTGCTGTTTGGTGGGCCAGGTGACTTTGAGCATTTCGTGGTATGAGCCGACGAAATAATTTTTGATGGATTCAATAGTATGCATAATCGAAAGGAGTGAGAGAAATTAAGGTTTTTTAAAACAGCCCGTAGGCCGTTTAATATGGTATTAGTATAGCAGAAAAGATAACAGGAGTCAATATGGGGGTTATGCACACCCCGTCGGTTTTTGGCCGACGGGGTAAAAATGGTTTAAACATCAATATTTTGCACACTTTTCGCGTGCGTCTGAATGAATTTTTTGCGCTGGGCCACATCGTCGCCCATGAGCGTCTCAAACACTGAATTCGCGAGCTCGGCATCGGGCACAGTCACTTTTTTCATCAGGCGTTTGGTTGGATCCATCGTAGTGTCCCAGAGCTGGTCGGGATTCATTTCTCCCAAACCTTTGTAGCGCTGGATGTTCACTTTCATTCCGCCGATCACCACTGATTCCACCGGCGCCTCTTCGTCGCCATCGGCATTGGTCGTCGCTTCGGCCGTTTCTTCTTTGGTTTTTTTCGCTTGTTTTTCTTCGGCCGCGCTTAATTTGTTTTTGCTGATCTCGGCGATGATCGCTTCTTTTTCTTCGTCGTTATACGCGTATTTCATTTCTTTGCCAAATTTCACGCTAAAGAGCGGTGGCTGGGCGATATATACATGCCCCTCGGTGATGAGAGCGGGGAAGTAGCGATAAAAAAAGGTCAAAAGCAGGGTGCGGATATGCGCACCGTCCACATCGGCATCGGTCATGATCACGATATGGTGATAGCGCAATTTGGTGATGTCGAATTGCTCGCCGATGTTGGTGCCCATCGCGATGATGAGCGACTTGAGCTCGTTGTTGGTGAGGATTTTATCCAGGCGCGCGCGCTCGACATTGAGCACTTTACCACGCAGAGGCAAAATCGCCTGGTGTTCGCGGTCGCGGCCTTGCTTGGCGCTGTTGTGCACAAACACACCGCTCGCGAGAGCAAAATTATGAGTGTTTGGGACCTCGATATCATAGACATCGATTTTTTTGTCTATCTTTTCGATGCGAACGACTTTGTGGTTTGGTTCTGTTTTTGTTCTTAGTTCTGTATCAGAAGTTAGGTTTTGCGCTTCCACATAACTTCCGTCCCTAACCATAAATTTGTGGTCGGGCGTGCAAGTTAATTCGGCGCCGTTATCCAACACCACTTTGATTACAGAGGCATTCTGCTTGGTTATACGCGGATAAAGTATTTTTTCCACACCAATATTACCATCATTTTTAATGGTATAACAATAATTTTGTTTTCCTTGATTAAATTCCGCGACCAATTCAATAAATGATAGTTCGCGTCCGTCAACAAGAGCGACTTCGGTGTCTCCGTCGAAACAGCCTCCGGCGCTGTCGCCTTCGACAATGAATAATTCCGACTCCTCGGCATGGCGCGAAGAACAATCGGCCAATTTGCCGGGCAAGGTAAATCCTTCGAGCGCGCCTTTGCGGAGAATGGTGTCGCGGGCGAGTTTGGCCGCGTTGCGCGCTTTGCTCGCGAGGATACATTTGCCCACGATCGCTTCGGCGTCGCGCGGGTGCTCCTCTAAATATATCAAAAATTCATCGTTCATCACGGTCTCGACCGCGGTTTTGGCTTCGGTGTTGCCGAGCTTGCCTTTGGTCTGGCCCTCAAATTGCGGTTCGCGAATTTTGACCGAGATGATCACGCTTAGCCCCTCGAGCACATCTTCACCGGTCAGATTATCGTCTTTTTCTTTTAAAATATTTTTGTTGCGCGCGTAAGTATTGAGTGAGCGGGTGAGCGCGGTCCGAAAGCCTTGTACATGAGTACCGCCTTCGGGATTGTAGATGTTATTGGTGAACGCCGAGAGCGATTCGGAAAATTCGTCGCTGTATTGGAGCGCCACTTCGACATGGACATCGTTAGCTTCTTTTTCGGTATAAAAAACGGTGTCGTGTTTGGGGTGTTTGTTGTGATTGATATATTGGACATACGACGCGATGCCACCCTCAAAGAAAAATTGATACACCGGACTCGGCATGGGCAGAGCGGTTTTGTCGATATCTTTTTCTTCCGCCGGTCGTTCGTCTTTGATGATCAGGTGCAGGCCTTTGGTGAGATAGGTGGTTTGGCGCAAATGATCGATGATAGTTTTCCATTCCCAATTAATTGTTTCAAAAATAGTATCATCCGGGCGAAAGGTGATAGTGGTGCCGTGGTCTTTGCAAGTGCCGACGCAGGCGACTTTTTTTACCGGCTTACCGCCGTTTTTGTATTCTTGCACCCAGACTTTTCCGCCGGTGTGCACCTCGACTTTGACATACTTGGATAGAGCGTTTACTACCGACGCGCCGACGCCATGCAAACCGCCCGAGACTTTGTAGCCTTCACCGCCAAATTTACCACCGGCGTGCAGGACGGTCATGATGACCTCGAGAGCGGAAACATTTTTGGTGGGATGAATATCCACGGGAATGCCACGGCCGTTGTCATGAACTGAAATCTGGTGGTCGGGTAAAAGAGCGACGGTGATCTGATCGCAAAAACCGGCCATCGCTTCGTCGACCGAGTTGTCGACAATTTCTCGGACGAGGTGATGCAAACCGACCGGACCGGTGGTGCCGATGTACATGCCCGGGCGACGACGCACAGCCTCCAGTCCCTCAAGCACCGTGATATCTTTGGCGCTATAGCTACCACTCGGATTCACGGCCGAGACGATGGTGTTTTTGGATGATGTTGAAGATGGCTTGGTCTCCGTTTTCGGAGTTGGTTTTTCAGTGGCCGGTCGTAATTTTTGATCTTTTATTTTTGCTTTTTCAGGTATGGCTTCGATCCTCCCTCTTTGGACGCGTTTGATGGGCATAAATTTGGTGCGAATTTTTAGATAAAACGGTGCGTATATTTTAGCATATTTTACCACTGACCGCAAGGGGGCGAATTGGCAAAAATCGGCGAGATGGGGTATAATACAATCATCGAAATATCAAATTTAAAATTACAAATTCCAAATAAATCAAAAATTTCAAATCCTAAATAACCCCAACCGTTTTGATATTTGGAGATTGAAATTTATTTGTGATTTGTAATTTCAAATTTGGAATTTATCAAGTATGTATAACATCTATACCAAAACCAAAAATCAAAACGATCCGACGCCACCTGTGGCGCCCGCGAATAAAAAACCGGACTTCACGCAATATATCGATCCAACCGGTGAAATGCCCACCGGCAAATTTAAGCTGGAAATATGGCTGGTAAAAAACAAAGTTTTGTTTTATAAAATCGCGGTGCGGTTTTTGGTTGTTTTTAGCGTCGTCACCATCGCGTATAGTATGTGGCAGATGGGGGATTATCTGATTTTTGGCATTGATGAGGACGCACTCATGAATCGTCAATTATCGAGTTCGGTCAATTACGCCGTCTGGCACGATCATTTCGCGCCTGCTCCCATTGAGATCGTCACCGCCAATATTTTGGCGGGCGGGACGGACAAAATCGACGCTTTCGCGATATTGGCCAACCACAATGAAAAATTTGTTGTTTCGTTTGATTATTATTTTGTTGTCGGTGATCTCGTTACCGACAAGCACTCCGGATTTTTATTGGCGGGCGAGAATCGTCCGGTGGCCAGTCTCGGATTATCTGCCGGGTCGGGGGCGAGTATCGAGATTGTTCTTGAAAATATTGCGTGGCATCGAGTTGATCCTCATCAAATCATCGATGTGATCGGGTGGCAACAGGCGCGTTTGGATTTTACCGTGGCTAATTCGCAAATCATTCCGGCCAGTGCCGAGGGTATTTCCGCAACCGCTCTCCAATTTGATCTCACCAATAACAGCGCGTTTGGTTATCGGCAAGCGGATTTTTATGTGGCGCTCATGCAGGGCGAGACGGTCGCGGCGCTTTTGCCTTTACAGTTGAGTGATTTCGCATCCAATGAGACACGCGCGGTCGATCTGCGCAGTTATACTTCCGGTGTCTATGGCACCGACATTCGCGTTTGTCCTTTGATAGATATTTACGATTCGGGCGTGTATCTCGCGCCGCCGAAATAGCGGCCTATGTTTTTTCTTTCCAAATTTTCACACCGCCGTTTTGATTGGATACTTTTTGCAAGCGTGATTTTTTTGACCACGATCGGACTGGCGGCCGTATATAGTGTCGATTTATCGCGCGGGAGCGATCTCATCAATTTCAAAAAACAATTGTTGGCTTGCGGGCTGGGACTCACTATCGCTTTGGTGGTGAGCTCTTTTCATTTTAGTTGGTTTCGCCATACTGCCAAATGGTGGTATTGGGGGTCGCTTGCGCTATTGGTCGCGGTATTTTTTTTCGGGCGTTCGATTCGCGGAACTACCGGTTGGTTTGTGGTGGGTGGTTTTTCTTTTCAGCCGGTCGAGCTCGCCAAAGTCGGGGTGATACTATTACTCGCGTATATCGTGGCCAATTTCGGTCGGCGGTTTGATCGACCGTTGTTTTTTTTCGGCACCGGATTTTTGGTTTTTTTACCGATGGCGTTGGTTTTGAAACAGCCGGATTTGGGTTCGGCGGTGGTGCTTGGCATTGTTTGGCTCGGTATCATGCTACTCGTGCGCGCGCGTCGGTTATATTTACTGCTCTTGGTCGGGGTGATGGTGGCGGTGGCGCTTTCCGGTTGGTTTTTTTGGATGAAAGATTACCAAAAAGAACGGTTGCAGACTTTTGTTGATCCGACCCACGATCCTCTGGGCACCGGTTACAATGTGTCGCAGTCGCTGATCGCGATCGGGTCGGGAAAATTTTTCGGGCGCGGTCTTGGTTTTGGGTCGCAAAGTCAGTTGCGGTTTTTGCCCGAGGCGCAAACCGATTTCGTGTTTTCGGTAGTAGGGGAGGAGCTTGGTTTTGCGGGTGCGGCGTCGGTGGTGATACTGTTCGCGGTGATGTTGTGGCGACTGGTGCGGATAGTGCAATTATCCAAAGATGATTTCGCCGCCGTGACCGCGAGTGGGATCGCGATCATGTTTTTCGCGCATTTTTTTATCAATATCGGCGCGGACATCGGCATGTTGCCGGTGACCGGTATCACCTTGCCGTTTGTGAGCTATGGCGGGTCGTCGCTCATTACCAATTTTTTGTTGATCGGGATCGCGGAGGCGATGATTGTGAGGGAGTATTAAAAAATATCAAAAATAAAATTTCAAATATCAAATAAATCACAAATATCAAAAACCAAATATCAAATTTTTCGGTCGATTGGAAACTTTGTGATTTCTTATTTGTAATTTGAAATTTATTTGTAATTTGATATTTCGGATTTGGAATTTTATTCTGTATGATTAGAAAAATAATATTTTGGCTCTCTTGTCTGTTACTGTTTTTTCTCCCTCTCCAAACTCGCTGGGTATATGAGGCGGGAAATTTAAACGGCGGTTTTTTTGAATACGGCACGATGAGCCTTTATGCCACGGAGATTTTGGCCTGGCTCATTATTTTTTTGTCTTTCATCGCGCGCCTGCGTGATCGAGATGAACGCGCGCGGATTTTTTCCGGTAAATATTTTCGCGAGCGCTGGCCACGGTTGGTGTATTTTTTTGTCGGGTTATTGTTGGTTGGGTTTTTGGTGGCGCGCAGTTTGGATTTTTGGGTGTCATATCAATATGTGACGCGACTGCTCGGGGTGGTGTGCGTGGCGATAGTGATCGCGCAGCTCGCTGGTGCTGGTGGTGGGCGAAAATTATTGATCGCTTTTTGGGCCGGGGGAGTGGCGCAGGGTATTTTGGCGATAGTGCAATTTTTGAGTCAAAACGCGTTTAAGATCAAAGGGCTCGGGATGGCGCCACATTCAGCATCGCAAATCGGGGATTTTGTGTTGGAAATCGGCAGTGGGCGCTGGCTACGAGCGTATGGCAATTTCGGCTCACCCAATAGCCTGGGGATATATTTGGCGGTGGCACTCGTGGCTGGGTTGATTCTTTTGTTTTATCAGCGTCAAGATAATGAAAAAAATATTGCGACCCAACTCGGTAGTGAAGATTCTTCACATTCGCCTGCCTGCCGGCAGGCAAGGTTCGGAATGACAACACAAAAAATAGTTTGGTTAACTGCCGGCCAGTTAGTTATTTTATCCGGGTTGGTGTTTTCGTTTTCGCGCGGAGCTTGGATAGCGGCGCTCGTTGGTCTCGCCTCACTTGTCATCTTGAGCCTTGCCTGCCGGCAGGCAGGCGTTAGCGAAAGATCTTTTTGTCACAATTACAGAATATTAGCGCGTCAATTTTTATATTATTTTATTTTAGTTTCGATTTTGATCACGATTTTTTCACCATTATTTTTTTCACGATTTGATTTATCCAATCGACTCGAAGCGCACTCGTTTACCGAACGCGTCAATCAGATATCTGTCAGCTACAAGCTATCAGCTCAAAATTTGTTTTTTGGTGTTGGTCCGGGGGTATACACGCAGGCTATATATATGATGCGTCCGGATTTGCCTGTTTGGAGTTATCAGCCGGTGCACAACATATATATGTTGCTTGTGGTAGAGTGGGGAGTGGGCGTGTTTTTGTTGTCGCTATGGGCGCTTGGGCGTGGAGTGATTTTGGTTTGGAAAAATAATCGGATTTTTTTGCCAGTGATTTTGGTGGTACTAGTCGCGGGATTATTTGATCACTGGATCATGAGTATGTGGAGCGGGCTTTTGCTCACGGGGGTGGTGGGTGGATTGCGCATTTGTCATTCTGAGCGAAGCCCCAAAGAGGCGTAGTCAAAGAATCTTTTCATGTTAGTAATATTTTATTAGTGCGCCTATTTTCATTGGTGTTTTTTTGTATAAAAAACCCGGCGCGGTGAGGCGTCGGGGAGAGAGAAAGAACGGTGATTACTCCGTGCCCGCAATCATCTCGATGATATGGCGATCCGTCATCCGGATGCCAAGATGGGGGAGGGCGCGCGTGGTGGCGACAATCGCCGAGTGTTCGGTGATCGTGCCGTTTTGAATCATCTCGATCCATTCGTCGAGCGGCACGAGCTCGACCTCGATGTCCTCGGCTGCGTCCAGCTGTACTTCGCCGGTTTTGCTGGCCCCGGTCATCAGGAATTGCCAGACGCGCGTTTTCGATCCGCGGGTGGCGAGCCAGGTGAATCCGAGCGGAGTGATCCGGCCGGTGTAGCCGGTTTCGTGCTCGACATTGGCCGCCACCATGTCGATGGTCGGCGGGCCGTAGCCCTGGAAGGTGCCGGCGGGGAGTTCCATGCCCCAGTCGTCCCGGCCTTGTTTGTATTCGCTGACCGTGACGACCTTCCGACCTTCGTCCGTCACCACGAGCGTGACGAACCAGTCCTTTTGGCCGAAGAGGGCGTACTCTTCCTCTTCGCCGTTGTTTGGGTTCAGGTATTTCTGGTTGGCTAAAAATTTTCCGAACAGGGACTTGAGAATCTTGGGCTCTCCAATTTTTCGCCACTGAATTCTCGCCATGTTTTTTCTCCTTTCCGGAGGTTGCGGCCATGGCTGGCCGGGGCATTGGCCCTATGATTTCAGAAAGAGCGCCCGCAGGCGCTCGGGTTGAGCACTTTTTGGGATAGGTTATTTAATCATATATGAGGGTGAATGTCAAGGTACGCGTTGTAGATAAAAATAAATGTTACCGAAACCTATCGGGTAGATAAAAATTCGGTTACCATGGGTGTCATATGAATATGACCACCAAAAACAACATCTATCGGGAACATTTAAAGAAATGGCT
>JBAYHH010000017.1:0-15949 GCA_041666265.1 Candidatus Magasanikiibacteriota bacterium | reverse complement strand
GCTTTGGGTGGAGTGGTCGAACAACTCGGTGCGGTGGATATTAATTTCGACGGCAATGATGAAGTGGTGGTGATGACTAAATAATTATCGTCCGGTAATAATAATCACCACCGGTCCGTTAAATTTGCATCCGTGGGCCAGTGCCTGACGCAGTCCCACGAGTGCAAGAGCGCTATTGGGCGAGATGTCGATATTTTCATTTTGTTTAGTGAGAGCGATGGCGTTTTGGATATCATCATTAGTCGCGACCCAGCCATTCCCTTGGCTGTTTTTTAAAATTTCAAAAATTTTATTTTTACGGTGCGCGACCTTGTCGACGATGGCGGAAGCCAGTGACTTTTCTGCGTTGTCATTCCGCCAACTATATGCGGTGGGGTCCAACTCGTCCGCATCTATTTTTGCAACTGCTGGTTCGCAGCCAGTATTTTGATCTTTTATTTTTGATTTATTTATCATCGGATGACAAGCGGTCGTCTGCACGATGTGGATTTGCGGATTGACGCCGAGTTTTTGAAACCCGAGATATAGTCCCTGCGCGGTAGTGCCCGATGAAGTAGGGATAAATACGGCCGACAAATTTTTTATTTCCGCCAGTTCACGCGCGAGTTCTTTGTAACCCACGAGCGCACTGTCGTCAGTCGATTGGCGTAGATTAATCACCCCACTTGTTTTGGCCATTTGAAACGCCGATTGTTTGGGGTTGGCCACTTGTTTCACTTGCACCTTGTCATCCTGAGCGAAGCGAAGGATCTCCATTCGTTTCGTTTCGTCTATGTTTTCACCCACAAACACCGTCAACGCCAAATCGGGTCGCTTCGCGATATACTTTGTCGCCGCAATCGCCGCGTTTCCGGAAGAAGAAATCACAAAACTGGTCGCGCCATTGTCAGCGTATTTTTCTATCATGAGCGGTATCGAACGACCCTTATGCGAGCCAAAGGGATTTTGGTCCTCGCGTTTGATAAATAACTCGGTTTGTAGTCCGATGGCCTGCGCTAGTTTTGGTGCAGAAATTTGCGGAGTAAGCATAAACAAATCAAATCTAAAAGATCAAAAATCAAATAGGTGATACGATGTGCACGGTTGACACAAGGTGGTGTTAGTGGTAGTATGTAATGGTCGTTTTATTACGATTATATTTGATTACTATATTAACTTTGAATTTAAATATTATATTTATGAAACTTGTTTGTCCCGAGTGTAAAAATAATGTTGATTTATCCGGTTATCCGGGGCTTGCTATCGACCATGTCGTCGAATGTAATCATTGCGGTATCACGCTCTCTATGACTGCGGTCGGCGAGGAGTGCGACGCCGAGATCGTCGATGAGGGCAAATAATTATTTTACCATCTCATCAATCATCCCGCGAAATCCATGACTGCCGCAAAACACGACGACATCGCTCGCTCGTGTTTTTTGATTTAAATATTTTAATAATTCATCGTCTTTTGCGATATAGATCGTATTGGCATTGGTGAGCGCGATGCGCGCGCATAGTTGTTCGCCACTGACAAATTCGCTGTCATTTTTTAATTTTGTGAGGCGCGGGATAATCACCTCGTCGGCGCTGTCAAACGCGTGATCATATCCCGGCAGGGCGTCAAATTTGCGATTGCCGGAATTGGGTTCAAACACACAAAACAGTCGCGGTTGTATTTTGTCATCCTGAGGCATAGCCGAAGGATCTCCATCTAATTGACCGACCGACAAGGATTCTTCACTTCGTTCAGAATGACATTTATAAATCGTCGCTATCGTTTCCAACACACTCTTCGCCTTGGCCGGTGAGTGAGCAATGTCGTCAAATACAGTCGCGCCAGTGATAGTAGTTCCGCGTTTTTCGAGACGGCGTTTGATGCCGGCAAACGAAGCGATGCTTTTGATTATCACCTCCGGCTCAATCCCGATGCTGTGCGCCATCGCGAATGCGCCGCAAATATTTTCGGCTTGAAACGAACCTATGATTTTAGATTTAAGATTGTAGATTTTAGATTTACACTTAATGCTGAGATTCAGTCCAAACTCTGTTGATTTTATATTATAATATTGATAATCACAATCTTCACTTTGTCCATATTTAACAAATCGTCGTTTGTCATCTTGAGGCGTATCGTTGTCATCCTGAGCGGTTTTTGTCATCCTCGACTTGATCGGGGATCCGGGCGTCTGGATTCCCGTTTTCACGGGAATGACAGATTGAGCCTGCTCTGAAATCACTATGACTCCATTTTTTGGCACACTCGCCACCAATTTTTCAAATGCCGCTAAGTAACTATCCTCGGTAGGATACACATCGGCGTGATCCCACTTTACCGCGGTCAAAAGCAAGTGAGTGGGGGAGTAGTGCGAAAATTTTGGGCTGTTGTCCCAGCGACTGGTTTTGTATTCATCACCTTCGAGGACGCTCCACTCGCCGCCGAGGTCGTCGGACGCGAGCTCGGGGGTTTGCGATAGACCGCCAAACATGTACGCCGGTTTTTTGCCTGCATTGATGAGTATCCATGACAGAAGTGCGGTCGTGGAAGTTTTACCGTAGGTGCCAGCGCAAACAATGGAATTTTTTTTCGTCAATTCCCGCGCGACCAATTCCGGATAAGAAACAAACGGAATTTTATTTTCCTTCACAAATTTCCATTCCGGATTTTCACTGCCGGCGACATTGCCGACTACGACAATGTCTGGTTTGAAATTGTCACTCGTTTTTTTATTGTCATCCCCGCGAAAGCGGGGATCCATGTTGTCGTCGTCTGGATTCCCGTTTTCACGGGAATGACAGCCACCGCCGATCCGCTCTGGGTGCCACCCAGCATAATATTCAATCCCATGCTCTTTCAAATGCGTCGAAATCGGCGGATAAAAACCAACATCACTGCCGGTGACTTTGTTTCCCTTCTTTTTCATCATAATGGCGAGCGCCCCCATGCCCACGCCGCAGATGCCGATGAAGTGAATGTACCTGGAGGTGTTAGGTGTTAGGTTGAAGGTGTTAGGTAGTGATTGCTTTAGCATATTACTTCAGAATATTTTTCAATTCCTCCATGTCCGTATTCCATTTTTTTCCGTCCCACCACTCCACGCCCTCAAACTGAAATTTGTATAGCGCTTTGGCGTCTTTGGCGCTACCGAGGTAAATGTATTTTTTGTCGTGTTCCTGCGCCCACACCACCGCGCGTGTCATCATTGATATGCCAATATTAGGTATTAGGTTAGAGGTGTTAGGTGTTAGAGAGTAAAATGGATAGCAGTAATGTATCAACTCATTCGTTTCTAAACAAATTGTATAACCAACCTTACTGTCATTCTGAGCGGAGCGTAGCGGAGTCGAAGAATCTTTGTCCAATTGTCTAATCGACAGAGATTCTTCACTGCGTTCAGAATGACAGTAAACAAGAAGTCGATTAAAATTACTTTTCTCTCCATCAGTCATCAATTCTTTGATCTTATTCGCACTAAAAACTCCGGCGCCAAATTTCGTCTCATAAAAATCCTTGCCCATTTTCCCAATCTCCCAGGAATAATCCGCGTAGGGGATAGGCGCGACTTTCATTTCAAGCCCTTCGGTCTTGCGTAGTATGCGTCGATTTTCGCTCGATAAAATAAACTTGCTCAAATCCACCCGCACACTGCGCGTCTCATACATCGCGCCTTTTTCTTCGCGCGTAAACAAAAATCCGCGATTGTACAAATCGTTGATGTTTGCGTCGGAAAAGTCGGTGATAGTTTTTTCTTGCCACTTAAGATACATGGTAACAATTTTCAATTTTCAATTTTCAATTTCTAAACAATGTCTAATGTCGTAATTTTAGAAATTAAATTATCGAAAATTGTTTAGAAATTAAAAATTAGAAATTGAAAATTAATAAAGCGCCATCCACACTCCCACCACCACCATAAAGGAATGAATGAGCCAAAAGCGCGTGACGATTTTTTCTTCACTCCAGCCGATAAATTCAAAATGATGATGCAGGGGAGACATTTTAAAAATGCGTCGGCCCAGCAGTCGGCGGGAAAAAACCTGTAAAATTACCGTGATCGCTTCGATATAAAAAATAAAACCCAGTATCGGAATCAGCAAAGTTTTGTTAATCGCGATCGCGTTGACCGCGAATAGCGCCCCCAGCCCCAGCGACCCCACATCGCCCATTTGAAATCGCGCCGGCTTCACATTGAAATAGGTATAGGCGATAAGCGCGCCCGTGACCGTGGCATTGAGCAAGGTAAAAGCCGGACGACCCTCGGCCCAAGCGATCATAGTGAGTCCGGCAAAAGAAGCAATGAGCGACCCGCCCGCGAGCCCGTCCAGTCCGTCGGCAATATTGACTGCGTTGGCGGTAAACATGACGAACAAAATAATAATCGGGATAATCAGCCAGCCGAGCGCGAGCTGGCCGTCAAACGGGATGTGGACGCTGTGCCAATAAGTGCCTAGTTTGAAATAAATCCAATAAGCAACGATGCTTCCGGCGATAAATTGTAAAAATAATTTTTCATGCACCTGAATCCCGCGATTTTGTTTGGACCCGAGCATGGCCACAGCGCGGGCAAAAGCGTGCCACGGGAAAGTGATAAAATACCACAAGCGCACATACCAATGACGATGGATCCTGATCAAAGTCCAGATTTGTTTCAGTTTGCGTTCCCGGCGTTTGATGCCAAAAATATTTAAAATATCATCGGCCGCGCCCAGTAGGGCCGCCACCATCATCGCGCCCATCGGTACATAGGTTGATGATCGTTGCCAGTTGAAAAGCAGAGTGATGACCGTGACAGTCACTACTACCAGCAGTCCGCCCATGATCGGTGTGCCGATTTTTCCGGCGCGTTCGCCACGCAAGGTGAAGTCCGCGTCGCCTCGGCGCGTGAGTTTATATTTGTAAAGCAGCTTGGTCAAAAGCGGCGCCCACAAAAATGCCCCCACGCACGAGGCGATGAGATAGAGCAAGGCTTGTTTTAGTAGTTCGATAGAAAATGGTCCGCAGAAATCCATACACATTAAATTTCTAATTTCTAAATCCTAATTTCTAAACAATTTCCAATATCAAATTTCAAATTGTCATCCCCGTGAAAACGGGGATCCAGTTACAATTTAATTCGGCGAATTTCCAAAATTTTCGCGTTTTTCGCCTCTCCGAAAGTCTCGTTGGCATTGGCTTGGTGAAATAAATCAGCCGATAGCGCCGGGGATATTTCGGTCCATTCTTGCGCCAGTAGTCCCTTGCCCGGCGCGGTGATTTTAATTTCACCGGTATTGACTCCGTGTCCGAATTTACCCTCGCTACTCCAAGCGCGTGCGTGGGCGTATTTGATAGTATGGCCGTCGTAGTCGGTAATCACAAGAATGTGATTGCGAGTATTTTTTGTATCCACGCCGAGCATCACCACCACATCGCCTGTTTGAATTTTAGCAAAATCATAGCCAATAGTTTCATCGCCCAATTTGGCAGTATTTCTATCATTGCCATACCCGCTTTTCACCCCAATGCTTTCCACCGGCCTTAGACGCATGATAATTTTACGCGTCAATCCGGCCGGGATATTTTTTACCAATTTTTTCGCAATGTCGATTTTTTTTGTTTCCAAAAAATGCGCGCGTAAAATATGGGTGGCAAAACCGGAGCAGTCGATGCCGAGCTGGTTGTCGATGAGAAATCTGCGGATACAGTCATTTTGTCTGTCATCCTGATAAAGTGAAACGACCGAAGAATCTTCAACGATTTTGTGTTTGGATAGAGATTCTTCGCTACGCTCAGAATGACAATGTGGAGAGTGGCGTTCGTCATCAATACAACAATGTCCTTCGTGATCAAATAGTCCGTGTTGATACTGAATAGAAATGATTTTGGCCTCCTCGACAATCTCGGTCGGCGTCCCTTTGCCGATGAGTGAGCGGATTTGTCCCCGTCGGCCCACGCGTGTGTTGATAAAATATGGACAACGAACACCTGTCACGCCTGGGAAGGGGAGAGACATGTAGTCGGCCAATATTTTTTGGGCGTTTGGTGATAACATAACTAATTAAATCTTTTTGTCAGGATTTTTTTAAGTTTAGGCGGCAACAAGTTGATTAATTTTAATTCCCCGACATCTTTCCATATCAAGCGGAAAGAATTATCCGTCCGATTAATTTGATTTTCCGGACCGCCCAATTTTGGGTTGCCGTCAAATTTGGTGGCAAAAAAATAGTGTTCATCGCGTTCGCCCTTAATAGTAAAAAGCGAACTATCGTCAAAAGTAAAACTTAATCCGGTTTCTTCAGTGGTTTCCCGTCGAGCGGCCGCGGTAACGCTTTCACCAAATTCCACTGTTCCGCCCGGAACTACAAAATACCGGTTGCCAAATTTGTTCCTTTCCATCAATAATATCTTTCGTTGATCGCAGATAATAACGCCAGCTCGCGGTCGATTCCAAACTTTACCCGCTGTCAGTGTGGCAATAAAGCCGACGATTTTTTCCCCCTCGTCGTTCAGTTTATCATGGCCAGACATTACGCCCCAAACTGTTTGCAAACGCAGCCAATCCCCCTCATGATTTCCGGATGGATAAACAATGGTGTGATAACCATGTAGAGCAAATGCGGATATATTTTTTTCGATAATTAGTTTGTCAATTTTTAAAAATTGATTGTCTGTGAGTCGCTGGATAATTTGGCTGCCGGAATCAATAGCAGCTAATTTTTGTCCGAAGTAAGTTATCTTTAAAATTGCCGCCAAGTGTGCGGAAAAAGTAGTGATGCGAAAGTGAGAATGATTGTGTTTATTCTTTTGGTGTTGCAACTCACTCTCATATGTCGTGCTGGCCGGCTGGCGCGCGTTGATTTCGAGTAAATACAGTTTGCCGGTTTTTTCATCGACCACCACATCAATGCCAAACAGTCCTTTCCAACCAGCGCGCGCCAATTTTTTGCCGACAGCGGTCGCGATTTTTTTGTACTGTTTTATCTGTGAGGTGGATAAAATCTGATTTGGCAATGCCCAGTCGTTGCCAATGGTGGCAAAAGGAAGATTGGTAAACGGTTTAATTCCGGTGATTTGGTAGTTGATATTACCAATTAAAATTTTGTTATCCCAGACAATATTATTATTGGTAAATAGCGGGCCCTTGATATATTTGGCCATGCGCACCGGTCGATTAGGAAATTTTTGACGCAGTTCATCCAATTGTTTTTTTGATTTAATCAGTATCGTGCCAGAGCCGGTGTGAGAGTGAGCAAATTGGATGATAAAGTGAGTTTTGGAAAATTCAATTTCTTTCAGTGTCTTTATTTTATATTCAGGCAGATATTTTTGGAGTGGTCCAAGCCAGCGCACTTGAGAAATTTTTTCTTCCACCTGATTCGCCAATTCCGCCGATGGGTTTAATAATTTCCAGCCTTTGTCCGCGCAGATTTTTTCGATTGCCACGGTGGGCTTAAACACCATGACCAGATCGCCAGTGGTGATCATCGCACGCGACAGTAGCTCATGTGTGTCGAGATGGGTTTTTTCTTTGATCAAAATGATTTTATCCCTGTACTGTTTTACCAGTAGGCGAGCATAGGGCGAATCATTTGTGATAATGAAAAAATTTGGCAAATCCAAAAGCAAGCCGGCCGCCGCCCGTTCGATATCACGGCAAACATAAAATAGCCGCTTTTTACCAATTTTGCGTTTGATTGCCTGAGATAAGTTACTATCCATAGCGGGGTTATGGTAGCAAAAAATGACGAAAAAGTCAAAAAAAGAAGGCCGTGGTTAGGGCCTTCGGATGATGACGCGCCGGGGGTCGCGTCGGCCATCGGTCTTGTCCCACTCATTTAGCTGGCTCTTGTCCAGGATACACCACGGCAAGGGGCCGCGGTAACCAGACTGGAGCGAGTCCAAAATGAAGTGGGCCAGCACAGGGTGACGGTTGCGTAGGACGCAGAGGCTGTCGAGTACCGTCGGTGTTGACGCCATCATGGCAAAATCGAACACCAACTGGTAATCCATGGCGCCGAGGCAGTACATCACCTCTTGGCGCAGTTGATTATCGATATACGATTGCTCGTATATGCCTCTTTCGTGAGGCGCCACCGCATCGACGCGAAGTTTTGGTACGGACATTTTTCTCTCCTTGGAAAGAACGATTGTGGTATTTTTTGACAAGTTTTAATATACTATCAGATAACCAAAAATATTTCAAGATTAAAAAAGAGGTAGCCGGGCTACCTCGGTTGATCGTTATTTTCCGGTTTTGCCGGAAAAGGCGCCCAGAAGCGCCGGCACACTTCGCCGATGATCACCGCCGGCCAGAAAATGGTGCCGAGGATCAAGATCGCTATGACCGCCATGTTGCTGGCCTGGACAACCGCCCATCCGGGCAGGTCATCGTCTATGTCGACATCCTCCTCGTCGATGAGGCGCTTGATCCAGCCCCTGGCGAAATTATTCGTCAGAAACAGGATCGTGAGACCGAGCGAAAAATACACCGCCGGAGCCATCGTTTCCATTTTATCCTCCCCAGGGCTGAGTTGAACTGATAACAAGCTATCAAACTTTCTTGCTTTTGTCAATATCCGGTGATATAATCAAAAATGAATAAATTAGAATCAAATGGACCCAATCTACGACCACCTCAAAACCTTCGGCGCGGTCAAAACCAATGTCCCGATGTCCAAACACACCACCTTCCGCATCGGCGGGCCGGCGCGGTTTTTGGTATCAGTGAGTGACACGGAAAAATTAATCGCTTTGCTGAATTTTTTGACGGGTGAGGGGGTTGATTATTTTGCGCTTGGCGGCGGGTCAAATATTTTGTGGAAAGACGATGAATACGATGGTGTCGTGATCAAAATGGATAATCGTAATTTAAAAATTGACGGCAATAAAATTAGCGCCGATGCCGGAGTTTCGCTCGCGCTCGTGGTCAATACCGCCACCCAAAACGGACTGTCAGGACTTGAGTGGGGGGCGGGTATCCCAGGCACAATCGGTGGGGCGGTGCGTGGCAACGCCGGCGCCTATGGCGGCGACACTGGTCAGTCGATTTCAGCGGTCGAGGTGTGGCGCTCGGGCGAGGTGGTGTCGCTCAATCGTGGTGATTGTGGGTTTAATTATCGCGAGAGTAATTTAAAAAATAACGGAGATATCGTTTTGCGCGCTCATTTTATGCTCACGCCGGGTGACCAGGCGGAAATTGTCAAAAAAACCCAAGGATATATTATAGAACGAGCGAGCAAGTTCGCACGCGACCCCAGCGCCGGTAGTTTTTTTAAAAATATTTTATTAGATCAGTTTCCGGGTGATAAAAATATTTTACCGGAAAAATCATTGAAAGTAGGGAAGGTTGGCGCCGCGTTTTTGATCGAAAACGCCGGTCTCAAAGGCTATAGCGTCGGTGGAGCCAAAGTATCTGACCAGCACGCGAATTTTATTGTCAATTTTAACAATGCCACCCAAGCCGATGTCCTCGCCGTAGTTGAAAAAGTCCAAAAAGAGGTGTATGATAAATATGGGGTCGAACTCGATCCTGAAGTGGAAATTGTTAGATAAATCAAATTATTAATATAATAGCGAGCGACTCGGATTTTTGCGTAGCGACACTGCCGCAGCACAAGGAGCGAGCAAATATCCGAGGAGCGAGCGCCCATCATATATGCAAGTAATCATCACCGGCAAGGGGATCGAATTAACCGACGCCATCAAAGATTACGCCGAGAAAAAAATTTCCGGCTTGGACAAATTCATGGAGGGGATCATTCGCGCTCATGTCACGGTGGGCGTCGAGACGCACCACCATCTCAAAGGCGAGATTTTTATTTGCGAGTGCAAGCTCGAGATTCCGGGCAACGATGTTTTTGCCAGCAAAAATGAAAAAACTTTGTATAAAGCGATCGACAAAGTGCGAGATTATCTCGAGACTGAATTAAAAAAACACAAAGCCAAATTTCATCGTAACGATCGCAAAGATCATCGAGAAGGCCGTGATGTCAAAGAATATCAGGCCGAGTAAATCAAAATATCGCCTCGCTAAAATCGAGGCGGTTTTTTATTTGCGTCTTGCGTGGCTATTTGTTATAATACCGTTGCTTTTTAAGGCGATTTTATTTACTCAATTTTTATGCAAAATTCCGTAGAGTCGCATGTCTTTGATGGTTTAAAAAAAGAAGTTGGAAATGTTTTTCATTTCGATCTGCAGGGTGCGAAATTGCCGGCGATCGATGGCATGGACAGTGAAAAAATCCTCGAATTGTCCCGTTTGACTCGTGGGTTGCTTTTTGCCAGTGTCGAGGCGGCCCAGTCGGGTCACCCGGGGAGCGCCAGTAAGGCCGAGCAGTTTTGGTCTCTGGTTTTGAGCGGGGCTTTGGCGTTTGACGCGCTTGATCCCAAACATTCCGGGCGCGATCGCGTGGTTTGGAGCGCCGGCCATTGTTCGCCAATGTTGTATTCCGGGTTGGCCCTCATATATGAGGCATTGCGTCGCGGGGGTAGACAATTTATGCCCGAGGTTTTGCATGCGGTGATGCCCGAGGATTTGATTCGTTTTCGCCGGCCCGATGGTCCGCAGGGGCATATTGAAAATTATTATCCTATCTCTGATGTCGCTACCGGTCCGTCCGGGCACGGTCTTTCGAGCGCCGGCGGGATAGCGATCGCGCATCGCTCGTGCGGTTTGCCGATGCGTACTTGGGTGTTTATGGGTGATGCCGAGACCGAAGAAGGTATGACCTATGAGGCGCGCAATGTTTTGTCCGCTTCAGGCACCGACAATATTATTGTCAGTTTGGATTACAATCATTTTGGCATTGACGGTCCGATCGAAGAAGCGATGGATGGCAATTATTTGAATCATTGGCTCGGTCTCGGTTGGAATGCGATCGAAGTCGATGGTCACAATCCGCTGGAGCTCGCTTACGCATATCGCTTGGCCGGAGCGGGGCTCGGCAATCAAAAACCGACGGTGGTGATTGCGCATTGCCAAAAAGGCAAAGGCTACGGCGCGCGCAGTGGCAAGGCCGAGTCGCATGGCACGGTCGCGAAGCATGATGAATATGTCGATTTGATGAAACAACTTGGTTTTGATATTCCCGGTGAAAAGGGCAAGGTGATGGGGGATATCGAAATTATTTTGAGCCAATATAATGATGAATTGGAAAAATATGTGGCCACGCGTCTCGAAACGGCCAAAGAAAAAATCCAACCGGAGAGCGCGCTGATCGCGCTCATGAAAAAAGCGATCGGCGATCGACCGCTCATCGCGCCGAAAAGTTTGAAACGACCGGAGGGCGAATTACCGGCCGAATTGATTTTTAAATCAGGCGACAAAGTAGCTACGCGCAAAGCCGCCGCCGCTTGGTTTAAATGGCTCATGGGCGAAACCGCGTTTTTTTATATCGGCGCCGGTGACTTGGCGAAGTCTATCTTGACTAATTCAGCCGAAAATGTTTACGGCATTTATGGCCCCAAAAATCCGCACGGTCGCGGTATTCGTTTTGGCATTGCGGAGCAAAATATGGCGATGATGTCGGCCGCTATGACGCAAGATGTTTTGCCTGGTGGTTTTCAGCCGGTTTCGGCGTTCGGCACTTACGCGGTTTTTTCATCGATGATGACCAATTGCGTGCGACTCGCGCTTATCGGCAATCATCTGAAGCCCGAAACGGCCGGATTTTTTGTCATGCTTGCGGCGCACGACGGCCCCGAGACCGGCGAAGATGGCCCGACCCATCAGGGGCTGTATTGGATGAGTATGTTTGGCGCCTATCCCGGGATCAAGGTTTACAAACCGTTCGATGCTAACGAGACGATTGAGATGTTGTTTTACGCGTTGGAAAAAAACGAGCCGATCGCGCTGTCGCTGTTGCGGCCCGATACCTTAGTGCTGGATCGGAGTTTGGGTCATTCGACTGCGCGCGATGCGACCACGGGAGCGTATATTTATAAAAATTTTAAATATTTAATTTCGCAATTGCCGGTTCGCAGCCGGTATTTCGAATCAAATCAGAATAAATTAATTTTGAAACCGAAGTTGTGCCTGGTGATATCCGGGGTTCAGGTCTTATTAAATACTTTGGAAATTTTGCCCGAGCTCGAAGAAAAATACGATGTCAAAATTGTAAATGTGACCTCGCCGCAGTTATTTGAAGATCTGCGAAGGAGCGATCCGAGCAAAGCGAAGGAAATATTTTCCGACGCCGATCGCGCCTGTGCTGTCACTCTGCATGCCGGCTGGAAAGGATTTTTGTATCCGTTTTTATTGCCCACTGATTACACCAATCGCACGATTGCCATTGACACTTATCTCAAATCCGGCAGTTCGAAAGAAGTTTACGCTCTTGCGGGTTTTGACAGCGCGAGTTTGAAGGAGAAAATTTTTCATTCATTGTCATCCTGAATGAAATGAAGGATCTTTTTTGTATATATATTTGAGTTTAAATTTTTTCATTATTTATGTCCAACCTGTTAAAAGACGCGCCGATTCAACTCAATCCGGATTTGGAGTATCTTGGCACCGAGACTGCGTTTGGTTTTGGGGCGGAAGTTTTGGCGGTCGATGCCAGCAAAAAATTTCCGCAGATTTATAAATTTCATGTGGGTGATACCGGCCCCAAAACTCCGCAACCGATCATTGATACCGCCGTCAAAGCTTTGCAAGACAAGCAAACCAAATATGGACATTTTCAGGGCTACCCCAGCGTGCGCCGTAATATCGCGGCTCATTGGAATAAAACCCGCGGTATCAATATCGACGAGGATAATATTATTTTGACTCCGGGTGGAAAGTCAGTGATCGATATCGCGATGCAAGCTTTTTCCGGTCCGGAAAATTTTATCGTCGGGCAAAATCCCGGTTACCCGATTTATGAGTCACTCGCGCGTTTTCGCAATCACAATCGCTATTTACCGTGGTACGCGCGAGCTGAAAATGGCTTGTTGCGTTTTGATGTGAGTGATCTGGAAAAAATTGTTCAGGAAAATAGCCAGGTGCGACTGGTGGTATTGAATACTCCGCAAAATCCGACCGGGATGATGATGAGCCAAGCTAATTTAGAGAGGGTGGCCGCGCTCGCGCATCAATATAATTTTTATGTGCTCTTTGATGATATTTACGATCAGATCACCTTTGGCGGTCGTGAGCATTATTCGATTATCTCCGCCCCCGGCATGGTCGAGCGCACCATCAATCTCAACGGTTATTCCAAAGATTTTGCCATGACCGGCTGGCGGCTTGGGTTCGCGGTCGCCCCCAAATGGCTCGTCAAAATTTTTGGCCAGCTCGCTATCAATCAATGGAGTTGCGTCAATACGGTCGGACAGATTTGCGCCGGTGTGGTGTTTGGCGATGTCGAAGTCAATGGCATCAAATATCCCTCGGTGGCCCAAGCCATTCGACCGATGATCGCGGCCGATGTGGCTGAATACGAGCGCAAAGGCAAGTTTGTTTTTGAGGTGTTGTCATTATTGAAGCCGTTTGTGATTCCCAATTCTCCCGAGGGCGCGTTTTATATTTTCCCTAATATTCAAAAAATATTGGATTTGGATTTTGTCAAAAATGATTTGGGCGTGAAATCCGAAAAAGAATTTACGCGTTGGATGCTTTACGAGAGGGGATTTGCTTGCCTCGCCGGTCCGGATTTTGGCGCCGGCGCCAAAGGACATATCCGATTTTCCTATGCTGAAGATCGCAATTTACATGTTATCCCGGGCATGAAATATTTTGTGAAAATGATTTTGGAAATTCTCGAAAAATCCGGTCAAATCTTGCCGTTCGCGCTCACCGAGGTGAACGCGCGCGTCGTTGATATCGAGAAAGCGTGCTTTTAAACAACGAATGATTGGCGACGGAGTATTTTATTTTTCTTGCGCCCAGACTTGCCTTTTTGGCTTTGGCCAAAAAGGCTACGCCCCGCTGTGGCGGGGTGCGATGGGCGCTGGCGAAAAACAAAATACTCCATCGCCAATCATAAATTAAATGCTTAATAACCGATCGCAAAATCGCACTCACGCCGACCGCACCCTGATGATTTATCTCGGTGTGCTCGTTGTGTTTGGCTTGGTCGCGCTTACCTCCGCCTCGACGCCGATGGGCTATGATAAATTTCACGATGCCTATTTTTTTGTCAAACAGCAATTGTTGTTTGGGATTTTGCCCGGTCTGGTTTTGTTGCTTGTCGCCGCGCGTTTTTCCAGTAAATTTTGGTATAAATATTGCGGGATTTTTTATGGATTTAGTTTGTTGATGTTGGTTTTGGTTTTTGTCGGCGGTATCGGCGTGACGATTAACGGCTCGCACGGTTGGATCGGAATTTTTGGCCACACCTTTCAGTCGTCGGAATTGGCCAAGCTGGCGGTGATCATGGTGTTCGCTAAGGTGCTTACCGATCCCGGTCGTGACTTATCGGACTGGAAAAACGGCTTATTGCCCGCGCTTATGATTATTGCGCCCGCGTTGTTTTTGATTTTGCTTCAGCCGGATATTGGCACCTTGTCGATCTTGGTGGTGATCGTGTTTACCATGCTTTATCTCGCGCGCCTACCCAAGACATTTTTGGTGATTTTGGGAATGGCCGGCGTGATCGCGTTTGCTGGACTGATGCTGGCCGCGCCGTATCGGGTGGCGCGTTTGACCACGTTTCTACATCCCGAGCTTGATCCGCAAGGGGTGGGGTATCATATCAATCAATCATTTTTGGCGATCGGATCGGGCGGTCTGTGGGGGCAGGGGCTCGGTCACTCGCGCCAAAAATATCAGTATTTGCCGGAAGTCAACGCTGATTCGATTTTTGCCGTGATCGCGGAGGAAACCGGTTTTGTTTTTACTTCGCTATTTGTTATTTTGATTTTGCTCATCAGCTGGCGCGGTCTGCGCGTGGCCAAAAATACGCCGGATGATTTTAGTCGTTTGCTTGTGGCCGGGATTATCACTTGGTTTTTGTGGCAATCTTTTTTAAATATTGGCGCCATGGCCGGACTTTTGCCACTCACCGGCGTGCCACTGCCGCTCGTCAGTCAGGGCGGATCGTCGGCGATCACGATGCTACTCGCATTTGGGATTGTGATTGGGATTAGCAAAGAAAGCTAATCTTGACAAGAACTAATTTATACAGTAAAATATTGTTCGGTCCGGCGCAGTCATGCGCCTTTCAAAAAAATCCTTCGGGGAGGAAGCGATGTTTGAAGGAGTTCTGGGGTTCACCCCACCGGTTCTGACGCCGGAGCGTGCGAAAATCATGCTCCATATTCTTCAAAACGGCCACCTGATCAACGACGGTCAAAGGTGGTCGAAAGAGTCGGCCTGCGCCCTGTGGGCCGACCTTCCTGATTTCCTGGTGAGTCGGGATGATCTCTTCGCTCTGACCGAGAAGGGCGTCTTGCTCGCGAACCTTCTGCGAGCCCATGAGACCACCAACGACGAGACTTTGCTCGTCGTCGACGAAGAGCGTCTCTTGCGCGATGTCGATGATTCGTTCGGTGGTCTGCGCGCGGAGGCGATTCATATTCTTCGGGCAATGCGCCGCCAAAAAGTGTTTAAGTCGGTGAGCGACCTTATTTGCGAGGCGGACGCTGGATTGGACTTTATTGAATCGACGCAAGCACTTGATCTTATGGCCGCGCGCAAGCTCGCCCAGCAAGACATCTGCTTGCGCTGGCGCGCCATCAACGGGCGATAGTGTTTGCCCAAACCACTCGACAGCTTCAAATACAGAGCTGTCTTTTTTATTGGTCAAAATATGGTTTTCACCTGTGGATAAGTGTGGTAGAAAAGTGTTGACCGGTGTAGTGAAGTGGTGTAAAATGGATACAGGTGGGGAAAAGTGGTGAAACCACAAAAATAATTATGTTCATCGGTGAATATCAACACAACTTAGACGATAAGGGTCGATTGGCCATCCCGGCCAAATTTCGGCGTGATTTACAAAAAGGAGCAGTGGTCACGAGAGGTCTCGACAACTGCTTATTTTTGTACACCAAAACCGAGTGGAATAAACT
>JBAYHH010000016.1:0-17065 GCA_041666265.1 Candidatus Magasanikiibacteriota bacterium | reverse complement strand
TAAGCATGATTTACCGGATGCTCAATGATACTTTCTATTATGGCGAATATGAATATCCCGAAGGCGGCGGAAAGTGGTATAAGGGATCTCATGACCCTATAATATCTCGCGAATTGTTTATGAAAGCGAGAGAAAATCTCACGGTTCTACCGAGAAGGCACCCGGGAACGACCGACTTCGCTTTTACTAAATTGTTATACTGCGGATCCTGCGATTCAAGCATAAGCGCCGAGGAAAAGTTTAAGCACCAAATAAACGGCACTATTCATCGCTATGTGTACTATCACTGCTCGCGAGGCAAGGACAGGAAATGTCGAGAGGGCGCGATCCGAGAGGAAGACTTGATGAAGCAATTAGTTAACCTGATGGATAAGATAGACATAGACCAGCTGGCAACGCAAGAAAAAATAAAAAAGGAACTGGAGAGGTTCAAAAAATTTAGCGCGATCGTCGGTCGCGAATCTAATCTACCAAAAAGGTCGAATGACATAGACATAAGAAACTACGCCAAATATGTGCTGTCCGAAGGGGTCAAGGAAGAAAAAAGAGAGCTGCTGGAGTGTCTAAAAAGCAAGATTATATTAAGGGATAAGGCGCTATCCCTTAGACAACTCCCTGCTTAGCGGACAAATTGATTAAATTAGGATCGTGTGATAAAATAAGTAACAGAAAATATGAATTCTAAAACATCTATCTTAGAAAAAAATACTTCCAAACGTCGCTTTTCCGTAATCTCCTTATTTTCCGGGTGCGGGGGCATGGATCTTGGGTTTAAAGGCGGTTTCAAATTCCTTGGCCAAGAATATTCCCAGCTTCCTTTTGATATTATTTGGGCAAACGACATTAACGAAGCCGCGTGCAGGACATACCAAAAAAATATAGGCGAGCATATCATACCCGGAGATATTTGGCAGGTAATGGCAAAAATGCCGCAAACCGCCGACATTGTCGTAGGCGGATTCCCATGCCAAGACATCTCGGTTAATGGAAAAGGGGCGGGCGTTGATGGAAAACGCAGTGGGCTTTATAGGGCCATGGTTGAAGTCATTAAAAAGGTTCAACCAAAAATTTTTATTGCCGAAAACGTGAAAGGACTACTAATGCGGCACAATGCAAAATCGTTGGAACGCGTACTCGCTGATTTTAAGGGACTTGGCTATGATGTTACATTCAGGCTCTACAACGCGGCGGACTACGGCGTTCCGCAAACTCGTGAAAGGGTAATCATAGTAGGTACCCATCCTAAGGCGCAAAAATTTACCCCGCCCGCGCCGATCTTTCCGAAGAATGAACGCGTGACTGCGCGCGAAGCGATAGAAGACCTGGAGAAGATTGCTGAAAACGAAAATTTTAATCATGTTTGGAGCCGCGCCAACAAAAGTTCGGAGCAAGGCAATAGAAAGTTAGTAGCAGATCGACCGGGCTATACGATTCGCGCCGAGTGTCATGGAAACATCCAGTTTCATTACAAGCTGCCGCGCCGCATCTCGATGCGAGAAGCCGCACGATTCCAATCTTTCCCTGATACTTTTATTTTTGATTCAAAACTGAGAGAAACGGAAAGGCAAGTAGGAAATGCCGTGGCGCCGGTGTTTGCTTGGCATATTGCCCAGGCTGTACAACGATGCCTTTTAAACATGAACGCATGAAGCGTTAGAGAATGACTAGGCATGCCGAGCAAGTTTATATGCCAGACGTTTTTTCCAAGAAGAAAAGAAGCGAAGTAATGTCGCTCATCAGATCCACAAATACAAAACCGGAAATAATTTTTCGCAAGCTTTTAAGCTCGGCATTATACCCCTTGGGGTTTCGTTACAAGATACAATATAAAAAATTACCAGGAAAGCCGGACGTCGTCTTTGTAGCGCAAAGAACGGCGTTTTTTGTAGATGGATCTTTTTGGCACGGCTATAAATTAAAAAAAGAAAGGCAGGTGCTTTCTAAAAAATATTGGCTTCCTAAAATCAAGCGCAATATGCTTCGGGATAAGGAAGTTAGCAGGCAGCTTAGAAAAATGGGGTGGAAAGTAATAAGGGTCTGGGAGCACGATTTGAAAAAAAGCCCACAAAAAATTCTTAAAAAAGCTAAACAGGCAATCTTGGAGAAGTAGAGTATGCTATCTTTTACGCCCGCGTTCTACAAAAAGGCTCTCCGATGGCGTCCAACCATCGGCTAAAGCGTCGGCCTTTTGCAGCCACCGTGCGATTCTTCTTTCCGGTGAGACTGATTCTCCCCAATACTCGACGAATATGGCATCCTCCATGCGCTTCGCCGCATCAACCATCTCGCCCTCGATAAGCTTCAGCGCTCGTTCAATATAAATGCCCCCAGCGTCGTCATTGTCCGGGTTGGCAACGCTTCCAGCAGAAAATAAGTCTCGCGCTTGGTGGCATAGTACGCCATGATAAGTAAGAAGATACAGAACCGCGTCATCGTATTTATCCCGAGATCGTCCAGACTGTACGATTTGCGGACATAGTAAGGCCGCCTCCGCTCTAAGCTTAGTTTTTTCATCAGTCGAAAGTTTCGTGTAAAGTCGCGCTTGAATCGGCAAAGTATGACCGGGCTCATCCGGCGTGTCTTCTAGCCACCACATGCGTTCGCCCGGCTTTAATCGGCCGCGGGCGTAGGCACGAATGTGCTTCATTTTTTCTTCCATTGGCAAATTTCGAAACTCGTCGTAAGAAATACCCATTTTCTCAAAAAGAGAATGCTCGGCGGCAAGCTCAACCTCAAAACGAGGCACATGCGAAGTGCGGACATGCATAACGCATTTATCATACTCTCCCCACTTAACCTCGGGAGCGCCGCCCATTTTCCCGAAAACTAAATAAACTTTTTTTACCTCATTAATACGATTTGTTTCAAGGACGCTATTGGCGACGCTGCGCCAAGTATCATTAGTTGTAAATTTGACCTCTATGCCGTACGCGCCAATAGCGATGTCTGGAAAAGCTTGTGGATGTGGATCAAAATTAATGGCGGTCTTAACGCCTACAGTCTCTTGAACAACCTCTCTCACGCGATCCTCAAACTGCTTCGAAGTTTGAAAAATCTCATGTTTCGCCTCGTCGGTCAGTTTTTGGCAAACGGAGTTTAATATTTTTTCAAAGTTTGGCTCATTCATACTTTTTAACGCAAATTCAAATTTTTTAATCTCCACATCATGGCTTCTCGGCTAACCTGATATCGTTCTGACAATCGAACGAGTCTTTCCTCGTAACTGCCCTGCGTTGATTTATAGTCGTTCGCAAGCAACCACTTAGGCATTAGCAAATTTGCGGCAAAAAAATCAGCGTTAGTCTCGTGAACCGTCTTATCTGGACGACTATTGTTATCTCTGTAATCTATAGAAACGGCATTGCCCTTTTCTAAAAAATAGTGACCAAGTTCGTGGGCAACGGTAAAGCGCCGTCGTCCCGGACTCTCGTCGCTATTTATTCCCATAAGAGCGCCGCCGTCTTTTCGTATCAAAATTCCAGAATAATCGGTACTGGGAGCATAGCTTATTTTAATATTCATTTTTTCGGCAATTTGCTCTACTGGAATTGGCGCTTGGGTAACATTAAAATGCTGAAGAATCTTTTTTGTCATTAATTGTATTGCTTGATTCGGCATATCTATTATTTTTTAAAAAGGGTTTCAGCCCACTCTGAAGCATTTTTGTCCTTCTTCTTGATGTTTTCAATATCAGCTTGACTGAGTTCAAAACCGGTTGGGATGGGAGGAAAAAAATCCTGGAAGTTATCGCATCCTAAAATGGTAGCTAATTTCCAAAGGGTAACCGCGCTGACATTATTTTGACCATTTTCAAGTTGCGTCAAGGCAACTCGACTTATACCCAACTTGTGCGCCACAACTTCCGCCGAAAGGAAGCCGCGCCGGGTTCTTCTTATCCCCCTAATTTTCTCGCCGATGGCTTTTTTTATCTCCCTATCAATATCCTTCTTAACATCAAGTATACCAGATTTGGTCGCATCTGGTAAGTGGATAACGGGAAGGGAATGCTTACTTTTTGTTTGCATAGCTTACAAATGTAAATATTGCTTACATTATTGTAATGATAACCTATACTTTACACGAAGTCAAGACGCATGCTATAATATCTTCCGAAAGAGGTCGTAACGCGTTCAAGAAAAATTTTACAGGACACCTACGCCATTCGGAGGGTCCGTGTTAACTCGGATAAAAAGCGCCGCGAGGGTATAGTATAAAGTAACTATAATCGCGAAATGAGTAACCGGCAAAACGCCAATCCAGCTCGTAATTGGCGCGAATGATTTAGCGACGTCAGTTCGTTGAATAGCAGGTTGCGCGACACTAAGCATACCAAAATATTACCTTTAAAACAAGTGGCTCAACAAGAGCTGCGCAAATGCGCCGACGCATGCAATCGCGGCAATTTTATTCACGCCTAGAGCTTCGGCTACGAAGCATTGGCTAATTAATAATTATATGACAGTCGAAAAGAAACCAAAACAAATCACGATCATCATAGATCATAAGGAGTATAAAACGGAAGAAAAAAGAATGTCCGGCCTTGAAATTAGAGCGCTCGCGAATCCGCCTATTTCCCAGGATCGGGATCTTTTTCTGGTGATTAATCACGATAAGCCCGATGAAAAAATTAACGACGAACAGGTCGTCCAGCTAAAAAATGGAATGCATTTCTACAGTGCGCCAAGAACAATTAACCCCGGCGACTATGCTTCCCGATGAAGATGTGGCGTTTCTCAAGAAAAAAAAGTTTAACTGGAGCGTTGAAAAATGCGCGTGTTGCGGCCCCGTATTAATTATACGGGAATACCTGCTGGATGAAAAAAAGTACGACCAAGAGAAAACAGACTTGATGATTAAAATACCGGCAATGTACAGCAACGCCGCATTAGACATGTATTACGTGCGCCCACATGTTAAGCTTCGGGCCAACGGAGAATTCCCCCAGGCCGCCAACCAAATTGAAAAACATCTTGAAGCCGATTGGCAGAGATTCTCGCGACATGTTCCGGCATGGACGCCCGGCGTCGATAGCCTGGCCAGTTTTCTAGCCTTGGTTAGCGCTGAACTACAAAAAAGTTAGATTAGGTATGATAGTTACTTTGACCATCACCCAAGAAAAAATCGAGAGTCTTCGCTCCCTCCTTTTCCAAGGAGGAAAGGAGGGAGCCGCTTATTTATTCTGTAAAAAAAGCCAAACCAGGAATGAACAACGCCTGCTCGTCTACGAGATCATGTTCGTTAATGACGAGCATTATTTGACTAGAAGTACTGACAGGTTGTGCATTGATTCTCTTTCTTATACGGCCGCCGCAAAAAGAGCCGCCATGTTTGGATTCCATATCATATTCATTCATTCACATATTAGCGGAGCCGCAAAGTTTTCCGATCAGGACAACCAAGAAGATCCAAAGTTAATGGATTTCTTCCAGTCCAGAATACGAAATAAAATAGTTGGATCAGCCATAATCACAATGGATAATATTGTTTGTCGGGCGTGGTTAAATCGCGAATGGCATGCTATGGATAAAATACGAATAGCTGGAGAAAGATACAAAATTATTACCAATAACGAAGTTTTAAATACCACAAATGATAGTTTTGACAGGCAAATTCTCGTTTTTGGGCATGAAGGCCAAAAGCAATTAGAATCCTTGCATATTGGAATTGTCGGAGCAGGCGGAACCGGATCATCTGTAGCCGAACAGATTACCCGCCTTGGCGTAGGCGAAATTTCGATATGGGACGGCGATAAATTTGAAGCGAGCAACATAAACCGAGTATACGGGTCAAAAGTTAGCGACGCTGGAAGAAACAAAGCAAAAATTTTGGGCGCCCACCTAAAGAGAGTTGGCTTAAAAGAAACCAGAATCAATATACATCCTGATTTTATTACTGTTATAAATGCGGCAAAAAAACTACGCGAATGTGATGTTATTTTTTGCTGCACTGATAACGAGGCATCAAGGGGAATTCTTATGAGGGTAGGAATTTATTACTTAATACCAGTAATTGACACGGCGGTGACGATTACCTCAAATAGCGGCGCGATAGTCGACTTGATCGGGCGCACAACCATATTAACGCCCGGAGGCGGCAGCTGCCTGTTTTGCCGAGAAAGAATCGATCCTCAAATTATTACTGCCGAAACTATGGATAAGGGCGCCAGGGATCGTCTTGTCAAAGAAGGATACATTCGCGATCTTGATATAAAAAACCCTTCTGTAATAACGTTCACGACCATCGTCGCGGCGCATGCTGTAGGAGAATTATTAAATCAGATGTATAATTATAAGGTAGGCAAGAAGTCTACCGAAACATTGTTTCTATTTAATTGGGATGAAATAAAAAAAACGACTATTGCGCCTAAAAGTTGTATCTGCCAATTGGAAGACAGGTGGGGAAAGGGCGATAGTAAAAATGGGTACCTTGATTTAATATGGCCAGCTTAAGAAAAACGATTGCTTCAAAACTAAAATTTTGGCTGAAGAAAAAGAAATCATATAATGAAGTTCTTTTCTTCAAGTCAATTGATGACCCCGGGACTCCTAAAAAGGATCAAATTTTTGTAATTGGAGAAAAAAATTATTCTAAGCGACTAATATTAGCTTGCCCTGATTCGTGCGGAGAAATTATAATGTTAAATTTAATGCCTGAATATTCGCCGTCTTGGAAAATAAGAATAAGTAAAAACAAAAAGATAAGCGTTTACCCTTCCATTGACAACACAAACTGCGGCAGCCACTTCTGGTTAAAGGATAATCGCGTAATATGGGCCAAATATATTATAGAAAAATAGAGTCAAAATATAGCAAGTTTTGAAATGATAGAAATATGACGCTAATTGACATCCTGGCTATCGCCGGGTTTTTTAATTAAACAAAAAGCAACCCGACAGGGACGGGTCGCTTTCACAGTTTTATCGCGCTCCGGGGGTGGGATTCGAACCCACGACCAATTGATTACACTTATCTACTTGTTTCCAAATAGCGTGGACTATATCATCATCCTTCAATTACTAAAGGAGCAAGGCGCTTCCAAAGCTTTCGCAATGTACTCCCGTTAGGGATAGTCTCTGAACCTTCCTGTCCTTTGACAGGCTTGGCTGCTGATTACCTTGACCGAAGTTTTAGGTTTCCAGCAATTCACCTTGTTTTTCATTCTCAATTACTTGAGATAGCTGCGAATATTCACAGTCAACTGCGCTACCGCTGCGCTACCCCGGAATATTAAATTGTGAAATAATTATACCTAACTTTTTTACCATTGTCAATACACTACCTCGTCACCCTGGCCACAAATGATTTTAACGAATTTTCGATCTGGACGCGCGGGACAAAATACGGCCCTAATTTCTTGTCATACGAAGTCAAGGCGCGCACCGTCACTGCCGACAAATACCCGGCCGACTGCACCGCTCGCACGATTTCCGCGTTATACCACCCAAACGGATAACAAAAATGATTAACCCTGATCCCTATATTGGCCTCGAGGGCGATCTTACTATTTTCCAACTCACGCTCGATATCGTCACTCGACATGCGATTGATCCACGGATGAGTCACAGTGTGCGACCCGATCTCCATCCCGGCGCCGATCAATTCGCGCATCATCTCGTAAGTCATAAAATCATGTTGACCGATATCGCGCGTATAAGGAAAAAATATCGCCGAATAACCAAACTCGCGTAAAATCGGATAAGCGGACCGGAATTGATCGCGATAGCCATCATCAAATGAAATCACCACGGATTTATCGGGCAACGAGCTGGTGCTGATAAGCGCTTGGTAATAGCGATCGTAGGATATCACCTCATAGCCGTTGTCGCGCAGCCACTGCATCTGAACGCGAAAAACAGCCGGCGAAACTGAATAGCGGTCACCTGCTTTGGGCGCGCGCATCCGATGATACATCAAGATTTTCGTTTTCAAAACACCGCTTGGATAATGTAATTGCTCGGGCATCAAAATCGGGTCAAGAGTTTCGGCGGGCGGATTGACATAGATCGTCGACCGATAGACCGCAAAACCGGCGCCGACAAAAGCGCCAACCATTACCAATATTTTAAAATATTTAAAAACTCGTTTAAGAGATCGTCGACTAAATAACATAAATAATAACAGTATAGAGTCTGCCAGATAATTATATCACAAATTTGAGAATAAAAAAACGAATAGCATGGGCTATTCGTCGGGATCCATGAGGTCTTCGCCCAGATGGCGGATGGCCACCATCTGATTGAGGATGCTTTGATAAGAATTAAAATCATCCCGCGACAAATCATCGGCATTAATGCGCTTCACATTCTTGGTGAGCGCGCCAATGTAAGCCGGTTGCTTAACCAGCTCATCGAGCAGCTGCTCTTTGAGCCGTCGCGCGCCCTCAGGGTCAGCGAACCCGGACCCGCCACCGGACAGGCTATTCCACGACACGCCTTCCAGTGAAGTTACCAAAAAATAGCCAAAGATGAGGGCGCCGATGCCGAGCGCAATGCCGGCGTTTACAGTTGCCGGCGCCTGGTAAAGCTGGAACGCTTTTATAAGCGCCGCCACGACACCTGCGCCTACAACTAATTTGAGCAACCCTTTCAGAGTTTCCATCATCTTATCCTCCCCCAGTGAAGCGCCGTAGTGGCGCGATGTGAATGAACGATCAATGAGCAAATCCACTAAACAATAGCGTATAATTCAATTTTTGTAAATACCCCGCGCTTGTGGATATTTTAATTTTTTTGTATAATAACGGCCTATGACCAAAAGAAATTACTATATATCATACATAAAGGGGTGTGCCATTATCGGCGTCTTGCTTATTCATTTGATTGATTGGTCAAATATTATCCTGACACCGACTGACAAATTATGGCGCGAGCTCGCCTATCCGGCGGTGTTATTTTTTGTATCGACCGTTGGGAGCGTGGTCTATGTCGCCTATGCTCATCGCGATGATTTCCAAAAAACCGTATGGCGTTTAGTGTCGCGCGGACTGCAATTGATCGGCATTTACTATCTATATAATCTCATCAAACTTTGGATTTACGATTTTGACACCTCACCGTTCTATTGGCAATTTTCCGAAAAACATATTTTTGATTGGAAAAATATTTTAACTTTGCATTCATTTAGCGTGCCGATTACCATTATCTATACTATTGGCTTACTACTGGTGATTTCGCCGATATTTTTATGGATTACAAAAAAATTTAAACACTCGAAACTTATCATATTTTTACTGATAATACTTTTGTCTTTCCTAAATTACTGTTTACCGCCCGGCGGTAATTTTATCGCGAATTTCGTATATTCGCGCGATATTGTCATCTTCCCGCTGGCGCTATGGTTATTGCCATATTTGATCGGATTCTATTTGGCTATGATTGGTTTTGACCGACACAAGGGCAAGCTGTTGGCCTTATTTATATTTTTGACCGCCCTCACCTACTATCCCCTGCACGCGAGTGGCGCTACCTGGCAACTGTCCTCATATATGTATCCGATTAAACTATATTATATTTTTGCGTCATTTACTTTGATGTATGCGCTGATTTGGGTGTTCGCGTTTGTAGAAAAAACGACCAAGGGATCCTTCGCTGTGCTCAGGATGACAGCGACTGGATTTCTCACGCTCATGCGCTTCTTGGGCGACCGGACTTTGTCGCTATATCTTTTTCATTGGATCGTAATTGATCTGACTATTTGGTATTATTTTCCGCGCGTCAAAATGATCTGGGTGTGGGGGCCGATTTTTGTGGTCGCCTATCTATGTTTTCACTACAAGAAGATTCGTAAATACTACAATGAATCGCTGGTCGCTTGAGCCATTACCGACCCTTGCGTGTTTTTTTATCCAGTGATACAATATCGTCGCACTATGGGAAAACTAATTGACGGAAAACTCATCGCGCAAAAAATTGAAGCAAAAACCGCTCAAAGAGTGGCGAATTTGAAAAAGAAAAAAATCACCCCTACCCTGGCGGTTTTTTTAGTTGGAGCGGACAAGCCGTCGCAAACCTATGTGCGCAAAAAAGGCGAGGCGGCCAAACGGCTGGGAATCAATTTTATTTTGAAAGAATTGAAAGAAAAAATTTCGACCAAAGCATTAGTCAAGCAAATCAAACTTGCGCAAAAAATAAAAAATCTGTCCGGACTGATTGTTCAGCTCCCCTTGCCCGACAATATTGACACCGGACTTGTTCTCAACGCGATCAATCCCCAATTCGATGTTGATTGTTTGACCGACGCCAATATCGGAAAAATGGTGATGGGAACAAACACCATCGCCCCGCCCACCCCGGGCGCCGCTTTGGCGGTTTTAAAGGACTTGGGTATTGACCTAATCGGAAAAAATGTCACCATCATCGGCATGGGACCGCTCGTGGGCAAACCGCTCGCGATTTTACTGATGAATGAACGCGCCAGTGTGACTACTTGCAACAGCAAAACACGGGATGTTAAATCCAAGTGTCTCAAGGCGGATATTATTGTGACCGGCGTGGGAAAAAAAGATATTTTACGCGGCGACATGGTCAGCCCGGGCGCGATCGTGATCGATACCGGCGTGAATTTTGTCGATGGCAAGATGTATGGCGATGTCAATGTGACCGAGGTTTTAAAAAAAGCCAAATTTGTCACCCCGACTCCCGGCGGCATCGGGCCGATCACTGTGGCCATGCTTTTGTGGAATACGGTGATGGGCGCGGAACAAAATATTTATTCTTAATCTTACTGTCATTCAAAACGAAACGAAGAATCTCTGTTCGTCCAACGAAGATCCTTCACTGTGTTCAGGATGACAAATTGACTATGGTCAAACTCACAACCATTGTCGGCGCTCAATGGGGCGACGAAGGCAAAGGAAAGATCACCGACTATTTCGCCAAGGGAGCAGACTACATCGTCAGATTTCAAGGGGGCAACAATGCCGGGCACACCGTAATGGTCGGTTCTGATACATACAAGTTACACCTGATACCGTCGGGTGTTTTGTATTCGGGCGCTTTATCGATTATCGGCAACGGGGTGGTGGTGGATCCGAATGTTTTACTGCGTGAAATCGCCGAGCTCAAAGAACGCGGTGTGAAGATAAATTTGAAAGTCAGCAATCGCTGTCATGTGATCATGCCCTATCATATCGCGGTGGATGAAGCTCTGACCGCGGGACAAGGCGCGCTCGCGGCCGGATCGACGAAACGCGGGATTGCCCCGGTGTGCGCCGACAAAGCTTATCGGCACGGTATTCGCTTGGGAGATTTATTGACGCCCGAGTTTTTCAAAGAAAAATTGCGGGTGTCGTATGATTTTAACAAAAATTTGTTGGAAAAAGCCTGTGGGGTGCCATTTCCGCGCTCGTTTGATGATATTTTTAACGAATATTTGGATCTGGGCGCTAAGTTATCCGAATTCATCGCCGATACGGATCTGATTTTATTTGAAGGGTATAAAAATGGAAAAAATATTTTATTCGAAGCGGCTCAAGGATTGTCCTTGGATTTGGACGCCGGTGTTTATCCCTATACCACCTCCACCAATACTGTGGCCGGACATATTTCGGTCGGCACCGGTGTCGGGTTTAATGAAAAAGTCAAGGTGGTCGGCCTGGTTAAAGCCTATCTTAGCCGAGTGGGCGTAGGACCGCTCGTGACCGAGTTACCCGAGGATGAGGCCAAAATTTTGCGTGAAAAAGGCGGAGAGTACGGCACTACCACCGGACGGCCGCGGCGCGTGGGCTGGCTTGATTTAGTGCAGTTGCGTCACGCAGTCCGGGTCAACGGCCTGACCGATATTGCCATTACCAAACTCGATATATTGGCAGGCTACAATGAAATCTCCGTTTGTACGGCCTATGAAATTGACGGCAAAATTAGGCGCGAAATGCCAGCGAGCGTGTATGAGTTGCGCGCGGCCAAACCGATTTACGAAAAATTGACCGGCTGGCAAAATATGTCCGGCGATGATATCGCCAAAATTATCGCCGGCGGTTATGACGCGCTTCCGGAAAATATTAAAAAATATTTGGAATTTATCGAAAAAGAAATTGATTGCCCGATTACGATTATTTCACTCGGACCCAAACGCGCCGAGACGATTGTACGATAATCAATAGCTGTCATTCTGAGCGAAGTCCCGACTTAGTCGGGACGAAGTCGAAGAATCTGTCACCATCAGCAAGAGAACAGATCCTTCGACTCGCGGAGTTTACCCTGAGCGCAGTCGAACGGGCTCCACTCAGGATGACAAAACCACATCAAACTCGCATACTATATGTTCACACCTGAAACAATTGATTTCGCCGCGCTCACCGAAGAGCAAATTAAATCCAAGCTCCAAGAGTATCGGATCTCTCTTACGGTTGATGAAATTTTGAAAATTCAAAATGAAATTTTGAAACGCCCGCCCAGTATCGCGGAGTGTGTTTTGTGGTCTATTCAAGGATCCGAGCACAGCAGTTACAAATCCAGCCGACCGTTTTTAAAGCAATTTCATACGAGTGGGCCCAATGTCCTCTTGGGACCGGGCGAAGATGCCGGCATCGTGGAAATATGCCGAGACAGCGAGGGCCGAAAATATGGTATTGTATTGAGTCATGAATCACACAACCACCCCTCGCAAATCGTGCCTTACGAAGGCGCCGCTACTGGCGTGGGCGGTAATGTCCGTGATGTGTGCTGTATGGGCGCCAAGGTGATTGCTTGCGCCGATCCCTTGCGCTTTGGAAAATTATCCGAAAACAAATCCAAGTGGATTAGTGATGGCGTGGTCTCGGGCATTGCCGGCTATGGCAACCCCATTGGCGTGCCCAATATTGCCGGCGATATTTATTATGACGAAAGTTTTAATGAAAATTGCTTGGTCAATGTCGTGACGCTGGGCGTCTTGCGCGAAGACGAAATCATCCACTCCCGTGCGCCCGAGAACGCGTCCGGTTACGATTTAATTTTAATTGGCAAACCCACAGATAACAGTGGCTTTGGCGGGGCTTCATTTGCGTCACTGGAAATGAAAGAGGAGGATAAAGAAATGAACAAGGGCGCAGTGCAAGAACCCAACGCTTTTTTGAAACGACATATTCTCAAGTCTACCTACGCGCTATTTAAATTATTGAAGGATAAAAATTTATTTGATAAGATTGGATTTAAAGATTTGGGCGCGGGCGGGATCGCGTGCGCGAGCGTGGAATTGGCTGATGCCGCCGGCTATGGCGCCGAAGTGAATATTGATCTCGTGCCCCAAGGCATGACCGGACTGCATCCGTCGGTGATTTTATGCTCAGAAACGCAAGAAAGATTTATGTGGGTGGCTCACCCCGATGTGACACCGATAATTTTAGAGCATTACAACAAAACTTTTGATCTGCCCAATGTATCCGAAGGCGCTTGCGCCGCGGTGGTGGGTAAAATTCGCGATGATGGCCGATATATTGTTACTGCCGGTGGGGTTGAAATAATTAATGCTAAAGCGAGTGATGTGACGAGCGGACTATTATACAATCGCCCCTATTCCCAACCAGCGCGCGAATGTGCCGAACCAAATTTACCGGAACCGTCGAATGACACGCACCAAACTGTCATCCCCGCGCAGGCGGGGATCCAGTCACCACATAATGTCGTGCGACTGGATTCCCGTTTTCACGGGAATGACAACGACAAACGATGGTCGTACAATGAAATATTTTTGAAAATTTTGGCGCATGAAAATGTCGCCTCACGCGTGCCGGTGTATGAGCAATATGATAAGCAAGTGCAAGGCATCACCGTCTTTGAGCCGGGCGAAGCCGATGCCGGCGTGATGCGGCCGTTTATGGACGAAAAATATCCGGCGGAAATTAAAAATGTCGGTTTTGCCTTGTCGGTGGATAGCAATCCACGCTATGGAAAAATTGACGCGTATTGGGGTGGCGCGAATGCGGTGATAGAAAGCATGCGCAATGTCGCAACTGTCGGCGCGGTGCCGTGGGCGCTCACCGATTGCTTATGTTATGGCAATCCGGAAAAACCGGAACAGATGTGGGAATTTGTCGAGGGCACGCGTGGAGTGTCCGAAGCCGGAAAAAATATTCACTTAAAAAGTTCGCCCGATTCTCCTGTGCCGATTATTTCCGGTAATGTATCACTGTATAACGAATCAAAAGGCAAACCGATCGCCCCGAGCGCGATAATTTCGTGTTTGGGGAAATTGAATGATGTCAACAAAGCGATCACCATGTCATTCAAACAGCCGGAATCAATCTTGCTGATGGTCGGCGAACGCAAGAATGAATGTGGTGGGAGTGTGTATTATGATTTGTTTGGTGAGCTCGGCGCTAATGTCCCCAAGCCGGATTTTAAGGAAGCGGAAAATCAAATTTTTGCGCTTACCGATGCGATTGACGCTGGCTTGATTTTATCTGCGCACGATATTTCAGATGGCGGTATCGCCACCACCCTCGCTGAAATGAGTTTTAAAAATGAGATTGGATTACAAGTATCTATACCTTGCCATTCCCTCGCCAACTGTCATTCTGAGCGCAGCGAAGAATCTGTTCTATCAAAAAACAAAATGGATGATGCGCCTCTCCGCTCCGACAAATGTCTCTGGTCCGAAACCGGCGGCTTTGTATTAGAAGTCGCTCCCGAAAGCGTGGAGGTGGTGTCGGATATTTTTAAAAAATATGATGTAGAGGCGATGCTGATCGGCAAGACGACTGACGAAAAAAGGCTTGTCCTGAGCGTAGCCGAAGGATCTGAGATTAATGATTGTGTTGATTGTTCTTTAACAGATGCAAAAAAAGCCTGGACCGATGGATTGCGAAATAAATTATAAAAAAAGGGACCGGCCAAAGCACAGTCCCACACGCCCCTTTCAAAAACAGATGATTCACTTGGCCAGCCCTTCCGGATGACCAAACGAATCGACCCTGAACTCCCGTCCCTCGTGAGCAAGCACGGGGTTGGCGATTTTGAGAAGTTGACGGGCCAGATCAACGAACGCTTTCGCTCGTTGGGCGTCCACTTTTCCAAGAACGACTTGATGAGTATCGCGCGACTCGGGTCGCGCGCTGGAGGATCCAAAAATTTGAATCTCCACAGTGCTGCCATCATTGGCCTGAACACGAACAAGCGCCGTATCCATATAGACCTCCTTGAAACGGTTTAAATTAAACTATCAAATCCATATATTTATGTCAAATCCCAATTCCCTCACCTACTCCCAAGTCGGTGATGACTACGACAAAAAAGATCCCATCAAAAAACTTGCTCAAACATCGGCCGCGATGACCGGATTGAATTTAAAACAACACGGCATGAGTGAAATTACCGACAGCCGTGGTGAATCGGCTTATGTTTGGAAACAAGGAGATATCCATATGGCTAGCGTGATTGAGGGTTTGGGGACAAAAAATCTGGTGGCCGACGAGATACGCAAAATTTCCGGCAAAACCTATTACGATATTATCGGCTACGAAACAGTGGCGACGATAATTAATGATTTAATTACGGTAGGCGCCAAACCGCTCGCTGTGCATGCTTATTGGGCGGTGGGATCCAATGACTGGTTTGGCGACGAACCCCGCCTGCGCGACCTGATTTTGGGCTGGAAACAGGGTTGTGACACGGCCGGGGCCAGTTGGGGCGGAGGCGAGAGCCCGACTTTGACCAAAATAGTGGCACCGGATTGTATTGATTTGGGCGGATCAGCGGTGGGTATTGTGGACCATTTAATTACCGATACAAAGTTAGTCGATGGTGATAGAATTATTTTGCTCAAAAGCACTGGCGTGAACGCCAACGGACTATCACTGGCGCGTGCTGTTGCCGACCGATTACCGGAAAAATATGCGACGAAATTACCAAGTGGCACCATGTATGGCGAAGCAGTTTTGAATCGCACCAATATTTACGCCAAATTATTTCAAAATATGTTTGCCGATGGCGTGGATGTGCATTATGTGTCCAACATTACCGGCCATGGCCTGCGCAAACTAATGCGCGCGCGCGGGAACTTCACTTATACCATTGAAAAAATATTTGAACCGCAAGAGGTCTTTGGTGTGATTGCGCAATATGCGGAACTATCGGAATACGAAATGTATCAGACCTATAATATGGGTATGGACTACGCGATATTTATTTCACCGCTCGCAGTTGCAAAAACTTTGGAAATTATCAAACAAACAGGATTTGAAGCGATTGATGCTGGAATTGTGACCGTTGGTAAAAAACAGGTTATAATTCAACCGAAAAATTTAATATATACCAGTGAGACACTTGACCTTCGATAGTAGGCGTTTTACTGTCATTCTGAGCGAAGCCGAAGAATCTATCACATCAAATAACATAATTAGATCCTTCGACTTCGCTCAGGATGACAAATTGCTATTTGCTACTTGCTATTCAATCTATGCTCATCGCAATCATCCAATTCCCAGGCAGTAACGCCGAATCCGAATCCATCCGCGCTATCCGCACGGCCGGCATGGAGCCGGTGGAATTTTTGTGGAATCAAAATCCCGGCGATCTACAAAAATTTGATGGATTTTTTATTGTGGGCGGTTTTTCATACGAAGACCGATCACGCTCCGGCATCATTGCTTCGCTTGACCCAATCATGAGATATCTAAAAATCGAAAACGACAAAAGCAAACCGATTTTAGGCATCTGCAACGGCGCGCAAATTTTGGTGGAAACCGGCATTGTGCCTGGGTTAAATGATAACCAAGTGGGCATGGCTTTGGCCGTGAACAAACGCGTCAAAGATGGCCGAGTGCTTGGCACTGGATTTTACAATGCTTGGGTAAATGTGCAATTATCCGCGCCGAGTAATGCCTGCGCTTTTTCGCGCTCGCTTAAGCCCGGTGAATTTATGCACATACCGGTGGCGCATGGTGAAGGACGATTCGTAATACCACCAGAACTATTGGAAGATTTGAAACAAAATAACCAAACTGTTTTTCGCTATTGCGACGACAATGGAAAAATCTCCGAAGAATTTCCCGTCAACCCCAACGGCGCCATGTACAATTTGGCCGCCGTCTGCAACACCGTCGGCAACGCTATGGCCATGATGCCCCACCCCGAACGCTGCCCCGCCGG
>JBAYHH010000015.1:0-17148 GCA_041666265.1 Candidatus Magasanikiibacteriota bacterium | reverse complement strand
TCACGGAATTCGACTTGCTTTCCACGGCCGCATCGACTTGATCGTAAATATTCTCGATTTGAGATAATTGATCGGGCGTGAACATGTCACTACGACGCATCAACATCAAATTACGCCGATCGTGCATGCCCAGATGAAATTTTCTAAAAATCAATTCTCGTATTTCTGATACGAATCTCGCGTCTTTGTGGCCTGATATATTATCTACAAAAACTTTTAAACTATTCCACGACTGTTCGTCGCCTACCGATAAAAAAGGGATGGATTGCAATTCAGCCGCGTAAAAATGTCCGGAAGTAAATCCGCATTTCAACATATAACGAAATAATTCACCACCCATCTGATGCTTGCGCCCTGATTCAAAACCATCCAAGCTGCTACTCAATTCATCGGGAAAAAATTTCGATCTTTTCGCGTATTCAAAATATTTTTCTCGTATTTTCCAAGCACTATCGGAGTCGCAACCAGATAATGAACGAATAACTGCTGTCTTTTCACCTCCATCTCCCACTGCTTCAGCTTCTCCGTATATCCTCTCTTTTATTTGTTGCGCCTTTGGCGAATCGATAAAGCTTAAACTATGCAACATTTGTCTGCTACCCATTAAAATATCCTCCATTAAAATACCCCTCATTTTCCACGCTCGTTCCGAATCTAAACCGGCCAAAGAACCGGCGATCATATAGCTATCTCTACCTTCAGAAAATTTTTTTTCTCGCCATTGCCAAGCCTTTTCACTATCGTTGCCAAACATAAAATACGCAGCTCTTTCATTTCTCTGTCTCTCACCCCCGGGTCCATGCTCCATTTGTTCTTCTGCCCACTGCGCGATGCGCGTGTCAAATTCTTTTTTTCTTCGTTTTTCTTTGTCTTCGACCGACTCCGGCATTTCAAATTCGAGAATTTTGGCATTGTAGTGCGCAGAGTTTTGATCTTTAACTCCCAAACATATCAATAATTTGCCATCTTTAATATCGACGCTATTCACCTGCTCATCCGGCTCAATAAAATCACGGGTAACGCGTTCTCCGTTTTGATCTGTAAAAAATAATTTAAAATAACTATCTTGTATTTCCATGACTCTAAAAAAACGATTGCTATCATTCTTGTATTCCACCACAAGTTCATATTGTTTACCGGGAATTTTCACATCGCCTACGGAAATAATCCAGTCATACGCCACTTTTTTTTCGCCTTGATCATTATACCATACAAAAGGCAACACATCGTCCGGTGAAATATTATATTCTTTAAAATCTTCGTCTAAAAAGTAATTGCCTTCATTTAGCGAGCCATCTTTCTTGAGAATGGGTCTTGCCACCAACTTGCCGTTGTGTGTTCCAAGCAAATCACAGTCCGGTAAACGGGGATTTAAGATTTGACTATTTTCAAATGAAAATGAGTGTTGGCTGTCAACCATCGAATAACAAACTCCATTTATCCAAACCACTCCGTCAGACTCGTCAATGTGCGGCAAAGAACCAATCTCTCGCCCATCAAATGAATGTTTGACCGACTTGCGGTCTTTCATTCCGGCGACCTCATATTCGTCTTTTTCGGAATTAAAGATGACACGGGGATGATCCGCTGTGATAGAAGCCGCCTTTTGATCAACTTGAATATCATACGAATACGCCACCACATCATCACCCTTTCGCCCAACCGCATAATATTTACCGTCGGCCGGATCTTTTCTAAACCCAAAGTAATCATCAAAATCTTTCATGATTTCTTTTGTTTTTGTCACGCCAACCAACCGAAAAAGATCATCGTGGATATCGCCATCCAATTGCGCTCGTACATCTTGGATAATAGTAGGCGGTACTTTTATTTGTGTGTCCGGACCGGTAGACGCATCAAATAATTTAATGGTAACTTTCTTATTTTCTTCATCGCGCGTAACAGTTCCAGCAAATGACACATCTTCTCCTGCCACATTCGAACTAAGACGATTAAACGCATAAACAAAAAATCCTTTACTCGAACAATAAAATCTATACGGACCGCCGATTTGGCTTGACCAACTTTTTTGAGACAGACTGTCTAATGAGATTTTACCCATTTTTTCGCGCTTCATCTCTTGCTTGATTTCAGATATATGTCTATCCGCGAATGACTCATTGATCTCCGCGACGAGCCTTTGGCGCGCGTTTCGATCTTCCAAATGGTGCACCGTGTCCAACATTTTGTATTCCGCTTTGGCGAAATCTCGATCCCAACTCTCATGGGCCATACCCAATTTTTCTCGAATCGCTTGGACGGTTTCAAAACTGACCAGCGAGCAATACTGCATTTCTTCGGCCTCGGTCTTTAAGCCACGCTTGATTAAATAATTATACACGGCGTCGCAATCGCGATAAGCGTCTTCGATTTTGAAATTCAAATTTGACGGCTTGCGCTTGATCATGAGCGCGTACAAATCATCGGGGCTTTCGTATCTTTCTTGCAATATTTTACTATCGGCAAAATCCGCTTGCACCTCGGCCCACAACGCATCGGGATCATCGCGGCGCAAATAATCAAAAACAATATATTTGATCCCGCCGGAAAAAAACTTATGCTTACCCGCCTCGGCTACCTGCTCCAAAAAAGACTCAGCCATTTGTTCGCCTCGACTCCTATTGTCTTTTTTGAGACCATCGCCAGACTCTTTAAATTTTCTCGTCCGCATAAATTCCGAGTAGAGCTGATCCATGGCGTCAATTATTGGGACGATTTGCGGATCATCGGTTCTTTCTTTGCCGGCGCGTCGATCTTCTAAAAATTTCGGATACTCGCGCGCTTGCATTATTTTGTCAAATTCTTTGACGCCGGATGTCAAATTGGAATGCGCGACTTCAATATCAATCTGGCAATTGACTGCTTGGATTGCTTCATTATCTGATAAATTTCGCACTACCGAACCACTCAATTCGGCTCGGAATTTCTCCAAGCTTGCCTCAATATCTGTAACTAACAACGGATGTTTCAAAAAAAATTCCGACCGATTGATGCAGGCCGTGATTTCGCCCGGTGGCACCCGCAAACGCGTAGCCAATTTTAAAGCGTCTTTGGGCGCATGTTCAAAAAGCCGAGACAAAACCTCGACATTTTGCTCGGGAGATAACTCGGATTTTTCAATCGCGTCAAACAATTGTTCTTGACGCAAAAATAACGATTCAACATCGCGATTGTTTTTTATGCTTGGTTCGCTACTAATTGATTGTTGCGCTTCATCTTTCCCTGATTTTTCTTGCCTGGTGGGCATATTTAAATACTTCGGCTAATTATTCACCTACCACCAATGATACCAAACTTCTGATTTTATTGAAAGAGTGCCCCCCCAAACCACCTCCAAAAACCACCTCCATATTGACACCGTCCTCCACATATGATATACTTATTCTATCAATCCTGCTTCCAATATCTTTCTATATTTTATGCGTGAAACCGTATTTAACATCATTCAATTCGTTTTGGCCTCTTTCTTGATTCTGGCCATTCTTTTACAGCAAAAAGGCGCCGGCTTGTCCGGCGTATTTGGGGGCTCGAGCAACATCTACAGCACCAAACGCGGCATCGACAAAATCCTTCACATTGCCACCGTAACAGTTGCAGTTATTTTCTTCGGTCTATCTCTTCTGCGCCTCGCCCTCTAAAAAGCGATCGGCGCCACTCTTTATTAATCATGTCTCTTCGCGATACTTTGACGCGCTGGCTTAAAAAAAGCTCAGTGCCGTCCTATAAAAATTTTGATAAAAAATTGGTAAACAGCCTCTCAAACGGCTTTTTACCATCATTCAACCAATTACGCTATATTGGGCGGTTTTTGTCTAACCGTGAAAAACAAATCGTCGCGGGCGCGCTTGGCGCCATCGCCTTGACCGCGGTCATCTGGCTCGGCGCGACCATCAAGAGCCATCTTGTTTTTGGCCCAAAAAATGGCGGCGAGTACTCCGAGGCCGTGGTCGGCCAACCCAAATACATCAACCCGGTATTTTCTTCGGGCAATGAAGTAGACGCCAATTTGACACCGCTGGTTTATTCCGGATTGTTTCGTTATTCGACCACCGGCAAACTCATGCCCGATCTCGCGAGCGGCTACACCGTGAGCACTGACCAAAAAACCTATACGATTTCCTTGCGTCAAGATGTCAGATGGTCAGATGGTGAAAAATTTAACGCCAACGATGTTTTGCTTACTTTTGAAACCATCCAAAATGCCGAGGTAGGCAGTCCGCTTTATTCCGCTTTTCAGGGCGTGACCGTAGAAAAACTCGATGATTTCCGCGTCAAGTTTTCTCTCAAAGAACCGTTTGCTCCTTTTTTGAATACGCTCACTACCGGTATCATCGCGGAACATATCTGGGGGGATATCGCGCCGGCCAACATGCGCCTCGCGAAAAATAATCTCCAACCGGTCGGCACCGGTCCGTGGAAATTTGAAAAAATGGTCAAAGACGATACCGGTGTAATCCAAAGCTACACCATCGCGAGCAATCCCCGCTATCACAAAAAATCACCGTATATTCAAACCGCTATTTTTAAATTTTACAATGATTACGAGCAAGCGCTTGAGGCGTTACGCGGCAAAACCGTGCTGGCCGTCAGTTTTTTGCCAAATAATCTAAAAGATAAAATTACCGGCAATAACCTGATCAACCATCCCCTATCCCTGCCTCAATACACCGCGTTATTTTTAAACGATAGCGCGGAGCCATTGCTCAAAGACGCGAATTTGCGCCAAGCGCTCGCGATGGCCATCGATAAAAACCAAGTGGTCACCCAAGCGCTTGGCGGCAACGGAATCGCGATTGATTCCCCGATCTTGCCGGGACAACTGGGATATTATCCGGAAATTAAAAAAATTGTTTTTGACGCCAGTGGCGCCGGCGCTTTATTGGATAAAAACTGGACCCGCATCCAACCCGAAGAATATTTTGAAATCGAAAACGCGGCTCTTTTGAAAAACCACCAAGCGGAAATCGACGCGATCCAAAAAAATCCCAGCTCTACTCCCGAGATGGCCAGCACGAGCATAAAAAATATTCGCCAGACAGTGGCCGATAGCGTGCGCGCCGAGATGACCACCGGACAATCGTATTATCGCAAAAATAAAGAAGGAAAAATTCTTTCACTCACGATCACTACCGCCGACACATCCGAATACCAAAAAGCCGCCGAAACGATAGCTAAGTCATGGCGAGCGCTCGGGATCAAAGTCACAATCATCGCCAATGCCGCGCGCCAGATCAATCGAGGCGCGATCAAAGATCGCGATTACGCCGTGTTGCTTTATGGCGAATTGGTGGGGGCTGATCCGGATATTTATCCTTTTTGGCACTCGAGCCAAACCGAATATCCCGGATTAAATCTGGCCAAATACGCCAGTCGCACCGCCGACAAACTGCTCGAAGACGCGCGCGCGACCACTGTCAGCGCCGAACGAGAAAAACTGTATAAACAATTTCAAGATGTGCTGGCCAAAGACCTGCCGGCGATTTTTATCTACACGCCTTACTACAATTTTATCGTCAATCGAGAAGTCAAAGGAATTACTATTAAAAATATCCTCACTCCCGCTGATCGCTATACGAATCTCACGGATTGGTATATAAAATCTACTTGGGATTGGAAATAATCACCGACAATACGGGCATGTGGCGGAATTGGTATACGCGTGCGTCTCAGAAGCGCATGGGGTAACCCTTGAGAGTTCGAGTCTCTCCGTGCCCACACTCGACAAATCCAAAATCCAAAATTACAAATACCAAATAAATATCAAATCTTAAATATTTTATTTGATTATTTTAAAATTTGTAATTTGTGATTTATTTGGTATTTGCAATTTATTATTTGTAATTTAATCACTATGTTTTCTACCCAGAAACCATCCACCACTCCGTCAGCCAATGCGCTGGCCCAAGCGCCGTCACAACGACCGACGACACCTCATTCATCCCGACCGCACCACTCTCGGCGCGCTTTTCGTCCGCAAATCAGCCGACCATCATTCGCCCGCTTTCGCGGAATGGACGAGTCCAAGCTAAAAGTCATGGTGCTCGGAGGCCTCGAAGAGGTCGGCCGCAACTGCACCTTGTTTGAGTACGGCGACGACATCATTATGATTGATATGGGGCTGCAATTTCCCGAAGAAGATATGCCGGGCATCGATTACATCATTCCCAACATGTCTTATCTCAAAGGCAAAGAAAAAAATATCCGCGGGATTATCATTTCTCACGCCCACTACGATCATATCGGCGCCATCCCCCACACTATTCCGGCGCTCGGTTATCCGCCGATTTTTGCCTTGCCCCTCACCAACGCCATCATCAAAAAACGCCAGGAAGATTATAGCGGTCTGCAACCATTAAAATTAAATAATTTAAAAATTGACGACAAACTTCATTTAGGTAAATTCGAATTGGAGTTTTTTCATCTCAACCACAATATCCCCGATTCGATGGGCATCGTCGTGCGCTCACCCGAAGGCGTAATCGTGCATACCGGCGACTGGAAATTTGACTATCAACCGGGATCAAACGACCAGCCGGCGGATCTGCAAAAAATAGCGCGCATCGGCAGTGAAGGCGTCTTGGCTCTCATGACCGACTCGACCAACGCTTCATCTCCGGGGCATCAGATTTCCGAATCCGAGATCGGCACCAACCTCGAAGACATCATCGGCAAAGCGCCGGGACGCATCATCATCGGCACTTTTGCTTCTCTGCTGACGCGCATCAAACAGATCATCGAGACCGCGGAAAAACTCGGTAAAATTGTGGCGCTCGACGGCTATAGCATGAAAAACAATGTGGCGATCGCGCGCGAGCTCAATTACATGAAATTCAGCCCCAAAACTTTGATTGATTTGCGCCACATCGAGAGTTATCCGGACAACAAAGTGGTGATCGTTTGCACCGGCGCCCAGGGCGAAAAAAACGCTTCACTGATGCGCATCGCCAATGGCGAACACAAAAGCGTGCGCCTGCACACGGGCGACACGGTGGTGTTTTCATCATCGGTCATTCCGGGCAACGAGCGCACCGTGCAACGCCTCAAAGATACTTTATTTCGCAAAGGCGCCGAAGTGATCCATTATCAAATGATGGATGTGCACGCCGGCGGCCATGCCAAAGCCGACGATGTCAAACTGATGACGCGCCTCATCAATCCGAAATATTTTATTCCGATCGAAGGCAACCACTTTTTATTGCACTATAATGCCAAAGTGGCGATGAGTATGGGCTTCCCCAAAGAAAACATTTTTATCGCCGACAATGGCCAGGTAATGGAATTTAAAGCCGGAGCGGGCGTTTTGACAAAAAACAAAATCCAGTCGGATTATGTATTTGTCGATGGTCTCGGCGTCTCGGATGAAACCAATATCGTCTTGCGCGACCGCCAAGTGCTCGCTGAGGACGGCATGATCGTGATCATCGCGACCGTGGACTCTAAGACCGGCAAACTGATCCAAAACCCGGATATTATTTCGCGCGGATTTGTCTTTCTCAAAGAAAACAAAGAACTGATTGAGGACCTGCGCCACCGCGTCAAAAAAATCGTGATGGATTCCGATCCCTTGTCTTGGGCCGATACCAACTACATTCGCAACAAAATCCGCGACTATGTCGGACAATTTTTGTTCACCAAAACGGAAAAACGACCAATGGTGTTGCCGGTGGTGATCGAGGTGTAAATATTCACTTATCCACAGGCTATCTTGACTGCGATCGCAATGCAGTGTACTATTGTAATAGGACAGTGATATATGAATTTCCGCCAAAAAGAAATCTCAACCCTACTCGCCCAAATCAAAGACCCAAAATTGATGGCGGAATTTTTGTCAGATCTGCTCACGCCCGAGGAAATGACCAACATCGCCACCCGCTGGCAACTCATTAAAATGCTCGCTACCGACAAACCACAACGATTAATCAGCAGACAACTCAAGGTGGCCATCGCCACCGTCACCCGCGGAGCGCGCGAGCTCAAAAACAAAAACGGCGGATTTAATAAAATTTTGAAAATGTATGGCGCGAAGATCAAATAACTTAAATCAATGGCAGTGGAGTCGCTCGTTGCGGTGCCTGGTTTAAGCTATTTGATGTTTGCGTCAAGTCGCCCGGGCACTGACCCGGGCATTTTTGTTTCGCAACAGTTCTTTAAAGGAGTATGGCCATGGCGCCTGAATCCGGTTATGTCCCGCCTCTGCCGGAGCACCCCTCACTGCCTTCGGCTCCCAACCCGGCGCCGAGCAAGGAACCACCCGCGCCCCCGGCCAAGGACGACAAGGGCACTCAACTGCCCGAAGCGCCGGGGAGCAACACCCTGCTCTACTGCTGACGGGCCGCCACACCGCCTCGCCCCGATACGCACTGCGCGCATCGGGGCCTGGCGCTTTTTTCTTATGAAACACTTTATCTGTCAAAACTCATGCACCAATTATTGGCGATGCCTCCCGCGCTTGAGTTTTAATATTTATTTTCAAATATATGACAGATCTAAAAAACTTACCCAATCAAGCCGGTTACTTCGGCGAATATGGCGGACAATTTGTACCGCCCCAGCTCAAAACGAGTCTTGACGAAGTGGCGACTGAATACGAAAAAGCTAAAAACGATCCCGCATTTATCACTGAATACGAAGACTTGTTAAAAAATTATGTGGGTCGGCCATCACCGCTGTACTACGCGCGTAATCTCACCGCCAAACTCGGCGGCGCCAAAATTTATCTCAAACGCGAAGACCTCAACCACACCGGAGCGCACAAAATCAACCACTGCTTGGGCGAGGCGCTACTGGCCAAACGCATGGGTAAAAAATTACTAATCGCCGAAACCGGCGCCGGCCAACATGGGGTGGCGCTCGCTACCGCGGCCGCGATCGTTGGTCTTCAGTGCGAAATTCACATGGGCGCGATCGATATCGCCAAACAACACCCCAATGTGATTCGCATGAAATTACTGGGTGCCAAAGTAGTGAGTGTAGAAACAGGAGGTCGTTGTCTAAAAGAAGCGGTGGATAGCGCCTTTACTATCTACGCGCAAAATCCGCAAGAAATATTTTACGCCATCGGCTCGGTCGTCGGCCCTCATCCCTACCCGATGATGGTGCGTGATTTCCAATCAGTCGTTGGTCGCGAAGCGCGCGCGCAAATTTTGACGCAGGAAAATCGCTTGCCCAATTATCTCATCGCTTGCGTCGGCGGTGGCAGTAATGCCATGGGGTTATTTTTTGAATTTCTCAACGATGATGTCAAAATGATCGGCGTCGAACCGGCGGGAAAAAGTTTCAAGCCGGGCGAGCACGCGGCCACTCTCACCCTCGGCAAACCCGGCGTAATTCACGGCATGATGACCTATTTGCTTCAAGACGAAAATGGTGAACCGCTACCGGTGCATTCGATCGCTTCCGGGTTGGATTACCCCGGCGTCGGTCCGCAACATTCACATTTCAAAGATACCGGTCGAGTGAGCTATGCCACCGCTTCCGATGGCGACGCGCTCGAAGCGTTCATGGAGCTATCTCGCGTCGAAGGAATAATTCCGGCACTCGAAAGCAGCCATGCTATCGCGCACGCGCTCAAACTCGCCCCTACCCTGCCTCACGATCAGATTATCATCGTAAATTTATCCGGTCGCGGGGACAAAGATGTGGACTATGTGGCCGAAAAAATTAACTTGTAAAGACAACCGCAACCGAGTATAATATAGGCATAATTAAATATATTTTTATGCCTATCTCCAAGCATCATATTCATTTTTACGGCATTTGGCCGGAAATGAAAGATTATTTGCGCTCCAAAATGACCGGATTTTCTTGTTCGATTACCGAACAAAATATCTCCGAAGAGAACATCGACCCCAAAACTGATATTTTGGCGGTCTTTGTCGAATCATCGGTGACCAAAGCCATCATCCACAAATTGCCAAAGTTACAAATGATCGCCACCATGAGCACCGGCTTTGATCACATCGACCTCGCATCCGCGCGCGCCAAAAAAATCCCGGTGTGCAATGTGCCATTCTATGGTGAAAATACCGTGGCCGAACACACCATGGCCTTGATTCTCGGCCTCACCCGTAAATTATTTCAATCAGTCAAACGGGTCAAGGAAGGCGTCTATGATTTTCATGGGCTACGGGGCGTGGATTTGGCCGGCAAAACTTTGGGGGTGATCGGCACTGGGCATATTGGAGCGCACTTGATCAAAATGGCCAAAGGATTTGACTTGAAAGTCGTGGGATACGACCCACACCCAAATAAAGATTTGGCGAAAAAATTGGATTTTCAGTATTTGTCGTTTGATAAACTTTTGGCCGGATCGGATTTTATCAGCCTGCATGTCCCGCTGTTCAAAGAGACATATCATTTGATCAATGAAAAAAATATTAAAAAAATAAAAAAAGGCGCGTATCTCATCAATACCGCGCGCGGCGGACTGATCGATCCTTCAGCCCTCGTGTGGGCGCTCCAAACCAATCAGATTGCCGGCGCCGGATTGGATGTGCTCGAAGACGAAAACCTGATTCAAAACGAAGAAAAAATCATTGGTGGCTGCACGGATTGTCAGCTCAAAACCAATTTGATGAATAATATAATTATCGACCACCCCCATACGATTGTCACCCCGCACAATGCCTTCAATAGCACCGAAGCATTACAACGCATTGTTGATGCCACCATTGATAATATCAGATCATTTGTCAAAGGCGAAGTTAAAAACGATGTGACGGTGGTGAATAAAAGAAAAAAATAATATCGGCTGGCGCCAATTGACCGCTTGACAAACGGCTAAATTTGTGCTATATTTACCAAGTTCGTAAGAAATGATCGCCCCGACTAAGTCGGGGGGGAAAGTCCGAACATCTGCTTATGGCTTTCGGGCCTAAGTAAAGTGGCAGTGGGTAATACCCACCACCCGGTTTGTAAAAACACGGGTCGGGATAGCGGCACAGAGACAATACTAATGAAGCGGTTAGTCGACGGCAACGCCGATATACTGTTCATAAAAGGTGAAAAGCGCATGGAGGTTTTAGATCTCGAGTCTAAAGCTACTATGCTCTCCTATCCGCGAGGATGTGGAGTGCCAAGCCCTGCCTGATGCAAGAGCAGCGTTTCTCGACTATGTCGGGATTCGAAAAGTTCGCTCGCACACGATCGCTCCAGTAATGGCGCGACTAGATAAATGATCATTGTCCCGACTTCGTCGGGAGACAAAATTCGGCTTACAATTACGAACTAAAACCATCCCGACAATGTCGGGATGGTTTGATTTTAATGAAACCCGGAACAACCTGCTCTGCATCTTTGGGGGGTAGATGACTCTAAAGCAAGTTGTCCGGGAAATGTAATTAAAGCATAAATATCGTTTGATGTCAAGTGGTCGCGCCGTTTATGATCTGCGTAATCCGCTCACCCTCTCGCTCCACCACTTCGCCGTCATATTCACCCGAATGCGCGGTTACCCCTTCGTAAATCGCCGCTTTTTGATCAAGATGCAGATTAAACGACCAATTTTCGCTCAAATTATCTATATACACATGAAAGCGCGGGTATAGACCAACGGCGCTCATTCGACGCGCGTAGCTCACCGTGCCGGCCCGACGATCCACCACTTGACCGTAACCGCAACGACGAATCGCCCGTACCGCGTCCGGCGCCTTTGATTTGGAAATAATGATTTTCATATATGTCAATATTACTCTGTTTGCCATCAAAACGCAAGACCAACGCCAAACAAACGGTTTGACCAAACCGTCAAAATACGGTAAAATATCATCATAATCAAACTCATGAAAAAATTCGAGCTTACCTTTACTTTTTTGCAGTTACCGCTTGATTATTTGGCGCTGGTTATGGCCGGATTTTCGGCTTATGCTTTGCGTTACGCGGATTTTGTCACTACTGTCCGGCCGATCCTTTTTGATCTACGCTGGCCGAGATACTGGCCCCTGGTGCTGGCCGTATCAGCCGGCTGGGTGATCATTTTCGCGTTTAACGGACTTTACCACACCAATCCCAATCGCAAACTGGCGCGCGATTTGAGCCGCATTGTGTTTGCGAGCGCTACCGGATTTGCCGGCATTGCTTTATATGTTTTTTTATCGCTTCAAAAATTCGATTCGCGCTTTTTGGTTTTGGCCGGCTGGATTCTCGCGACTATTTTTGTTTGCGCCGAAAGAATTTTGATCAAATTACTAAAGATGGGCCTAAATCACCTGGGACTCGGGTTACGACGCACTGTCATCGTTGGTCACGAAACCATCGCCAATCGAATCGCCCAAACATTGACCGGCGACCGGTCGCTGGGATATTTAGTGGTGGGGCAATTTCCGGATTTTACCTCCGCTTCAAATAAGATAGAGGCCTTGAAACCGGATGAGATAATTTTTGCCGATCCGAAAGCCGATGAAGACTCGGCATTGTCAGCGATTGATTACGCGAACGAGCGCCACATTGTGTTTAAATATTCCGCCGATTTATTTGCCACCATTTCGTCCAATATGACGATCTACACTATCGCCGATGTGCCGGTAGTAGAGCTTTCGCGCACCCGCCTCACCGGCTGGGGCGCCATCACCAAAAGATTTTTTGATATTATTGGAAGCATTGTTTTGATTGTTATTTTTTCGCCAATATTTATAATATGCTCTTTGGTGATTCTACTGGAAACCGGTCGACCGATAATTTACAAAAACGAGCGCGTTGGCCGTAAAGGTAAAAATTTCTTTGCTTTCAAATTTCGTTCGATGTATCAAAAATATTGCACCGGCGCCCAATTTAAATCTACCGATGCCAGCGCTTTGCGCGCCGAGGCCGAACTGATCAAGACTAACAGCGCCAAATCCGGACCGGTCTACAAAATTAAAAACGATCCGCGCGTGACCACATTTGGCCGATTTATCCGGCGCTGGTCGCTTGATGAGATTCCGCAATTTTTTAATGTGTTATCGGGCAAGATGAGCCTGGTCGGTCCGCGCCCGCACCAACCGCGCGAGGTGGCGCAATATCAAAAACACCACAAGGCCGTGCTCGCGATCAAACCGGGCATTACCGGCATGGCGCAAATTTCCGGCCGATCAGATTTAAGTTTTGAAGAAGAAATAAAACTCGATACTTTATATATCGAAAAATGGTCGCTTCTTTCCGATCTGATTATTTTGGCCAAAACTCCGTTTGTCGTATTTAGAAAAAAGGGGGTATATTAGAGCCGTATGCGAATCGCGCTGGTCCACGACTATTTATCGCAAGACGGGGGGGCCGAGCGGGTGCTAAAAGCCATGCATGAGATTTGGCCGGAGGCGCCTATTTTTGTTTTATTTCACGATCATGATCGCATCCCCTATTTAAATCCGGAGCGCATTCGCGAGTCATTTTTGGCTCGTCTGCCTTGGATAAAAACAGCTTATCAGTGGTATTTGCCATGGATGCCGCACGCCACCGAAGATCATGATTTGCGCGCGTATGATGTCGTCATATCATCGAGCAGTGTTTTTGCCAAAGGAGTGATCACCAGCCCCAGCTCGCTTCACATTTCTTATTGCCACACTCCTCCCCGATTTTTGTGGGCTGATACCCATAAATATGTGGCTGATTTAAAATATAATTTTTTTATTAAAATCTTTTTGCCGGGAATTATTCATCGCATGCGCCTTTGGGATAAAATGAGCGCTGATCGCGTCGATCATTTCATCGCGAACTCAAAAACAGTCGCTCAACGCATAACCAAATATTATCGCCGTGAAAGCGATGTGATTTATCCGCCGGTCGAGACACATAAATTTACTCCATCAAATGAGCTGGGAGATTATTTTTTGGCCGGTGGCCGGTTAGTCCCCTATAAGCGCCTGGATCTGGTGGTGGAGTCATTTAATCGCCTCAAAAAACCATTGATTATTTTTGGCGATGGCCCGGAAAGAGAAAGACTGCTAAAACACGCGCGCCCCAATATTCAATTTCTCGGTCAAATAACCGATGACTACAAAGCCCAGTTGATGAGCCGATGTTTGGCATTTATTCATCCACAAAACGAGGACTGCGGCATCACGGCGATCGAAGCGATGTCAGCCGGCAGACCAATCATCGCCTATGACGAGGGTGGCGCGACCGAGACCGTCGTAGCCGGCGAAACCGGAGTATTTTTTTCCATGCAAAACTGGGAAAGCCTGCTTCAAACAATCAATCAATTTGATCCCCGCAATTGGCACTCACATAAAATTCGTGAACACGCCGAGCAATACGGCGCCGCTGTATTTAAAAATAAAATGCAAAAATTCGTAGGCGAGCGCTACGAAGAATTTAAAAGCGGATTGAATCAAGGGAAACTCATTTCCCTAATTCAGCCCCATAAAGGAAGCGACGATCAAGCAAGCGGTCGCGGTTAAAATACCGACAATAGTAAGCCAAGCGATAACATTGCCCAAAAGTTTATTCGTATATTCCCCCATTATTCGTTTGTCGTTTATTATCTTCATCACAAACAATAAAATAAACGGCAATAAAATACCGTTGACATCTTGCGAAAGAATCATGATCTTGATGAGCGAAATCCGAGGCAAAAGAACGATCAGCGCCGGCACTGCGATGCAAGCCAAGATAATCCCGTAAAAAATCTTGCCATTTTTCCAAGTGGTATCAAATCCATTTTCCCAGCCAAAGGCCTCGCAAATCGCGTACGCGGTCGCCGCCGGTAAAATAAACGCGCCCAGCATCGAGGCCACGAACAATCCAAACGCAAACAACAGTTGCGCCAAATGACCGGCCAAAGGCTGGAGCGCGATGGCCGCGTCTTTGGCGTCCGAAATCCTGATACCGTGTTTATAGAGTGTGGCGGCGGTGGAAATAATAATAAAAAAACTGACGATATCGGTGATAAAAGCCCCGATAAAAACCTCCCAGCGTTCGGTGCGATAATGTTTGATGTCGAGCCCTTTGTCCACCACATACGACTGAATGAAAAACTGCCCCCAAGGAGTAATGGTCGTGCCGATAAGCGCGATCATGGTAACTAAAAATGGCGTGGTCCATTCGATCGTCGGCGTCACCAAACTTTTTAAAGCGGCGCCAAAATCCGGTCCAATCACAAAACCATTGATAATATAAACGATATAAAAAAAGGAAAAAAGCAAAAAAACTTTTTGAGTTGTCTTAAATGACCCTTTGAATAAAATAAACCACACCGCGAGTGCCGACAACGGAACCACTAAATATTTGCTCCAACCGAAAATCGAAAAAGCCGCGGCCACGCCGGCAAATTCGGCGGTGATAGTGCCGATATTGGCCACCAGCATGAGAAGCATGGCGAAAGCGGTCCAACGCAAACCAAAATTTTCGCGAATTACGCCCCCCAACCCCTGACGGGTGACAATGCCGATGCGCACCCCCATCTCCTGGGTAACAGCCAAAGAAAAGGTAATCAAAAACAATACCCATAGCATCTTGGTGCCGAAATGAGCGCCCGCAATCGAATAAGTCGTGATGCCGCCCGCGTCATTGTCGGCGTTAGCCGCGATAATTCCCGGACCGATGACGGCTAAAATAAAAGACAATTTTATAAACCAGCGATAATTTTTTATTCGTTCGAAAATCTTCATAAATATTTTAATGACAGCTACGCTTTGGGCGCGAGACAACGCATCACATCGTCAATAGTTACTATCCCCACGATGCGTCCCCCGCCATTGATAACCGCCGCGGAAAACAAATCGTATTTGGTCATAATATTTACTATTTTTTCCAAAGAATAATGCGGTTTTAAAACGGCTAATTTATCCGCGGATTTATAAAGCGTGGATAATTTTTGATCATCCTTGGCCAACAATAGATTGCGCAATGAAATAGGACCGAGTAATTTACCGGTTTCGTCCGTCACATAAATAAACATAATTGATCGCATATTGGGCGAATGCAGGCGAATTTCTTCAATTGCTTCAACCGCCGTCCACTCGGGCTTGGCAGTGATGAAATCCGAATTCATCAACCCGCCGGCGGAATCATCTTCGTATCTGATTAGTTTTTCAACTTTCTTTGATTTGGCTTCTTGCAACAAAGATAGATATTTTTGCGCTTCTCGCTGAGAAAATAACTGCATCAAATCGGCAATCTCATCCACCGACATTTTTTCGATGATGCGCGTCGCTTTTTCCGGACCCAAATGTTTAATCAATATCTTTTGTAAATGCGGATTTATTTCCTCGAGCACCTTAGCCGCCTCTTTACTGCCAAGCGTATTGACCAATTTGGTGCCGTAATGAAAATTCAAATCCTCGACGATATTGGCGAGATCGGCCGGATGAAGCTTGGTCAAGTCCTTGGAAATCGTGTCGAGCTTGAGGACGCCTTTGACTGACTGAGTTTTACGCCAATCAATCAGGTGTACTTTGGCCCAACCAAAAACATCTACCCATTCAAAACCCAAACGGCGCAAGATTCCTTTAAAACTGACATCGACTCCGAGCACGCACATTTTATTTTCAAAAATACCGAGGGATATGTCATTTACCCGCACCACGCGCGCGCCATCGACATCGACAATCTGTTGATCCAAAACATCGCGATTTAAGTAAATACAATTATTTGATGGCGTGGCCAAAGTAATTTTTTCAAAAGAAGCCTTTAGGCTCACCAAATGCGGACTTAAATTTTCACAATAATCAAACGGAATAAACAAATCATCGCCTTTTTTATTGCGCACCAACAAAAACGCGAGAGGCGAATACGCGCCCGGTTTTATCTCCACCAAAATATCTTTGAGTCGACCAATGCGAGCGTTGGCGTTATCTTCTACTCGGCTATTTAGAGTTTGTGATAAATATAGCATACCCCTAAAAATAGTTATGAAAACAAAAATTATTCGACCGTGACCGGCTCGGAAACACCGCTCGCTGAATTATCGGCGCTATCCACCGTCGATACAGTCGATGTAACCGCTTTGCCAACAAGGCATATCTTGGGCAGCGGCCGATAGTAACTATCGAATTTTCTGTCTATTTTTTCGCTGGACGAAGTGATGCGCGTGTAAACAAAACTAGCGATCGCGCCTTTAAACGCATTTTGACATTTTATCTCGCCCGGTTTGAGCGTGGCACTCTCCACCGGAGGCGGCGGGTTGCCAGCCGGTATCCATTTACTGACGGCGGGGTGGGTATACCAGCCTTTGCG
>JBAYHH010000014.1:0-20587 GCA_041666265.1 Candidatus Magasanikiibacteriota bacterium | reverse complement strand
GACAATTACATTTAGGACAACTTTTTCTCATACAAACAAAAAAGGTGGATAAAATACTTAAAAAAGCCAGTAAATAACTGACTTTTTTAAGTATACCACCCACCAATTATATTACCAGTCTCATAAGTGGAATATAAAAATAGGGCAAGCGAGAGCTTGCCCTTTATGTTTACAGAAGTTTGGGGTCACTTCTGTTTTTGTTCATTGTGGACAGTCGTCGGGCAACTGTTGGGTATTGTAATTACCCGGACAGTTGTCATCGCAATTAGTGTCGTTACGGTCACGACACTTATGGTCCCCGTCAACGCACGACTGGTTGCCGTCATTGCAACGGCCATCCCCATCGTCGTCGATGCATTCCCAGATGGCACCGCAGTCGATGGCTTGGCCACCTTTGCACCGACAGTTCATGTCGGCGGGCCATCCGTCCGGAAGGAACGAACACTGTTGCCCGTCCGCGAGGACATTGGTCGCCCCGCACAGCCCTGTGGCCGGGTTGCATTCGCTTCCCGAACATGGGTTGTCCGAAGGACAAACCAAGGCATCATGCGTGCACCCGAGCACCGGGTCGCACGCGTCCGTCGTGCAGAGGTTTCCGTCATCGCAGTTGAGAGGCGTCGTGCCCGGTTGGCAAGAGCCTTCCGAGCAAGTATCGCCCGTCGTGCAGGCGTTATGGTCGTCGCACGGGTTGAGGTTGAATGGGTGCAGACACCCGGAAGCGGGGTCACAGGAGTCCGTGGTGCAGACATTATTGTCGTCGCAGTCACGGGCTTGTCCGCGTTCGCATTGAGTGCCGTTGCAACGGTCGTTGACCGTGCAGGCGTTGCTGTCGTCGCAACTGGCCCCATCCATGGGGTTCCAAACGCAACGATGTTCCGATGCGGCACAGGTTCCGAAGACGCACTGACTCACTTCGTTTACGCAATCTTCGGCGAAATCACACTCCCTGTTTGGGTCATTGTGACAATTTCCGTCGGGAGTGCAGTAATCAAGAGTAAGCTGGTTGTCGTCGTTGCAAACTTTGGGTGGTCCGGGATTGCAGAACCCGTCTTTGCAGGCGTCGCCCACGGTGCAAAGACTTCCGTCGTTGCATGCGGAGCGATTGTTTGGGTGGAGGCAAAAGCCCTCCACGCACTCCTCGTCCGTGCAGGGGTTGCCGTCGTCGGTGCAGACCATCGGGTCGGCGATGCAGTTCCCCTCGCCGTCGCAATGGTCGCCTACGGTGCACGCGTCGCCGTCGTCGCAAGCCTCCCCGCTTTCTTTCGGGGGATTGGAGCACGAACCCGTTTCGGGGTCGCACACGCCAACGGAGTGGCACTGGCTCATCGCCGTGCATACCACATTGGCGCACCGGTCAATGATTTCTTCCTCGGCCTCGTCGGCTTCGGAATCATCGTCGCCGTTTTCGGCGTCGTCATCCGGCGTTTCGAGCGCCGGCTCGTTTTCGGCCGGGACGATTGTCGTCCCGTCCCCATCTTCCGATCCAATCGGAGACGGGTCGCCGTCGTTGAGGGCATTGGGCGTCTCGATCCCGAGACACCCGACCAGAGACACCAGCGCCGCGATCATCGCGACCCACAGACACATGTTCTTCATGGCCGTTTCCTTTCAAGGGAGTTTTCGGTTTCCGTGTATCGTTTTCAGTTTTCCAACTGTATTTCTAACAGGTTGATTTTGTCATCCTGAACGCGGCGAACGATCGAGTGGAGATCCTTCGCTTCGCTCAGGATGACAGGCCTAAATTGTGAAAGAACTATCAAAAGAGCGGATATTTCCATCATCTATTCTAACACGACAGTATATCACAAAACAAGCGTTTTGTCAACCTAAGCGGGATCCATTACACAATTACTTTACACAGACGCTAATATATAATATTTTGATTCACTTTAATGACCATATTGTCAAAATAGTGAATTATAAAAATACCCTCTCAAATTGAGAAGGTATTTTACGCTATTTGTAGCTGAAGTTTTATCTTTTGGAGTGAATCCTCATGTTCTTGAATTTGATGTTTTTGTGTCTCAAAGTCTTCTTCCATTCGTTTTATCCATTGTTCTGTAAACATTCGCTCAGTATCAAGCCGATCAAGTATTTTAATCATTTTGTCCTGTCCGCTGGCAAATGAATTTTTAAAATCACCAAATTCAACCATCGTTACGGTGGCGCTTACTTTTTCGTCCAATTCAATGAGTTTTTCAATTATTTTATCGTCCATATTGAATATATTATAGTGTTAATATTTATGCCTGTCAAGGCCCTTGATTATTTTTTTTGCCCGTGATACAATCATTATCACGATACGGGCCGTTAGCTCAGCTGGCTAGAGCGCTTCCATGGCATGGAAGAGGTCATCGGTTCAAGTCCGATACGGTCCACGCAGTCTTTTTTGTCTTTTTGTATTTACGCATTTACGGGCGACTAGCTCAGATGGTTAGAGCGCGTCACTGATAATGACGAGGTCATAGGTTCGATTCCTATGTCGCCCACATTTCTATGTCATTCTCCATCGGCATCGTCGGCCTGCCCAATGTCGGCAAATCCACTCTCTTCAACGCCCTCACGCGCTCCAAACAAGCGTCGGCGCAAAACTATCCTTTCTGCACCATCGACCCCAATGTCGGGGTGGTTGAGGTGCCCGATGAGCGACTCGCGCAATTGTCCGAGGTGTCAAAATCCAAAAAAATCGTGCCGACCACGATCGAATTTGTGGACATCGCCGGTCTCGTGGCGGGCGCGTCCGAGGGGGCCGGTCTCGGCAATAAATTTTTGTCGCATATCCGCGAAGTGGACGCGATCGCCCAGGTGGTGCGCGCGTTTACCGACGACAACATCATCCATGTGAATAACAAAGTCGATCCGAGTGGCGACGCTGATGTGATCAACCTCGAGCTTGTCCTGGCTGATTTACAGACTGTGAGCAAGCGTCTCGACACGGCCAAAAAATCCGCCAAAGGCCTCGTGGCCAAGGATATGGAAAAACAAATCTCGTTACTCGAGCGCGTCAAAGTCCAGCTCGAAGCCGAGAAGCCGGCGCGCGCGCTTGAATACGACGAAGACGATCATACGGTCATGCGCGAGCTGTGTCTCCTGACGATGAAGCCGATGCTGTATGTGGTGAATGACGACGAAGATCAAAAAACTGGCTGCGAACCAGCAATTGCAAAAATTCCAGATCAAAAATTTGGCTATAATACCGAGGTGATTTCGGTTTGCGCTCGACTGGAAGCGGAATTGGCTGATTTGAGCGTGGAAGAGGCGAAAGAATATTTAAAAACGGCCGGAATCGAAGAAAGCGGGCTCGATAAACTGATTCGCGCGAGCTATAAATTATTAAATTTAGTGACTTTTTTGACCTCGGGCGAACCCGAGACTCGCGCCTGGACTGTGAAGGCCGGCACGAAAGCGCCCGATGCCGCCGGCGTGATTCATACTGATTTTATCAAAGGGTTTGTCAAAGTCGATGTCTGCGACTGGCCCGACTTCATCGCTCACCACGGCTGGGCGCATATCAAAGAGAGTGGCAAACTGCGCCTCGAGGGCAAGGAATACATCATCCGCGATGGGGATGTGTGCTATTTTCACATTAATGCGTAGTTTGTTGTATGTATTCGCACACTCGATAATCTTCTCGCTTTCCTCGACCGCGAGGTCTCGGGGATGCCGCTTCGGCGTTATAACCCGCTCAAAGAATATCGAGTGTGCGAACAGATATTATCGCGCGATGTGAGGTAGAATAAAAATAAGACAGGAATATTATATTTTTGGCACTTATGAGCCCGCGCACGGGCGAGCTTGGACAAAAATATATTATTCCTGTCTTATTTTACACTGAAATGAAAGCGAAATGATTGTTTACAAAGCTGTTTTTAAATTCACCTATTTTTTATTTTCTGTTCTATAGTTATTATTATTTGCAAATAATATTGCTTGGCGTTTTCGTAAGTTAACTTTTGAGGAACTTCAGAATAATCAACCCATAAAATCTTATCGCCATCAAATTCATTTTTTAAATCAGGATCATTATTTGATTGGGATAGAAACATTGAAACATCAACACTGTTTCCTGAATTTTGTTCGTAATGGAATGTAGGTAACTCGTCGATCAAGTTGATTGTTAGGCCGGTTTCTTCCAATACTTCTCGCTTAGCGGCCTCTACCGGCGTTTCGTTATTTTCAATATGTCCTTTTGGGAACGACCAGTCGTTTTGTTTGGACCTAAATAATAGTGCCACCAACGCGGGGTTATTTTTTGATAGAACGATGGCTCCAGCTTTTTGAGTAATAGTCATGGAAAAACATTACTGTGTCTGTCTTGAAGACAGAGTAACAATGAAGATTCCTCACATTCGTTCGGAATGACAGGTGCTATTTGCTAAAAATAAACCGAAACACCTCGCGCCCAACGCGCTGGGTGGAGCGGGCGTAAAGAAGTGAATCGTGGCCGGGAGAAAGCGGTTTGGGCATAAAGCCCAATTTTTTTATATCCTCTTTGATACCCATCACCATCCAATCATTGCGGGTGCGAAAGCGGGGGATAATAAATACCACTATGGCTTTGGGTTTCAAAATTTTGGTAAATTCTTTAAACGCCGACAAATACAATGTCTTCAATTCGTCCATCTGATCGAGTAGTTGTGTCTCGCTCTCTCGACCGGACAATGGTTTGCCCATATAAGGCTCGGCGATGATCGCGTCGATCGAGCGCGCCGGGATTTTGCCGCCAAAGTCGGTGGCGTCGGCTTGAAAAAGACGGGGTGAAGCGACCATAGATTCTTCGACTCCGCCCTTTGGGCTTCGCTCAGAATGACGGTCGGGATGACAGTCAGAATGACGGTCGGGATGATAGTTTGTGTGGGAGCGCTCACGCATCCACTCGATATTTTTTTTGGTGTCGCTGATCGCTTTCTCGGACAGATCACTGCCGACGAGATTGGTATAGCCCATCAGCGCCGCCTCGGTGATGATGGTGCCTGATCCGCAAAACGGATCAAAAACCACCGCGTTTGTTTTGACCTGGGCCAAATTGATCATCATCATCGCGAGCTTGGGCGGAAGCATGCCCGACACATCATCGCGACCGGGCCGGCCAAAATCGCGCTCGCTAAATTCTTCGAACGGCTGGACCGCCTCGGTCACCGCCACATCATAGCTCCCGGTTTTGTTTTCAAAAATAATATATTCGCCGTCGCTTTTGTCGAGGCCGTTTTTGGCCACGGTCACCGATGACAGCACCGGTTCGCGATTATACACATAGCGGGCGTTTTTACCGGTGGATTTGACGATGCGTTTCACCGCCTTGCCGAGGCTCTCGGACAGTTTGGGGTCACGGCTATTATACACGCTCACGCCAAATTCGATTTTTCCGCTTTGATGATTGAGGCGTTCAACGATCGTTTCGATCAGTTTGTCGTAGCTTAGATTTTTACCGAGCAAGCGGGCGATCTTGACCGTGCCGCCGAGGCGCGTGATCAAAAGCGCGGGCGAGAGCCCGGCCGGAATTTCCGCCTCCAGAATAATGTTGATGCGAATATCGGTTTGAGGCAAGTTTAAAACAGCGGCAATTTCCGCCGCTGAAAGCAGTGATTCGCGTCCGAGAATAAACCAAAACATATTTGTTTAAGTAAAGTTTAGTCTGACAGATATTGGTTTTCGCCAGCGCCAACTGTTTGAGAGCAAGCTCGGCGTGTCCTTGGCGACTTAGCCGAACGAAGCCGAGTTTTGGCGCCAGAAAACTAATATCTGTCAGACTAAACGGCCAGGATAACAGGATTATTTTTTTGTACTCGAAACGACTGTCGGCAAATCGTAATCAAAAATATACCGCAGTCCGGCCGGGATAGCTACCGTTGTTTTTTTGGCGGAAATTTTGGCGCGCATTTTTTCATATACCGCCATATCCACCGAATCCGCGCTTAATTTAGAATTGAGAGCAAAAACGATATAGGAGTTAGAAATTGAAGAATAGATATTTTTATAGACAAATCCGGCAGCGCAAAGTCCGCTCGCGACAATCATACCTGCCAAAATTATGCTCGTCAAGCGCCAAGCAAAATATCGATCACCGGCCGACGGGGTGAATTTAGCAAAAATCTCTCGCAGTGAAATATTTTTATTGGCTAACATATAGGTTCAATTCAATATGCATTTGCGTCATTAATTGTTTTTGGTCGACTCCGCCGCTCGCGGACCAGTTGATCTTGGTCACATTGAGAAAATAATTTTCCGCTTCCAGGTCGGCCAAATATCGCAATAAAGTGTCATAAGGACCCGTTGTCACGAGAGTGATATTGATCTGTTGTTTATTGGCTTGGTCGAGATTGGTATTTTCGATTTTTTGTTCGACTCTGTGGTGGTTGGCCAGATTTTCCAGCTCGGTGATGAGCTTGAGCTCATCGCCGGCAAAAAACAGATTTTCGTTAAATCGTTCTACTGGCTCCTTGATTTCATTGATTTTCTCGCGCGATGAATGCATGCGTTTGACGCTTTCCAGCCGTTTTTCCAGATATTGGCGCAGTTCCAAAGTATTTTGATTGATACGATTAATATAGCGGACAGTGGGATAAATAACGCCAAGTAAAATCACCGCGACTGCGATGGCCATGGCGATGACAAGGGAGATGACTTTTTGTTCGCGAGTGGCTGATAACATAAAATACCATTAGCGCGCGGTCGGCGGTTTGCCGGATTTGATTGCCGGCCAATTTTTGAGACGCGTGATATATTCAAAATTAATATTTTCTTTTTGCAATAATTGAGTGGTAGGCATGATCGCTGTCTCCATCCAAGGGATGGCCTTGATAGTTTCTTGATACGCGAGTAGTTCCGCTCGCGTAGAAGCGGTGCCGTAAATTATAATTTTGTTTTCCACCCGATTGATGTCGACGGTGTTGATTTTGATAGTCGAGGGAGTGGACGAAATGATTTCGAGCAAACGAGGCAAAATCGGCATATAATCCGAGCTGGCGTCGTTTACTGATTTGAGCACGCGATTGACTCGGCGCACTTCGGAGTTGTGGGTCGCGTAATCACGGCTGATCGAAATGGAATTTTGCGCCAGCATTTTGTATTCATCGATCAAAATAATCCAGCCCCAAAGCAGAACCGTGCCGATAAACGCCGTGGCAATGATCACAAATTCCAGCAGGTTTTTGGTCAGCAAAAATTTAATCAAGCGATGCACGCGTTCGCGCCGGTGGGGTGGAAGTAAATTGAGATTGATGATCATCATAAGATATTGGCCGACGCGCGCAGGGCGAGGCCGATGGCCGAGGCCATGGCCGTAGCATCGATATTATCTTGCTCGGAAAACTTTTTGTCGTTATTCAGATTCTTCCACGGATGGCCGGGATAAGTCGGAATATTTAATTTTTGCGATAAAACATTGTCAATATTTTTTAGACGAGCCAATCCGCCGCACATCGTGATGTGAGTAACCGGATTGACATTGGTGAAATGCTCTTGGTAAAACACGATGGTTTTTTTGATCTCGGCGATGAGATCGTCGACCGCGCGCGCCACCACCGGCAAATATTTCGGACGAGTCTTGTCGTAGGCGAGGCCGTTCGCAATTTTTAAATTTTCGGCCTGCTCATAATCAATTTTCAATTCTTGGGAAATGGCGGTGGTCAGTAATTCTCCTGAAAATTGCAGAGTAGCGCTAAATTGGATGCTGCTGTTGTCATAAATCACCATACTTGATCGCGTCGCCCCCAAATCCAAAAGTATGCGCGCTTCGCCTTCGTAGCTTTTGCTCGCGGTAATGAGCGCGCGCGCCAGAGCGATCGCTTCGATCTCCATGGTGATCGGGGTGAGCCCGACGCTGTCCAGCAAATAGGTGTAAGAATCAGCAATCACCTTGGTGGCGGCGCCAATCAGCACCTGAGATTTTTTGGCGTTTTGATCGGACGCGTTGACCACATACCAATCGAGGTAAGTTTCTTCGAGTTCATAGGGCAGATGGCGGCGCGCGTGCATATTGACATCGTCGATCGTGATTTGATCGGGCGGAGTGTCGATCTCGATCAGTTTCAAAAAAGTTTTGGGCTCCGGCAAATCCGCCACTACCCAGGGTGAGCGGATCGGACGGTATTTTTTGCCTTCTTTGCCCAGCAAAAATAATAATTTTTTTCGCACCAGCTCGGGCTGTTGCAATTCACCGTCCACGATGTATCCGGGCGGCAGGGCCACAGTGCGCACATCAGCCACTGAAAAATACGGCGTTTGGCGAAAGCGGTTATGCTTGGCAAGTCGGATCAATTTGATCGACAGATCTCCGATATCCAAGCCAAAAGCGTCGTGAAAGGGGTTATCAAGCAACATATTAAAATGATTGCGCCAGTGAATACATCGGCATGATCACCGCCACGGCGATGCCGGCCGTCGCGAGGCCGAGCGTCAGGATGATGACCGGCTCGATAATCGTGGAAAAATTTTTCATGGTTTGGTCGACTTCGTTGGCGTAGTATTCGGCCATTTCGGCGAGCATTTGTTCGACTTGGCCGGTCTCTTCGCCGACCATGATCATCTCGGTCACCATTGCCGGAAATAATTTGGGATAATTTTGTAAAATTTTGGAAATAGTTTCGCCTTTTTTGAGTTGCTCGGCCACGATCAAAAGGGCGTCGCGGTAAATGACATTGGATTGCACGGTAGCGGTGGTTTTGACCGCGTCGATGATCGGGATCCCGCTTTTGAGGAGCGATGAAAGGGAGATGGTGAAACTCGCTAAATTTATTTTGCGGATAATCGCGCCGAAAATCGGGAGATGAAGCGAGCCGGCATGGACGATTTTTTTGATGGCCGGTTGTTTGAGTAAATATATCGTCAAAATAACCAAACCGATCAAAGCGACAAAAATGTATAGGCCAAAATTTTGCGCCGTATTGGTAATGACAATTAAAATTCTTGTCGGGAGCGGCAGTTCGGCGTTGAACTCTTGAAACATGGTCATCAGTTTGGGCAAGACAAAAAATACGATCTCCACCGCGATGCCGCCCATGGCGACGAGGATCACCGCCGGATAAATCATCGCGCCGCGTATTTTGGATGACAGCTCATGGCTTTTTTGCATCTGATTGTGGATGTTGGCCAAAGCGTCTTCCATTTTGCCGGCCGATTCGCCGGCCGCGACCATGTTCACATAGATGGGCGGAAACACGCGCGGATGCCGACCGAGCGCCTCGCTTAATTGTTGGCCTTTTTCCACATCGGATTTGATCTCCGCGATGATTTTTTTTAATTGCGGATTTTCGATTTCTTGGCTCAGGATTTTTAATCCGGCGACAATCGAAAGCCCGGCTTTGGTCATGATCTGCAGATGGTGCGCGAATTGCATTTTTTGCGGGAAGGGAATCCGAAAAATGTAGGTATAAAAAAATTCGTTAATTTTTTGTTCTAAGACAGATGGTGTTTTGGGATTTGACATAATCTATTCTTTGGTAACGCGCAGCACTTCGGAAATAGTGGTGGCGCCGACTTTGGCTTTGATGAGGCCGTCCTCGAGCATGGTGATCATACCGTGAGCGCGCGCGTAGACGCGGATATCGTTGGCGGTCGCGTGCGCGTTGATCATTTTGATCAGCTCCTCGTCCATTTCCATGATTTCATAAATACCAACCCGGCCTTTGTAGCCGGTCGATCCGCAACGACTGCAACCCTCGCCCCGATAAAAAGTCATTGACTCCAATTTTTCCGTAGTTTTGGCATCGGAGGCTTTGTTTTCCTTAAATAATGCCGTCATACGGGGCGCGTCAAATACCTTGGCCAGCTCCGGTAAAATTTCTTTGTCAAGTTTGTATTCTTTTTTACAAAATGGGCAAATTTTGCGCACCAAGCGTTGGGCCATCACGATATTGGTGGTGTAGGCGACAAGAAATGGCGGCACGCCCATATCGATGAGACGAGGCAGGGTGGTGGTCGCGTCGTTGGTGTGGAGAGTGGCGAGCACGAGGTGGCCGGTCATGGCGGCTTGGATAGCGATCTCGGCGGTTTCTTGGTCGCGAATTTCTCCGACCATGATAATATTGGGGTCTTGGCGCAAAAGAGCGCGCAGACCGCCGGCAAAGGTAAAACCGACTTTGGTGTTGACCTGGCTTTGGTTGACGCCGGGCATACGGTATTCGATCGGATCCTCGACGGTCGAGATATTGACGCCGGGCTGATTTAAAATACCAAGCACCGAATAGAGGGTGGTGGTCTTACCACTGCCGGTCGGGCCGGTGACGAGGATCATGCCGTGCGGTTTTTTGATCGCGGTTTCGAGGATGTGGCGCGGTTTTTCGAGAAATCCGAGCTGGTCGAGGCTGACCGGTTTGGTGCCTTCGTGGAGCAGGCGCATCACGATCTTTTCACCGTCATAGACCGGCAAAATCGAAACGCGAAAGGCCAATTTTTCGTCTTGGACTTGGATTTTGAACCGGCCATCTTGCGGAACCATGTGCTCGTCCAGTTTTAGATTTGATAAAATTTTGATGCGGGCGATGATGCCGTTTTGGATAGTCTTGGGCAGGGTCATCACCGGTTTCAAAATACCGTCGATGCGATAGCGCACATCCATTTCTTTTTCCGCCGGCTCGATGTGAATATCGGACGCGCCCTCATAAACCGCGTGTTCGAGAATGCTATTGACGATGTTGATGATCGGTAATTCCTCGGCGGCTTTTTTGAGTTCTTTGGTGTCGGCCGTGCCGGTGGCGTCGGTGATTACTTTGAGGTCGTCTTCGAGCTCGGCATGATATCGGCGCAAAGCGTCTTTGAGGTCGGAAAGCGAGGTGATGTAGATTTTGGGGGTGAGGCCGGTTTTACGGTGTAAAAACTCGATGGTCTGAATGTCGGACGGGTCGGTCATGGCCAAGTGAAGGTCGTTTTTGTCTTGCTCAAACGCCACGACTTGATGGGTGCCGGCGACCGGGCCCGGGATGAGATTAAGCACTTCTTTTTTTATTTCTTTGCCTTTGAGAGGCATGAAGGGGACATCGAAATATTCGGCCGCTTTTTCAAAAAATGCCTGCTCGTCGAGAATGCCGTCGGAAAATAAAACCTCGAGCATGGTTTTATTCATCTTTTCGCCTTTTTCCGTGGCGGCTTTCATTTGGTCGGGTGTGACCGCGAGCTTGTTTTTTTTGACGATTTCTTGAAAGGTTTTGAGTGGTAGCATAAAAAATCACTTAGCCTCGATGCCTAAGGATATTATACCACAAATTTAACAAGAGAAAAAGGGATTTGTGTAGATGCCATATGTCTGATAAACTGAAAATATCAAACTTATACATTTTATGAAAAATAAATCTGGTTTCACGACTGAAAAACGCCCCAAAGTCGGAGTGGGGGTATATATTCTTAAAGACGGAAAAGTGCTGTTTGGCCACCGCATCGGGGCTCATGGGGCGAGCACTTGGAGCGCGCCCGGAGGGCATCTCGAATTCGGCGAAGATATTTTTGACGCGGCCAGGCGCGAAGTGGCCGAAGAAGTGGGGATAAAAATCAAAAATCTGCGTCTCGGTCCCTATACCAACGATATTTTTGCGTCCGAAGACAAGCATTATATTACGCTCGCGGTAATCGCGGACTACGATGGTGGCGAGGTCCGGATTTTGGAGCCGGATCGATGCCTCGAGTGGCGTTGGTTTGATTGGGGTGAGTTGCCGTCGCCGTTGTTTTTACCAATCGCAAATTTGTTAAAGATGGGTTTTGATCCGTTTAAAATTTAATACCACCGTCGTTTTTTGTCCGAGAGCGATGTGAAAATATTTGTAGTATAAGTGAATAAAAATATAGTTATCCCTCAAGCTAGTTGAACTTCTCGAATAATTTGTGATGAATTGTCGCTTTTGAGCCAATCAGCAGATACCTTATGGCTCAAATCCTTCGGAACGCTCCAATTCATCTACAAATTATTTACTCGAAGTTCAAACGCTTTCGGAATAACTATATTTTATTTACTTTTAAACGATGCTTGGTTTTGTTTCAGAATATTGCGCGATCATTTTTTTGATGCCGGCTTGATCCAGAAGTCCGGTTTGCGCGCCCATTTGACCGATCACGGCGCAACTATTGGCGATGCCCCACTGGAGCGCGGTGGTAATATCCAAGCCGGTATGGCGCGCTACCGTATAGCCAGATGAAAACGCGTCGCCGGCGCCGGTTTTGGCCACCACCTTTACCGGATAGCTCGCCATCTGCCAGATATTTTCTTTGGTGCAGGCGATAGCTCCTCGTCCGGCATCGGTGATCGCCACTTCTTTGACGCCGAGCGCGAGCAGTTCGCGCGCGAGCGCGATCGCGGTTTTTTCTTTGCGAATAGTCGTATCCAAAATCCGTTCCGCTTCTTCGACATTGACGATGAGAATATCCGTGAAGGGAAGCATGTCGCGCACGGAGTCGAGCGTTTCTTTGATCTGATATGATCCGGGATTAAATACCACGCGCGCTCCGGCGTGATTTTCTATCCAATCAATCAAATCATTTTGAAAATTTTCATAACCCTCGCTCATGCCGGTGTAATAGATCCAGCCGGTGGCGGGAAATTTTTTGGGCCACTGGTATTCGCGTCGGCGATGAAAAGATAAAATCGTGCGTTCGCCTTGGAAATTCAGCACCACTGAATAGCGGGTTTTGGTTTTTTTGTCCAGCGAAACAAGCGTGGTGTCAACGCCGTATTTTTTTAGTTCTTGTTTAATCAGTTTACCGTTGGAGTCCGCGCCAATTGATGATAAAATCGCGGTTTTTAGTCCGAGTCGGACCGTGCCGCAGGCGACATTGGCGGCGTTGCCGCCGAGGCATTGGAAGCTGTCGGTAATCGGCACTTTGCTCGCGTAATCCAGGCATAAATGACAATGTTCGCGATTGACATCGCAGTTGACGGTGGCGTCGTCGATCTGCACATGGGTGTCGATGAGCGCGTCGCCGATGGTGATGAGGTTATACATATTTTCAAATTACAAATATAAAATTACAAATTTCAAATAAATCACAAATTTTAAATTCTAAATGACCAGTAAAAGTCGTTTTGATATTTGCGATTTGAATTTTATTTGTAATTTGGAATTTAGAATTTGGTATTTATCGCTCGGGGTGTTTGTATTTTTCCACTAATTCCTCGCTATGGATGTGTCGGCCGAGCATGATTTCCATCAGCTCGACAAATGAGGCGAGCGCGACCGCGATCATGGCGATGGAGAAAATCAGGTTGCCGATGTAGGTGGCGTAGGTTAAAAGACAAAGCGCCCCTATCGTCAAAACCGCGTCTTGGCGGCGTTCGGATTCGAGAAAAATACCGTAAGTCATAAGCGTGATGCCGAGTCCGGCGAGCACATAGATCACGATCTCGATGAGCGGGTAGGGCAGATAGGGGAAGAGATTGAAAAAGGTAGACATATAATTAAATTAAATATTAAAAATCAAAAATAAAATATCTACGATATAATCTCATTCGCTCGGATATGTCCAAATGAATTTGTCCACATCCTCACTCATTTCGATTATCAAAAATAAAATATTCAAAAAATAATTATTTTTTGAATTTAAAAATTTCGTATAAACTGGCGAGGGTAAAAATAATTTGCAATGGGATAAAAATCGGGTCGCGTAAATAAATACTATACGAACAAAGTCCTACACCGCCGACGACAAAAAACCAATTACGACGAAGGTCTTTTTTATCCAAAACCCCAGCGGTGATAAATAATAGCCCGATTGCGCCCAAAATTTTAAATAATACCGACATAATTTGTGATTATTCGCGCCAGCGATTCAGATACTCGATCGCCGCGAGCGCTGCGGTCACGCCTTGGCCGGACGCGATCGCGATTTGTTTGTAGGGGATATTGGTGACATCGCCGGCGGCAAAAATTCCGGCGATATCAGTGGCGCATTTGCCATCCACGATGATCTGGCCGGCGCGGTCTTTGGCCACTGGAGCGAAATCAGAATTGGGCGTCATGCCGACATGCACCATCACGCCATCGACAGCGATGGTCTGTTCACCGCCGCTTGCGTCCGTGTATTTGAGGCCGGTGGTTTTTTTGTCGCCGATGATTTCCGTAGTCGCGGCGTTAAAAACAATCTCCACATTTTTCATTTGTTTGACTTTGTCCACGAGCACGGTTTCGCCTTTGGGGAAACCACCGTTGTTTTCGGGGGTGTCGGAATATTTGCTCAAAAGGTAAACTTTTTTGGCGATACCGCTCATCATGAGCGCGGACTCAAGCGCGGCGTTGCCCGAGCCCACCGTGACGGTGGTTTTGTTTTTAAAAAGCGGGCCGTCGCAGACAGTGCAATAGGTGACGCCTTGGCGGTCAAATTCTTTTTCTCCGGGCACGCCCAAGCGGCGCGGGTGGATGCCGGTGGCGATGATCACGGTTTTGGTTTCGTGCTTGGTTTCGACGCCTTTGGCATCTTTGATAGTTACGATATGAAAATTGTTTTTTGATTCAATCGATACGGCGCGCTGACCCTCGACAATCTCGGCGCCATACGAGCGCACATGGGCGTTAAAATTTTTTGCCAGTTCAAATCCTTGAATTTCAATAATCCCGGGCCAGTTATTAACAGTGCCCGAGAGCGCCACTTCACCGCCGACATTGTCGGTGATCATTTTGAAATTAAGTTTGCGGCGCGCGCTGTAAATCGCGGCGCTACTGCCCGCGGCCGCGCCACCGATGATGATGAGATCAAGCATAAAAATAATGAGAGGTAATCAAATGAATACGGGTATTATACGGGAAATCTCCACCCTTGACAAGAAGGCAAAAATGTGCTTTCAAAATTGATGGCAACTAAAATTTTGGCTTATTTTAGCCATTTTTTAAAATATGAATTTATCCACAGTGATATGGTTGACAAAGAATGCATCGTTTGCTATGATAAATACATATGAAAATCAACGCGCAAAACTTTTACTTTTATTATAGCCACGGGCAGCGATGGTTAGTTTAGTTTTGCGAATCAGCGAAAATAAACAGCCACCGTCTGCCGGTGGTTTTTTAGTTCTTTACAATTTTACGCGATCATTCAGGGTTTTCGAATTTTCGGCACCGTATTTGTCCGTCATCGGCGGGTAGATGCGGTGTCGAAAGTGGCTTGGTTGGCTATGGTGGCACAAATTCATATGATGGAGGAAAAGATGCCCAAAAGGCTAATCGATGTCCCGTCGGGGATGGTGTTTCTCATTGACTGGTTTGTCAACGGGAAATTGTACATTCGCGAAAAGAATTGTACTGTTCGTGAAGTGATTTGGTGTCCAGATAGAAATGTCTGGACAAAGGGAGAAAAAATGGATCTCGGACGCTCGGAGAGTGTCCGGGTTACGGAAACCGACTTGTCAAATTACCCTTTCGAGGGGTAGAGGAGGGGATCATGTGTGGTGGGAATTATTATTATTCGGAGGAAGAGGAGCGGAAGTGGAAAGAGATTGAGGACGCCCGCCAGCGTCAGGCGGAGTTGGATCGCGCTGCTCTCAAGGAGCTTCACGCGCGTCTGCTCGCCGAGGACCTGTCCACGCCCTGTCCCGAAGCCACCTTCCACAATGGCGGGCTTCGGCTGATGATGGTCGTGCCGGGGTCAAGCGAGCAGGATATCGAATTCCTGTTCGCGACCATGATGGCGAACCCGCTGACGATGGCCCAGTGGAATTGTCTACTCAAAGACGATGAGGCTATGGTCATCATCAACGCGGTGGATCTCAAACCGCGAGAGCCGTTCGCTAGCGTGAGGCGAAACAGCCTCTACACCGCGATCACGGGGAAATCGGTGGGCGCGGATCCGGTCTGCGCTTACGCGAATTATGACCGTAGTTGGGGAGTGAGTCTGCCCCACACGATGATGGAGCACATGAAGTCGGTGGCGGCGGATCGAAATCGCCGTTGCTACCAAGACAATGTGTTCTTGGTCATCAAGGTCAAATAGTTCTTTTACCGCCCCCAGCGTTTGCGCTCGGGGCTTTTTTATATTTAAAAAATAATCTCTTTACAAAGATTATTCAAAAAAAATTGAACATCATATTACTTAAGGGCAGACTGCAGTTTTTTCCAAGCGACACGGATATCGGTCGCGCGCGACAGCGCGCTCCCCGCGCCGGCGATATCTACGCCCCAGGATTGGACGAGCGCGATGTTTTTTTTACTGACCCCGCCGTCGACGGCAATGAGCGGATATGATTTGTCATTTTGAGCCTTGCCTACCCTGCCTACCGGACAGGCAGGCGGCAGGCAGGCGGAGCGCAGCGGAGTCGAAAAATCTATCAAACGAATAAATTCTTTTATTTTGTCGCCCATCTCCGGCAAAAATGGCGCGCCTTGCTGTCCCGGGTGGACAGTCATAAATAGCACAAGATCGATTTGATCCAAATACGGCGTGAGCGCGGACAGTGGCGTCTCGGGTTTGATCGCGATGCCGACTTGTTTGCAGGCGCCGCGAATTTTGGCGATTACGGTCGTCGGGTCATCGCTTGATTCGATATGAAAAATTACGCGTTGGATATTTTTGACTTCGGCCCACCGGTCAAGCTCGGCAAGCGGATGCGCGACCATCAAGTGCAGTTCCCATTCCAGTGGCAAGTTCAATTCGTTGATTTTTTCGATCTCCGCAAATGATTTACTGGCGACAAATTCACCGTCCATCACATCGATTTGGGCGAGGTCGGTCACGCCGATGAGACGCTGGGCCTGACGGGCAAATTCAGCGAACGAATTTACTAAAATAGCGGGGACGATTTTCATGCGATTATTTTTTATCTAACTCGGCGATTTTGGCGTTGCGCCGGACGAGGCGCTCGTCGCCATCAAATTTTGTTTCGAGAAATTTTTTCACGATTGCTTCGGCGTGGTCGGGAGAAAGATATTTACTGGCGAGACAGATGATATTGGCGTCGTTGTGCAGTCGCCCCATTTCCGCGCCCTCGGTGCTGTAGCCCGTGATCGCGCGCGTGCCGGGTATCTTGTTGGCGGTGATACCCATGGCGTGACCGGTCCAGCAGATGAGGATGCCGAGATTGTTTTTGCCGACGGCGATTTTTTTGGATAGCGCGATGGCGAAATCCGGCGCGTCATCGGCGGGGTCGAGTTTTTTGGCGCCCAGGTCCTCGATGGGTTGTTTGAGCTCGGCTTCGATGTATTTGACGAGGTGTTTTTTGAGCGCGAAACCGCGGTGATCGGAGGCGATGTAGAGCATAATGAAAAGGAGTAAGGAATAAGGAAAAAAGAAAAAAACGATAAAAATAATATTTTGACAATGAACAACCGATTATTTACACAGGTTACTTGTAGCGCTTTAATTATATATTTTTTCGGTGTTTTTGACAAGGAAAAAATATGCGTGGGTGGGGAATAAAAAAACCCAACCGCGGTGGTTGGGTGGAGGGAAAGAGCTATCTGATGACTCAAAAGCTGTCATCATCTCGTGGTGGCGTTATCTCGTCATCAAGGCGATCGGGTCTCCTACCCGGCACCAGGATGGCGACGAAAGGCTTCGGCGGCGGTGGTATCGTTAGGATGTGCGCGAGATCCTTTCGATCACGAACCTCCGGCGGCAGTGTTTCGAGAAATTGGCCGAAGAGATTTCTGGTCTCTTCGACCAACGCTCGGTCGAGTTCCTCGCGTTCCCGCTTGTCCTCGTCGGCGAGGACAGCGAGCTGGATATTGATTCGGTCGCGCTCGGTAGCCAGCTCGGATTTTCGGGCTTCGAGCCGATTGGTCTGGTCCGCGATCTGGCGGAGAGACGCGCGACACTGCTCGACGCGGGTGGGCGGGTGCGGGGTGTTTGACTGTGGCGCATCGAACGCTTCGGTCGGTTCGGCGTTCGCCACCCGCAGGTCGGTCCGGCAGGGACGGCCACGCTTTTTCACGGGCTTGGCGGGGGTCTCGGCGGCCTCGCTCGTCGCGATCCAGCGATAGAGCAGGACGCGTTTTTTTGGCGTCCCGTCCTCATTGGTCTCGGGCACGACCGCGAGCCCTTTGCCCGCCTTGGCCCGCCCGTTGATGGTGGTGAGCAGATTGTGGTGTGGCACCCCAATCTGCTCGGCGATTTCGGCCGTCACATCGGACGACCGGAAGTCGCGTCCGCCGAAGTGCTCCTTGAGCAACTCCACCGCGACATCCCACCCGTCGAAACGGGGTTTTTTTGTCGGAGCTTGGATCCTGTCCATTTTTTCCTCTTGTTGTTCGGGTTGTTGCTCATCGCTCGAGCCGGGCAACAGAGCGTGAGCGAAGTCGTTCGCCGGCGATTCTTCTTTTGCCTTGCGAACGCGCCGGCTTTTTTGGCGGAGTTCAAGTGAAATTTTTTCCGCCTTTTTTATGAGCTGGTTTTTAAACAGCTCAACATTGGTGATATAGCTTGGGAGCGTAAGGACCATCTCCCAGCACGATTCGTTTTCCCACGGCTGGACCCGCAGGCGGATTTTTCTCCCCGTCGACGACATCAGCTTGATGCCTTTTTGGTGAGGAGTGCCTTTGGCCACCTTGCTTAGGTAGGCAGTCAGGATACCCTTCACTCGCATGCGAGCAAAGAGCAGCCAAACTAAATACTCCCAAGCCGGGATTGTTTTGTTGTCTACAGTGTGTCCAGATATCTGTAGATTCACGGTTAGACCGTTCTCCCCATTTGTCATGTCATGCCTTTTCCTTTCTGAAATTTGTAAAGGGCCGCGCCAATTCGGCGAATTGACTCTATATATAAGCACATTTTGACAATTTTGTCAAGGGGGTGTATATTGGAGTAAATACAGCGAAAAGCCGGCTATCACCGGCAGGCCCAATGGAGTCAAAAAAACTCGCGGGCGCGCTATGGGAAGAAATCGGTCTGATATGCCGATGTAGACCCCTTCGGGTAGGCCCGTTATAGCCGTAATTAAGCAAAAGCCAGAGATGGTACCGTCTTTGCTTCGCTGAAGCCCAATAGGGCGAAGGCGGGCCGCATCGACTCTCGGCACACGCAGGTGTGTTTTTTTATTTCTAATTCGTAATTTTCAATTTCTAATTTTTAAACAATTTTTAATATTTCAATTTTAAAATTAAAAAATTGGAAATTGTTTAAAAATTTAAAATTAGAAATTACTAATTTATTATATGTACGATGCTAATAAAAACGAGTTAGATATTCTGGCATACTGGGACGAACACAAATGTTTCGAAAAATCCGTGTCCCAGCGCGACGCCAACAAGCCGTATGTTTTTTATGACGGCCCGCCTTTCGCGACCGGACTCCCGCACTATGGTCATATCGTGGCTTCACTCATGAAGGATGTCGTCCCGCGTTACTGGACCATGCGCGGATACCAGGTGGAGCGCAAATGGGGCTGGGATTGTCATGGACTGCCGATCGAAAATATCATCGAAAAAGATTTGAACCTCAACAGCAAAAAAGACATTGAGAATTTTGGCGTGGATAAATTCAACGAGGCCTGCAACGCCACCGTGCTCAAATACGCCGGCGAATGGAAAAAAACCATCAAACGCATGGGGCGCTGGGTGGATATGGAAAACGATTACAAAACCATGGATGTGGGATACATGGAGAGCGCTTGGTGGGTATTCAAAGAACTTTGGAAAAAAGATTTGGTATACAAAGGCCACAAAGCGATGCACATTTGCCCGCGCTGTGTGACGCCACTGTCGAATTTTGAAGTGACGCAGGGGTATAAGACGGTGAAGGATTTGTCGGTGACGGCGAAGTTTAAAATCAAATCTAAAATATCAAAAATTAAAAATATCGACGGCGATATATATATACTTGCCTGGACTACTACGCCGTGGACATTGCCGGGGAATTTGTTGCTGGCGGTTGGCGGGGATATTGACTATGTGCTGGCGAAAATAGCAACGAGCAAAGAGCAAATAGCAAACGAGTATGTTGTTTTGGCGAAGGATAGAGTGGATGTGGTGCTGAAGGACAAAGAATTTAAGATTATCAGTGAAGTCGAGGGAAAGGACATGGTCGGCCTGGAATACGAGCCATTATTCCCATATTTCGCCGAAACTCCGGGAGCTTTTCGCGTTGTGGCCGGAGATTTTGTAAGCACAGCCGATGGTACGGGCGTGGTGCATATCGCGCCGGCGTTTGGCGACGACGATTACAAATTGGGAAAAAGCGAGGGGTTGCCGTTGGTCCAACATGTCGGCATGGACGGTAAATTTATTCCGGCCGTGACGGATTTCGCCGGTATGGAAGTGAAACCCAAAGACGACCCCACCAAAACCGATGTCGAAATTATTAAGTGGCTCGCGGCTAATGGAAAATTATTTGCCAAAGAAAAATTTGAACACAGCTATCCGCACTGTTGGCGGTGCGATACTCCACTATTGAATTACGCGACCAGTTGTTGGTTTATCAAAGTGACCGAGCTCAAAGACCATCTGCTCAAAAATAACGAGGCGATCCATTGGGTGCCGGAAAATTTCAAGCAAGGCCGATTTGGCGAATGGCTCGCGGGAGCGCGCGATTGGGCGGTGTCGCGCAATCGGTATTGGGGCAACCCCTTGCCGGTGTGGGAGAGCGCCGACGGCGATCATATTTGCGTGGGGAGCGTGGATGAGTTGGCCGAATTATCCGGCAAAAAATTAACCAAAATTATTTTTGTCCGTCACGGTGAAAG
>JBAYHH010000013.1:0-26688 GCA_041666265.1 Candidatus Magasanikiibacteriota bacterium | reverse complement strand
ATTTGTGACTCGCGGTCGCTTTTGGGCCAAAACTCCCCGCCGCGAGGCGGGTCACACATTGGCCCAAATCCTAACGGATCGCTCCCGCTCGTCTACAAATTTTTACTCGTCAAGCAAATGATTTTCAAAAGTGTGTTGTTTTTTAAATACATGTATTTTTTGAGTTAATAAATAAAAAGAAGCCTGGGGTCAGCAGGCTTCGGGTTTGAACTTGGCGGTTTTAACGCCCGATGCTCCTTTTTGGAAATGTGAGGATGAGGATCTCCTCACAATTCCACTTTGCCTTCATCCGGCAAAGGCTGTCCTTTGCCAGGAAAAAGGCGCACACCATCATGGCGGCGCCGGTGAGCAGTGGTCCGGACGCAGCCAAGATGGGGTCTTCTCCCCCAATGGGCTGGCTCATGTCTAGCCCGGCGAGGTAGTAGAACCCCGCCACGGTGAGGGCGGCCGAAACCACCCCCATGATGACCGCCAAAAGGCGGTCGTCCTTGTTGAGCATGTTTTTCTCCTTCCCCGCATTGGCAGGGAAATAGAGGTGCGGACCGGATGGCAACCGCCATTATTCCCCGCATCGGCAGGGCTACCGGTCGAACAGAGCTTCAAGACAGCATAGCACATTTCCGGGGTTTTGTCAAGGGGTAGGACCCCCTGACGCAGTTTGAGGTGGATTCAAAATCGTTTGGGCTTCAACCCTTGAAATGACCACCATGGCCTTGTCGTCCGCCGAGTGAATGATGATGTTGCTGGCCACCCGCCAACAATTTTGATCGGTGACCATGAGAGAAAATTCGATTTTTTCTCCTTCGACAAATCGAATCCAGACATTGGTTGGAACTCCAACGATGTATTCGTTGGGAATGTCCCAGCTCAATGGGATCGGGCATATTCCTTCCTTATACGCCAGTACAATTCCAAACGCCAACATGTTGGCCAGGTGTCCGGGAACATGGCGCATTGAGAGTTTGTGCCTCATCGTTTTTTCTTTCTTTTCGGCAGTTGATGTTCCTGTGAATTATATAAAAAAATCACCCTGTTTCATAGGGTGATTGGGGAAAAAGTGGGGGTGAAGTGGGGACAAGATTCCGATGTTTAGACATCGTTGAGGCTTTTGATCGATTCGTTCTCGTGGATCCGACGGATACACTCGGCAAAAGCCGGCACTACCGATACCACCTCGGTATTTTTGAGTTTTTTGGCGCCGAGAGGGATGGTGTCGGTGATGACAAAGCGGGCAATCGGCGAAGCATTGAGCTCGGCGACGGCGTTGCCTCCGAGCACCGGATGAGTGACGCAAGCGCTAACTTCGGTCGCACCGGCTGATTTTAATAAAAATTCAGCGTCGCGAATTAGAGTGCGTCCGCTCGCGATCTCATCATCGACAAGCAGACATTTTTTGCCGGTGACTTCACCGATCACACCTTTGATTTTCGGTTGTTCATCATTAGCATCACGGCGTTTGTCCATGATCGCTACCGGCAGGTGCAGGCCATCGGCGTAAAGTTTCAAAATTTTGGCCGCTCCCGCGTCGCCGGCCACGAGCACATAGTTTTCTAAATTCCAGGTTTGTTTGAGATGGGCGATGAGCGTCGGCGCCGCCACCAGGTGATCGCAGGGCACTGAAAAAAATCCTTGGATTTGGGGAGAGTGCATCTCCATGATGAGCACATGATCGGCGCCCGCGGATTCGATCAGGTCGGCGATGAGGCGGGCGGTGAGACAAATGCGTTCTTGGTCTTTTTTGTCCGAGCGCGAGTAGGGCAGATAGGGCAGGACCGCGGTGATACGGCCGGCCGACGCGCCGCGAAGCGCCCGGATCATCATGAGCATCTCCATGAGATGCGCGTCCACCGGCGGACAGCTGGTCTGCACCACGAAGGTGTCGCATCCACGCACCGCTTCGTCGATTTTGATAAAGCGATTGTCATTGCTAAAAGCAAGACCGTGCGCCTGACCCACTGTCAATCCCAGTTGCTCGCAAATTTGACGCGTAAATTCCGGGTGGCTCGATCCGGAAAAAATTTTGATGTTCATATGACGAAAGGTGTTAGATTTAAAGTTCTAAATTGGGGTCGGCTTGAATTTTTTTCCAAGGGGTAAAATCTTTTTTTAGAGCGTGGTAATATCCGGCGACAGCAATCATAGCGGCGTTGTCCATCGAGTACGAGGTGTTAGGTGTAAGGTAAAAGGTATTAGGTAGCGAGCGGGTGATTTGATCGGCGAGAGTGGCGCGAAGTTTCTTGTTGGCTGATACGCCACCGGCGAGGATGATGGATTTTGGTTTCAATTCGCTGGCCGCACTCATGGTCTTGGCCACCAAGACATCGACGATCGCTTGCTCGAAGCTGGCGCAGAAGTCGGGTATGCAAATGTCATTCTGAGCGGAGCGGAGCGGAGCCGAAGAATCTTTATTTTGTTGAATTTTAGGAAAAGATCCTTCATTGCGTTCAGAGCCTGCCCTGAGCCTGTCGAAGGGATGACAGATTGGGTTTTTTTGAAGCCAATACAGCGTCGAAGTTTTTAATCCGGAAAAAGAAAAATCATAATTCTTTTCTTTGAGCATCGGGCGCGGAAAAGCAATCGCGTCAGTGCGGCCGGTTTGGGCCAGTCGAGAAATTTGCGGACCACCCGGGTAGGGGAGATCGAGCAGTTTCGCGACTTTATCGAAACATTCGCCGGCGGCATCATCGCGTGTTCGGCCGATGATTTTGTAGCGCCCTGGTTTTTTTATAAAAATCAATTCGGTGTGTCCGCCGCTGACGATGAGCGCGAGCGCGGGGTAAATTATTTTAGGTGGCAGGTGTAAGGTATTAGGTGTAAGGGAATCTTGCGATTGATCAGTTTGTCGGTCGGCTTGGTTTTCAATTTGTAATTTTGAATTTGTATTCAAAATTTTAAATTTATAATTCGAAATTTCACACGATAATATATGTCCTTCGATATGATTGACCGCGACCAGCGGGATTTTCCAAATATACGAGAGAGCGCGCGCCGCTTCGACGCCGACGATGAGTCCGGTGATGAGTCCCGGTCCGGCAGTGACCGCGATCACATCGGGACGAGGTTGGTCTTGGAGCACTTCTTCGATTAAAGGCACGATTTTTTCCGCATGCAAACGGCCGGCGATCTCGGGCACTACTCCGCCGTATTTTTTATGAATTTCGATTTGCGAAGCGGCGACCTCGCGGATAACAAAACAGCCCTTGGGGGAACAATCCAACAGGGCTACCGAAGTGTCGTCACAGGAGGACTCTATGCCTAAAATGCGCATAGTGTCAGGGGGGAGAGTCGAACTCCCGACCTAAGGGTTATGAATCCTTCGCTCTTACCAACTGAGCTACCCTGACATGCGATAATTGTATCGAAAAACCGTGAAAAAGTCAATATTTTCAAATTGCCGGCATAATGGTATAATTAAGTCGTATGATTACGAGCTTTTTTAGTGTTTCGAAAATTTCAGCAATTGTTGGATTAGCGTCATTTTTTTTGTTTTTTTCGATCATCACGCCAAGTATGGTGCGCGCCCAATCAACCAGCGCCACCCAGGCCCAACTCGAGCAAGAGCTCAAAGATATCGAGCAACAAATCGCGCAATATACCGCCGAGCTTGGCAAGACCAAAACCGAAAAGACCACGCTCGCGAGTAAAATCAAGCAACTGCAAGCGCAACAGAAAAAAATCAGTCTGCAAATCAAGGAGACCGGCGTTAAATTGAATGCTTTGAGCGGGCAACTGACGACGACGGCGGGAAAAATCAAAACCACCCAAACCAAAGAAAAACAATTGCTTGAAGCGGTGTCGGCGGTGCTGGTCAGGATGAATTCGGTTGATGAAAGCATGTTATTGGCGCTCGCTACTTCGGCCGGGCTTTCAAGCGCGTATAATGAAGTGCGGGATTATGCCTCGCTCACCAAAGCGCTTAAAGGATTTTTGGAAAAAAATAAAATCGTGCGCGCCGATCTCATCAAGCTACAAGGACAGCTCGAGGATCAGAAATCCGATACCGCGAATCTTTTGAAAATAAAATCAATTCAACAGTCAGGCCTCGTCAGTTCGCTTGGGGAGCAAAATCAATTGCTTACTGAAACCAAAGGCAAAGAAAGTGAATACCAGGCGATCCTCGCCGACAAGAAAAAACGCGCGTCGGAAATCCGCAATCGTATTTACGAACTATTCAATACCGGATCGCAAATCAATTTCGGACAAGCGGTGGATATCGCCAAATGGGTGGCGCAGGCGACCGGTATTCGCGCCGCGTTTGTGCTCGCGGTCTTGACTCAAGAATCAAATCTCGGCAAAAATGTCGGTACTTGCAATCGCAGCGGTGATCCGTCCGAGAAAAGTTGGAAAGTGATCATGAAGCCGACGCGCGACCAAGAGCCGTTTAAAACTATCACGAGCGAGCTCGGACTCGATATCGACACGACGCCGGTGTCTTGCCCGATGCGCGACAAAAACGGCGGGCAGATCGGCTGGGGTGGGGCGATGGGGCCGGCGCAATTTATTCCTTCGACTTGGATGGGTTATCGCGCCAAAGTGACGAAAATTACCGGCAAAAGCGCTGCCAATCCTTGGGATATTCGCGACGCCTTTTTGGCGTCGGCGATTAAGTTGCGCGCGGACGGCGCTGATGGCACCGATGATGGCGATTGGAAGGCGGCGATGAAATATTTCGCCGGTTCGGTCAATTTGAAGTATCGATTTTACGGCGACAATGTGCTTGCCACCACCAAAAAATATTTGCAGGATATCGGGGATTTATAATATTAATATTTATGCTTTTTCGGTTACCATCGTTTGGCCATAGGTTTAATACGATACAGGAATATTTTTGGAAATCTCTTCGTATTGGATGGTTGCCAATTTTATTAGTCATTATTTTTGTCGCGCAAAATCATGCTTTCAATTTTTGGCTGGATATTTTTCCGACGCGTTATTTGATCCGCCGTTCTTTGGTGTCGTTAGCTTTGGGGATATTGTTATTTGGCCCCGGATTATTGTTGCCCAAGAATATTAAATATTATTATTTGCTCATGATTTCGATTTTAGTGGCGTTGCTTTTTGTCTTTCAATATTTGTACCATAGCTATTCCGGCGGGTTTTTACAGGTGTCGGCGTTATTGTATATCGGCCAAAGCACCACACTGCTTAGCGCCGTGCAGGCTTTATTTGTCTATAAATTACTATTTTTTATTTTGGGTCCGGTGTTGGTGGTATGGGCTTGGTGGCGAGAGCGCCGAGCGCGTCAATCAACCGTAGTATTTACTAAACTCGAATATTACGCGACGGCAGTGGCCATGGTGTTTTTAATTATTGTCAGTTATACCTATGTGATTTGGAGAGATCAAACAGAACCAAATAATTATGTTTCGATTTTGCATTACGAAAAGATTTTTGATTATAACGCGCTGGTCAGCAAGCTCGGGATCATGAATTTTTCGGTGGGGGATCTGATTTCGGTGCTCGCGCGCACCGATGAAGTGAGCGCCGAGGACATTAGTTTTTTGAACGCTTACAATCACACGGAGCCGGCGACCACTACCACGATGGCCGGTAATTTTGGCATTGCCAAGGGGCGTAATTTAATTATTGTTCAAGTGGAGTCACTCGAAAACGCGGTCATTGAAACCAAAATAAATGGCCAAGAAATCACTCCGCGCCTCAATCAGTTCGCTAAGGACGGACGCTATTTTTCCAATTATTATTCTCCGGTCGGCGCGGGCACGACGGCGGATGCTGAATTCGCCATGCTCAATTCACTTTATCCCTTGTTTGATACGGTGGCTTTTATCGAATACGCTTACAATCATTACGAGGCTTTGCCCAAGTTGCTCGCGAGTAGCGGCTATCACACTTATTCTTTTCATGGCGATGTATCGAGTTTTTGGAATCGCGCCAATATGTATCCCGGTCTCGGATATGAGCAGTGGTTTGATCGTCATGATTTCGATATTAAACGGAAAGTCGGGCCGTATGATCTCGCGGACAGTGATTTTTTTGAGCAGATGATACCGAAATTACAGTCTTTACCCGCGCCATTTATGGCGACTCTCATTACTCTTAGTTCGCACACGCCGTTTGATTTACCGGATGACTTAGAGACGCTGGTGTTGTCGAATAATCCCAAATTAGACTGGCTTCAACAGCATTATTTACAGAGCGTGCATTATGTCGATAGCGCGATTGGAGATTTTATCGATCGATTGATATTGGCCGGACTATATGATAAATCTATCATTGTCATCGTCGGCGATCATGGGAGCTTCACAAATATTGGAGAGGCGATGGGGGTGCGAAAGTCGGTTTTACCATATTGGCAAAAAATGCAGGCGCCGATGATTGTGCTCGCGCCGGGATTGGATTTGCAAGGAGTGGATGACCGGCCGGCGGGGAATATCGATGTGTTTCCGACACTCGCAAATTTACTCGGGGTGACACCGAAAGGAAAAATTTTTGGCCGCGATCTCATGAATAGCGACGAACGCAGTGTGGTCATGCGTAATCCCGTGTCGGGCACGGTTAATAGCGTGGTGACGGATAAATTTGCTTTTCAATCGACCGTGGATGGGGTTTTTGAGCGCGGAAGTTGCTTTGATTTATCGAGCAAAAAAAATACAACGGTCGAAAATTGTCGAACGCTGTATGAACGGGCGACCAATGATGTGCGGGCTTCGGATATCGCCGTCAAAGGAGATCGGATTACAAAAAATTATTAAATCAAAAAACCGTCTAGTCAGATAATTCTTTCGCTTTCCTCGGCCGCGAGGCCTCAGGGATGCCGCTGCGGCGTCATAACCCGCTCAAGAAATATCTGACCAGCCGGTTTTTTGATTTAAGTTAAGATTTTTTAAATTTCACCGTAAATACGGGCTCGTAAACATTGTCGTACTCATCCTTCACCTCGACGGTTTCGCCCTTCATTAGCTTGGTCATCGCGGCATCCGATAGCATCGTCATGTCCGATTCGAGATCGATTTTATAATCATCGAGCTTGGTAAATTCGCCGGCAAAATCCTGTTTGGTCGAGGCTTCGATTTGTTTTTTGCGTTCGCGCAAAGTTTTTAATTTATCACACAGATCAAGATAATCCTGCGATGAGGCGAGCGCGTCTTTGTAAGCACTGCGTATTTCTTTGGTTTTTTTCTTGACTTCTTGGATATGATTGAAAATTTCTTGGATGTCTTGCATAAAAAATTTAAATTATTGATAAGCGGGGATAGTATACATTAAATTTTTCCGGGTGGCAAGGGTTTCGGTTTCACGCGAAATTATGATATAATATTTACGATCATCCATTGATTTATGTGCTTCTCCGCTACCGCCAGTTTTACCGCGAGCGCAGTGCTTGGCGTCGTGGGCGCGGCTACGCTCGGTAAAACAAAAAATAAACGGGCTTGGCTTTTGTCAGCCGTGCCACTGCTTTTTGCGCTCCAGCAATTTACCGAGGGACTACTGTGGGTGTCGCTCGATCGTTGGCCGACATACACCTTGCCTCTCACGCATGTTTTTCTTTTTTTTGCTTTATTTGTTTGGCCGATCTATACGCCCCTCATGATTCTCCTGCTTGAGCCGAGTAAAATTCGTCGTATTATCATTGGCTTTTTCTTGGCCGGGGGGATAGTGGTCGGCACGATGTTTTATTTGAATTATTTAACCTCTCCCGAGGTAGCGCGGGTGCTCAATCGCTGTCTTTACTATCCCACTCATATTTTTCAGCCGGAGTCGCTCAAATATTTGTATATCGTGGTAACCGTCGGGTCTGGCTTGATTTCCAGTAGGATGATCGCCAAGTTGTTTTGTCTGTTGGTTTTGGTGGGGTCGGTGATTACTTGGGTTTTTTATACGGTCAATTTTACTTCGGTGTGGTGCTTTTTTGCGGCGACGATCAGCGTAGTACTGTATTTGCAACCGCAAAAGGATTAGTCATTATATTCATGGCGCGCCTCCTTTTAGTTGCCGTGGGTCGCTATTTTTGTATATTATCGTGTCAAAAAAGTTATCCACAGCAGTGAGTATCACACTCGATCCGGAAAGTCCGAAATCACGCCGTCCACTTTGAGAGCGCGGGCGCGGTCGATATCTTCGTCGTTGTTGAGTGTCCAGATAAAAGTTTTGATGCCGTATTTTTTTAATTTATCAATTAATTTTTTTTGAAGCAAACGACGGTGCAGATGCACGGAATAGGCTGATAGTTTTCGCGCGCGGCGAACGATGCTTAATATATTTCGATAATACAACAACCCCACCCTGATCCGCTTATCGATTTTTTTAATTTTTTTTAAATCTTTGGCGTTAAACGATGAAATTAAAAAATGACGAATTGACCAATCTTTGCCAGTGATCGCGTCACTGATTATCTGCATGAGCGGGCGAACGATATTTTTGGTTTTGAGGTGAAGGTTGACGAGACTGCGGCCGCGAATCAGGGCGAGCGCTTCGGCGAGAGTCAAGATTTTTTGTCCGTCGGGAGTGGCAATGCTTTTCAATTCCGAGAGTGATAGCTCGCTGATTAGCCCGCTACCGGTCGTGAGGCGGTCGATTTTTTTATCATGAAAAATCACCAATTCGCCGGTGGCGCATTTGCGCACATCGATCTCGATCATGTTGACGCGCAATTCGAGCGCTTTTTTGATCGCCTGGGCCGAGTTTTCTGTCGCGTAGCCGGCGGCCGCGCGGTGTCCGATTTGGAGCATGTGGAACAATATTATGATGTTGTATTAATTTTATCATATATGGGGTGATTTTGGAATATAGATTGAGAAAAATAGATCATCCCGCACGGTTGACATTATTGGGTATTTTGTGATAATCTAAAATCAGCTGTTTTCAAAGGAGGGAAGGATGACGCGACATAAAGTTGATATTGAGGCAGCGGTGGATAGGAATTGGCCGTATATACTGAAACATCAACTCTACAAGCATGACAAGTTCGCGAATATGGGCGATGTGGAAAAGATGGTATATCTCGCCCACAACAGGCAAGAGTTTCCTCTTTCTGATGAGGAAATCGCTTTTTTTAAGGACTGATGGGGTACAATATCCTCATCCAACACACAGAGCTAAGACAGCTCTGTTTTTTTCAATAAAATTAGCGACACTATTTATTCTTTTCATCGATATCCTTGCGAATATTTAGTTTTTATGATAAAATAAATTAAATTGAATCAGGTTTTAATTATGATATTTTTGCGTAAATTATTTAAATATAATTTACTGTCTGTCGTATTTTTGGGCCAAATGTTATTTGGTTATTTTTTGTTGCCGGCGCCGGTCGCGCGCGCCGCCAGCGCCACTTATTATGTCGACGCTACCAGTGGTTTGGATGCAAATAACGGTACCAGTATCGCTACGCCATGGAAAACGATCAGTAAGGTTAATAACACCACTTTAAGTCCGGGTGATACAGTATTGTTTAAACGAGGCGAAACTTGGGCGGAACAATTAACCCCCAAATCATCCGGCACCGTTACCAGTTCCATTATTTTTAGTGTTTACGGCGACTCTGGCGCCGCAACCATTACCGGTGGGACATATAATTTATTGGTAAGCGCCAAAAATTATCTTTCTTTCAATAACATCACCTTTACTTCCAAACGAGCGGTGGTGTCGGCCGCCACGGGCATCGTGTTTAATTATTGTGTTTTTAAAAATGTGGTCGGCACTATCGGACTGCTGGCGCTTAGCTCATCCACCGTTTATGTATACAATAGCGTGGCGGCGAACAATGATTACGCCGGCATTAGCGGCCAAGCCACCAGCACGATTTATTTGCGCAATAGTATGGTTATAGGCAATGGCCAGGCGTCATATTACGGGTTGCAAAATACCACCAACGCCAACACGGATTATGATTACAATATTATTACCGGCAATAATTATTTTGTTTACAATAATTTAGCGTCATCTTTGCTCACGGATGGCGGGCATAATTTAAAGGAATATGATCCGGATATTATTTCTTACGCGTCCGATCAATCGTATTTCGGCGTGACGATCGACGATCATGATGTTGATTATGTGGAAGATTTGGTCGCGGCGCTTTCGCCTTATAATGTCAAAGTAACCATGTTTACCAGTCCGGCTTTTTTGACATCCACCGAGAAAATCAATAAATTGAGAACATTGGCGGCCGGCGGTCATGAAATCGCGATCCATGGCTGGTCGCACACTTCTTTTACAGTCAATACCACCATTACCGTGACCACTACCAATAGTAACCCGACGATCAATATCGATCAAACTAATCACCGGTTGATATTGGCGTGCGACGAAGTTGGAAATAATGTAACTATGGATTGGTCCGGGTCAGATTACACTTTAGATGATTTGCGCGCCGCCGTAGCCGGCAAAGGGTGGGGGATAGATGCCTACTTTTCCGCTTCCAGTCCGGAATATCGCACTTTGGGTCCGATGAAGTTATCATCGTTGACCGACAGCGGCGGAGTGTCAACCACCTTTCCTTATGTGACCACCAAAGATACAATCGCGCCCAATTATTCATTTTGGAACGATGAGGTTGTTGATAGTAAAACATGGATCGGAGAAAATATCGGCGTTGTTCCAAATACCGTAGCGTATCCTTATGGCGATACCAATACCGCCGCGAGGAGTTGGTTGGCGGCCAGCACCACCATGTTGGGCGCGCGCGCCGCCGCTACCGCTTCTTGGCGTTTGAATAATATTAATTTATTTAATGTTGGCACCAATATGTACGGTCCGACTTTGGTGGGCGATGAAACTTTTACCAGAGCGAATGCCAGACATTTGGCTGTTTTTGCCAAAACCATGGGCGCTGTCAGTAATATTGTCGCGCATTACAACAGTGATATTTCAGTGGAGCAATGGGTTTGGCTGGTGGATGAGATCCAAAAAATAGGTGGAACTTTTTATACTTTTAATGAAATGTTAACCGCTATTCGCTCTGATCACAACACCACCAATTCCATTGATTTCACCAAAACATATGCCGACAATTCCAATTACGATTTATTATATACTTCACCCGGCATTGACGCCGGCACCGATCTGTCGCTGTCATCGGACATCGCTGGCAATCCGATTTACGGCGCTCCCGACATTGGCGCGTATGAATATCAGCCACCCTATACCATTGGCTCGGGTTTGGTGAGTCCCACCGGCGATATCAGAATATACGCCGATGGTAAATATCGTTATACCGCTGTCACCACCAGCTTGGCAACCGCCTCTTTTTCAGTCGCGCCGGCGGGGGATAGTTATTATACCGGTGATCGCCGTCAGTATTTGGATGTGTCGTTGGATGATTGGGAAACGAGCGGCGACAAGAATAAACAATGGACCGCGTCGTCAACCATTGCCACCACCACCATATATACCATTGGAGATTTGGAGCCGAATTCATATTATTCTTTTCATTTGGACGGGGTGATCAATGGCGCGGTCATATCTTCGGACGCGTGCCAAAGTAACGGTACCTGTCTAAGCGACGACAGCGGTGAAATTGTTTTTACTTATACCGGAGGATATTCCAATCATGTTTTTTCTCTTGAAAAAGACACAACGCCGCCGGCGGAGTTTGCTTTAGTCAGCCCCAGTCATAATATTTGTACCAGAGAAGATTACCCGTCTTTTTCGTGGAATACCAGCAGTGATTCGGAATCCGGTTTAGAGAAATATCAACTATACATCAATGATGTTTTAGAGCGCGATAATATTTCAACTACCACCACCTCCGTCACCCCGATCAATAGTTTATCCAATAGCGCTTATTATACTTGGTATGTGGTGGCGGTAGACAAAGCGGGCAACCGTCGTTCAGCGGCCTCTTTTGTTATGAATTGCAATGGTCCCGGGATTCCGGTGGGCGCTTATCAGTCTCCTTTGGCTCCCGATAGCGGTTTCCAATTATCGATCAATGATAATGCCGTTTCGACAGATAGTCATACGGTGAAGCTGTCTCTTGTTGCCGGATCGGATACGGTTCGGATGGCTATTTCCAACAATCCGGATTTTATCAACGCTTCGCAAGAAGTTTATCGGCCAAATAAAGATTGGGTGATAGAATCTTCTGATATCGGCCCAAAGACGGTTTATGTTAAGTTTTATACCGTTTGGGGACAATCATCGCCGGTCATATCCGATACCATTTTACTCACAAAATCCAAAAATCAAACCGGCGCCGCTCAAAGCTTAACCAAGCAAAAGAATCTTAAGTTTGGAGACAGTGGAGATGGTGTCAGGCAATTACAACAATGGCTAATAACTTTGAAATATTTAAATATCAACAAACCAACGGGCTATTTTGGTTTAGCCACCAAACAGGCCGTTATCAAATTTCAAAAAACGCGCGGAATAATCTCCGATGGTATAGTCAACCAACAGATGACAGATGCGCTGAGTAGTTTAATTATCGATAATAACGATGATAATAATGAGTTGACCGTTATGCCAAAAAAAATATTTATTAACTATCTTTATATCGGCTCTTCCGGCGCGGAGGTGCGTGCCTTGCAACAAGCGTTAAAAAATCTCGGTTTTTATAATTACCACAGTATCACCGGCTATTTTGGCTCGATCACCAAACAAGCGGTAATTAACTTTCAAAAAGCTAAAGGAATAAAGCCGTATCCCGGATGGGTGGGGCCGAGCACCAGAGAGGCGTTGAATGATCTGCGATAAGCGCAAATGTTCATTAACTCCAATTTTCTTAAACCATAAAATTAAAAACTCGCTTAAGCGAGTTTTTAATTTGGTAGCCTCGACGGGAATCGAACCCGTGTTTTCGCCGTGAAAGGGCAGTGTCCTAACCACTAGACGACGAGGCCGTCGTTGTCAATTCATTGACGAATAGGATTATATCATTATTGTCGTAAAAGTCAAGCTATGACGGTAATCAAAAACAAAACCCGCCAGGGAGGCGGGGTTGGTTTTGAAAACAAGATCCTTCGGCTACGCGTTTCAGGATGACATTTATTATATAGTCGCTTTGAGCGCGTCCTTGAGCGCTTTGCCTGATTTGAATTTCGGCACGCGGACGGCCGGGATTTGGATTTTTTCGGTCTGTCGTTGCGGATTGACACCGGCGCGCGCGGCGCGAGTCTTCACGGTAAAAGCGCCAAAACCGGTGAGCACCACTTCGCCGCCTTTTTTCAGCTCTTCGATCGTGGTATCCACAAAAATATTGAGCATTTCTTCGGCTTCTCGCTTGGAGATGTTTAGTTTACCGGCGAGTACTTCGGATAATTCGGCTTTATTCATAAATCCACCCCCTTCCAATTTTTTGGTTCATATTATTAGTATCATTTAAATTATATCACACCAATTGTAATTTGGCTAACACAGAAATACACAGAAATACGGGAGTGGCACAATTTCTTTTGAGCGGGTTATGGTCCCGCAGGACCATCCCTGAGCGCCTGCCTGCCGGTAGGCAGGCTCGCGCGCGAGGAAAGCGAAAAAGATGTTGTGCCACTCCCGTATTAAAACCCTACTTTGCGTATTCCACTACTCTCGTCTCGCGAATCACAGTGACGCGAATTTCACCCGGGTATTGGAGCTCTTGTTCGATTTTACGCGCGATATCCTTGGCTAATTGGAAGGCGCTGTAATCGTCGATTTCATTGGGGCGGACAAATACGCGCACTTCGCGGCCGGCCTGGATAGCATAAACTTTTTCGATGCCGGCAAATGACGCCGCGGTTTTTTCGAGTTCTTCAAGACGAGCGACAAACAATTCAAAAGTATCTTTGCGAGCGCCCATGCGCGCGCCGGAAATGGCGTCGGCGACTTTGGCGATCGTGGAAAAAATATTATATGGTTGATCATCGTGGTGAGTTTTGGCCGCTTGCGCGATATCTTCGTCCACGCCAAATTTTTTCAAAATCGCGTAGCCGATCTCCGGATGAGTGCCTTGGGTTTCTTGGTCCACCGCTTTGCCGATGTCATGGAAAAATCCGCATTTTTTGGCTTTGGCTTGATCGACGCCGAGCTCGGCCGCGATCAGAGCCGACAAATACGCCACCTCCATCGAGTGGTTGATGATATTTTGTCCGTAAGAAGTGCGATATTTGAGACGACCGACAATACTGACGAGCTTGGGGTCGATGCCGGTGATGCCCATTTTGTAGAGCGCCTCTTCGCCGGCTTTTTTGATATCAAGCGCCAAATCTTGTTTGGCTTTTTCGACATATTCCTCGATGCGCGCCGGTTGGATGCGGCCATCGGCCATCAGTTTTTCCAAAGCGAGTTTGGCGACCTGGCGGCGAATCGGGGAAAAACCCGACACCATGATTGATTCCGGAGTGTCATCGATGATGATTTCACAGCCGGTAAGTTTTTCGATAGTTTTGATATTACGGCCTTCTTTGCCGATGATCCGGCCTTTCATTTCTTCATTGGGGATAGTGACGGTCGAAGAAGTGGTCTCGGAGGCGTGCGAGGAGGCACAGCGCTGAATGGCGGCGGTGATGATTTCGCGCGCTTTTTCGTCATAGACTTCGGTTGATTCTTTTTGCAGTTTCATCAGACGGCCGGCCAAATCGGTTTTACTTTCCTCTTCCACTTTGACAAGGAGTTGTTCTTTGGCCTCGGCGCGGGTGAGGTTGGCGACATTTTGCAAAGTGATCACTTCTTGCTCGCGTAATTTTTCAATTTCCGTTTTCACTTGATTGATGCGGTCCACTTTTTCTTGGAGTTTGGTTTGTTTATCTTGAAATTCCAAAAGTTTTTGGTCAAACATGTTTTCGCGTTTTTCGAGACGCGCTTTAATGTCGCGCAATTCGACGCGCATTTGTTGGTCTTCGCGTTTGGCTTCGGCGATGATTTTGTTGGCCGATTCTTGGCCTTGCATGATTATCTCTTGTTGTTTGGCTTTGCTTTCGAGGAGCATTTTTTCGGATTTGGCCTCGGCGCTATTGGCCAGGGCTTGACCTACTTGTTTGCGATAGATATAGCCGGCATAAAAACTTAGGCCAGCGACGATGGCGGATATGGCGATGCCAATGTAGATGTTCATAGATATAATGAGTGAGCGAAGCGGTCAAATGTATTTGATCGCTTGCGAGCGAGTGCGTATTATTTTTATACAAAATAACACCCTCACTGCAGTGGAGAGCGCCCGGAAAAAAAGAAGAAATCGTTTATGCTAAAACACTCGAAGCAAAAATTGGCTTAGATAAAGCATTTTCAGCGGACCAGTTTTTGATTGCACGCATTAAAGTCATAATTTGAGATTGCCGATTGGTATTTGGGCTAATCTTATTCATTCTTCCGCTTGCCGTCGCTTCCAAAACACGGTTAATAATAAGTAGGGATATGATAGCACAAATTTGACCGCTTGTCAATGCCCGAATTTAGGCGGGTTTTGGCGATGTTTTTAATTTTTTTCAAAGTGTGATATAAAACATATTAGCCAAATATTTTTTTATCACATAAAAGGTAAATTTGTTTTTTGACTTAAAACAAGAAAAGTAGTAAAATTGGCTTACAAAAACCCTTTAAAATGTATGAAATATCCCAAAGATTTTACCAACCAATTCATTACTGGCGATTGTATTAAGGTGATGAAAAAAATGCCGGATAGTTCAGTTGATTTGGTAGTTACTTCACCCCCCTACAACCTCAAAAATTCCACCGGCAACGGCATGAAAGACGGCCGTGGAGGTAAGTGGTCTGGGGCCGCGTTGGTAAATGGCTACGACAACTACGACGACAACATGCCGCATGACAAATACGCCGAGTGGCAACGCAATTGTTTGACCGAAATGTTTAGGGTCGTTAATGATAATGGTGCTATTTTTTATAATCACAAATGGCGTGTTCAAGATGGGCTACTTCAGGACCGACAAGACATTGTCAGTGGGTTTCCGGTGCGACAAATTATTATTTGGCGACGCAAAGGCGGAATAAATTTTAACGCCGGATATTTCTTGCCGACTTACGAAGTTATATATCTTATTGCGAAGAAAAATTTTAAATTAGTGTCAAAAGCCAACGCTTACGGCGATGTGTGGGAATTTACGCAAGACATGAACAATCCCCACCCCGCCCCGTTTCCGGTCGCGCTGATTGAACGGATTGTTTCCTCCACCAACGCTCAAACTATTTTGGACCCATTCATGGGTTCCGGCACAACTGCCGTGGTAGCCAAGGCATTGGGCCGAAAATTCATCGGCATTGATATCTCGCCGGAATATTGCCGAATGTCCGAAGAGCGACTGGGACGAAATACCAAACGCAACGAGGTAGAACTGCTTAAACCGCAAATGAGTATTTTTAAACTACAACGCGCTGTATGAAAATCTATACCAAACCGCAATTGATTGAAAAACTAAAACAAATCTCTAAACAAGGATGGGTTCCGAACGGACGCCACGGAAACGCCGGCGGGGTGGGCAACACTTTGGAAGACCTACTGGGGATTGAAGAAAATAATTTACCGATTCCCAACGCCGCCGAGTGGGAACTAAAAACGCAACGGCTTGCTACGACCTCGCTCACTACCTTGTTCCATACCGAGCCGTCGCCACGCGCGGTAAAATTTGTGCCACAAGTGTTGCTGCCACTCTATGGCTGGAAACACGACGGGGCCGGAAAGCAATATCCGAAAAACGAAATGAGTTTTCGTCAAACAATCCACGGGCATAGCCCCAGCGACCGCGGATTTATTGTAAAAATTGATCGTGCTGAACAAAAGGTTTTAATTTCTCTTGATGCTTCAAAGGTAGCCAAAAAACACAAAGTTTGGTTAAAATCCGTCAAAAAGAAAGTCGGCAACCTAAACGAACTCAATCCCCAACCGTATTGGGGTTTTGATGATCTGGAACACAAAGCCGGAACCAAACTTTTGAACTGTTTTTATGTCCAAGCCGAGGTGAAAAAAGAAAAAGGCAAAGAATTTTATCACTATACTAAAGTAATGATGTTACAAAAATTTAGTTTTGAAAAATTTTTAAAGGCACTCGACGATGGTAAAATTCTTGTTGACTTCGACGCTCGCACCGGACACAATCACGGCACCAAATTCCGAATGAAGCAGGATTGTTTGCCGATGTTATATGGGAAAGTGATAAAAATTTTATGAAAATTGCTTTGTTATCCGTATATAATAAGAAGGGGATTGTCGAATTTGCGCGCGAGCTTGTCGGTCTGGGCTGGACCATTTGGTCATCGGGCGGGACGGAGAATATTTTGCGCGCCGACAATATCCCGGTCGTGGATGTGGCTACCATAGTGGGGGAGCCGATTCTTGGGCATCGGGTGGTGACTTTGTCGCGCGAGCTCCACGCGGCTTTACTCTCGCGTGATACCGACGAAGACCATGCGGAGCTCAAGCGCATCGGAGTGGAGCGTATCGATTTGGTGTGTTGTGATCTTTATCCGCTTCAAGCGGAAATCGCGCGCGTCGGATCGACGGTGCAGTCGGTGATCGAGCAAACTGACATCGGTGGTCCGACGATGATTCGTTCGGCCGCGAAGGGTGGACGCATCGTGATCGCGGATGCCGGTGATCGCGGGCGCGTGATTCAGTGGCTCAAAGACGGCGAGCAGGATAGTGAAAATTTCAAACGCGCGCTCACGGCCAAGGCGGAAAAAATTATTGCCGAGTATTGTTTGGCATCGGCCGAGTTTCATTCTGATAAAAAAATTACCGGTCTCATCGGTACCGAGGTATTGCCAAATAAATACGGCGAGAATGCTTGGCAAACGCCGGCGGCATTATTTTCGAGTCATACCGCCGATCCGCTCGCGCTGGATAAATTTATCGTAGTTGATGGCGACGCGCCGAGTTATAATAATATTTTAGACATGCATCGACTATTGCAGACAGTCACGCACATCGCGGCCGGTTGGCACGCGAGTAGTGGCCGAGTGCCTCTGATCGCGGTCGGGGGCAAACACGGCAATGCCTGTGGGGCGGCGGTGGGCGATTACCCCGAGCAAGTGATCGGCAAAATGATCATGGGCGATTCGATTGCGATTTTCGGCGGTTTTGTGATGGTGAATTTTGCGGTCGATGAAAAAGTGGCGCGCGCTTTGCGTCATCACGGTATGACGGAAAAAAATGATAAGGGCGATGTCAAAAAAAGATTGCTCGACGGTGTGATCGCTCCGAGTTTTACTCCTGAAGCCATCGAAGAGCTCGGTCGTAAAGGAGGCAAGTGTCGCATGATCGCCAATCCCGCGCTTGATAGTTTGACCAGCGATTCACTCGACCGCGCGCCGATGATTCGACCGGTGCGAGGCGGATTTCTCGCGCAACCGAATTACACTCATATATTAAAATTGGACGCGCCGGAAATAGACATTGTCGGCGCGATTTCCCCTGAACAAAAAAATGATTTAATATTAGCCTGGGCGATCGGGTGCACGAGCAATAGTAACACGATTTCTATCGTAAAAAACGGACAGCTTTTGGCCAATGCCGTTGGTCAACAAGATCGTGTCATGTCGGCGTGGCTCGCGGGTCAGCGCGCGCGCCGGAGTGGCCACGATCTCACGGGAGCAGTCGCGTATAGTGATAGTTTCTTCCCCTTTACCGATGCGCCCGCCGTGCTCATCGATGCCGGCATCCGAGTTATTTTTGCTTCATCCGGTTCGGTGGGCGACGAGAGCGTCAAAAAACTTTGCGCTGATCGCGATGTCACCCTCGTGATGTATCCCGACAAATTGGGGCGCGGGTTTTTTGGACACTAAAGCCGGATCGGTAATTTTATCGTTAGTTTGGCGCGGTCGGTTTTGCGACCATGTCTTTTTATTGATAGCGGTTGACGAAAATGAAAAAGTGCAGTATAATGGGCACACCTTTGACCTAATACCTTTTACCTAACACCTAATTACAATCTCATGAATGTCACCGAACTTGCTCGCCAACTGAAAACCAACCCCCAGAAACTCCTTCAGATTTTACCGGAGTTTGGTTTTGATGTGGGCGCGAGAGCGGTGAAGATCGATGATCGCGTGGCCACCCAGATTCAAAAAGCGTGGCGTCGGATCAAATTTGTTTTGGATGAGCGCGAACGCAAGGAAGCGGAAAAACAAAAAGAATTGGAAAAAGCCAATCGTCGCGAGAGCGGGGTGACAGTGGCCATTCCGTCTAAATTAACCGTGCGCGAATTTGCCGAACGCCTCACAATGCCGGTGAACAAATTAATCGTCGAGCTGATGAAAAACGGCATCTTGGCCGCGCAAAATGAAAATATCGATCACGATACCGCGATGATTGTGGCTCAAGAGATGGGCTTCACCGTGGTCGAAGAAGAACGCGCGGTTAAAGATGAAAACGCGGGAGAGCATGTCCAAAATTTACAAAAAATTCTGTCCGAAGAAAATACCGCTCCGCGCCCGCCGGTGATCGTGGTGATGGGCCATGTCGATCATGGCAAGACCAAGTTACTCGACGCGATTCGCGAGACTAATGTCGTGGATACCGAAGCGGGTGGCATCACCCAGCATATTGGCGCTTATCAGGTGATCTGGACCGACCCAAAGACTAAAATCAAAAAACCGCTTACTTTTATCGACACTCCCGGGCATGAAGCTTTTACTGTAATGCGCAGTCGTGGCGCCAAAGTCGCCGATATCGCTATTCTCGTGGTAGCCGCTGACGACAGTGTCAAACCCCAAACCATTGAGGTGATCAATATCATCAAAGCGGCCAAATTGCCGGTGGTGGTCGCGATCAATAAGATCGACAAGCCGGGCGCTGACGCGCAAAAAGTGCGCAATGATCTGTCTCTCCACGGCATCGTAGCCGATGATTGGGGGGGTGAAACTCCGGTCGTCGAGATTTCCGCCAAACAAAAATTAAACATCGACAAATTACTCGATACTCTCATGCTCGTCGGAGACATGAACGAAGCGACCATTCGCGCCAACGCCGACCGTCCGGCCGCGGGCACGGTGATTGAGGCGCGCGTGAGCAAGGGCGAGGGTCCGGTCGCGACTATTCTCGTGCAGACCGGCACTTTGCATCTCAATGACGCGCTCGTGATCAATGGCGAAATTTACGGCAAAGTGCGCGCGATGAAAAATTATCGCGGTGAAAATATGACCGAAGCGGCGCCGTCCACCCCGGTGCGTATTTTGGGTTTCAAGATCGCTCCGGCGGTCGGCGATGTGCTCGATGTGAGCCAGTCCGGCACCGCGCAAAAGATCGACCTCAAAGACAAACGCGCCGCGCAGATGGGCGCCGAACAGCATATGGTAGTGAAGAGTGACAATGTCGATGATGAAAATAAAAAAGCGTTTAATATTTTGGTAAAGACCGATGTGCTGGGGTCGCTCGAGGCGATCATCGGCTCGATTGAAAAATTAAAAAACGACGAAGTGAGCGTGAAGATCGTCGGCAAGGGGCTTGGCAATATCACGGCCGATGATGTGGGCAAAGCACAGGCCAGCGGCGCGGTGATTTACGGCTTTAATGTTTTTGGCACGCCCGTGGCCAATGAAATGATGCAAAAAAATAATATTTTTTTTCGCCAATTCAAAATCATTTACGACATGTTTGACGATATCAAAGAAGAATTGCAAAAATTACTCAATCCGGAATTTATCGTGACCGAGTTCGGCAATTTCAAAGTTTTGAAAATTTTTCGCACCGAGCGCCATAGTCAGGTGCTCGGGGGGCGCGTGGAGATGGGCAAGCTCATCGTGGATGCCAAAGTGCGCGTCAAGCGTGATGGCGAGATAATGGGCATCGGCAAGCTGACACGCCTTCAATCGAGCAAACAAAATATGACCGAGATCCCGGCCGGCACCGAATGCGGTGTGCAATACGAGGGCAAAACCAAGGTGGAAGAAGACGATATCCTCGAAGCCTACACCGAAACGACCAAGAGCAAAAAGTTGGTGTTGGATAAGTAAAATCGGCCATCATCTCATCAAATTACTTTTTAAAATCTCGACTCTCGCGGTCGGGATTTTTGTTTGATTTTTTGGGTGGGTGATGGTATGATAACAGGGTAATTATTTTTAAATTTATGCCCGAAGACGAAGGAAAAATCATCGAGATTCCACTTGTTCCTATGGACGACGAGCCAAAGTCTATAGAGGAGCCGTCTGCAGAAGCGCCGGAAATGAAAATTGAACGGGATTATGAGGCGAGAAAAAAAGCGATAGTGGAAAAAGTGGCTGTCACTCGTGCTGAAATCATCGCCGATCAAGAGGCCGTCAATCGCTGGTCAGCTTTATTGCCAAAAGAAAGAGATTCCAAAGAGAATATTGATGATTTGGGCGACGAGGTATATCAGGCGTTAATGAAAGAGTGGGAAAATAGCGATGAGATGCCCATCGAAGATTATTTAGTTTTGTCACAGCGTGTTTTGGATGGTTTGCAGTGGAGGAGGAATTTTTTGCACGATGAATTGCAAAGACTGACAAGAGCCAAGCGCGACTTGTCGTATCGTGATCAAAAAGATCAAGACCAAATCGCGAGATTATTAAAGCCAACGGTTTGGCAAAAAATTGGATTTAAGCGTAACCAGAAAAGAGAAGAGGCGTTGGTTGGAGCGATTCAAAGACAAGGCGAAAACATGCAAAAACAAACCGAATACGATAAAACGATGCAAGACTTAGAAGAAGAGGGGCTATCGCTTCTTAATAATGGTAGTGTTGCGGTTAATAATGCGATTGTGGCACGCGTGACCCGAGCTTTTTGCGCGTCTCTTAAAAAATGGTACGATCAGTATGGTGCGGTCGCGGAATCAGCGGGCGACATGCTTTACGATGACGCCGTGATTACTCGTCTGAGCGATGATATTTTGCCGGCTTTAAAAAAAAACGACTCTATTCGCGATACTGCCTTTCGACAATTATTAAAGCAATATCGCACCGCATTGATGGACAAGGCTAATCCAACCAAGAGAGATCAGCTATGGTCCGATATTCACCGTGATTTTCGAGATGAACTAGATAAATTACCGCAACCACTATTTGGTGGATCAGATCGATCAGTTGTCCAGCTATCACAAAAGATGTTTGCGGACGATGCTGTCGGTGTAATTGATGACAAAGTTAATGATTTTATAGAGGAGGTTTTTCCGCAATGGTCGCGTCGGTTGAATGCCAGTCAATATGTGCAAACTTCCTTAATTGATCAATTGTCATATTATAAACGCGAAGTCCGACTTTATGACCAAATATCACATGGTTCATTTAGTGGAAAAAAGCAATTACTGCCTTTAAAGCTTTTTAGAGATGGCCGATTGACGCGTGAAATTTTTGCTGACAAGATGGATATCATAGATGAAAAAATATATCAAAAAATTTCCACTGATTCTCTCGGTGATTCGGCGGATATCAGCACATTGTCATTGTATCCTCGTCCCGAATCAATTCGCAATTTGGTATTAGTGGCTGCTTCAGGAAGTGATGAATCAATGATTGGGACAGCTAATCAAGTTTTGAGCGATTTTGCTCGTCGACCGGATTGGGGCGCGCTACTCGATCAAACGATTGCCATGTATCCAGAGTTGGGCAGTGCGCATCTTTTATTAGAGCAATGGTCGCGCCGTTCTGATCAAAAGCATCCATTATTACCTATTAAAATCCAACCGTTCGCGGATGCCATTAACAGTGGTGACTACGAAAAGGACCCGCGTTTGATATATCGGGGTTTCTTGGGAGCATCTATGGAGTCGATGCTCGCTCGGATGATGAACAACAAGAAAATTGACGATGAATGCGCCCAGGAAATACTAAATGCCGATCAAACAGTACGAATGATCAGTCGGAAAACAAGGGATAAAAAAGAAAAAAATCCTCGTTTATCTTTACCCTCTATTGACGCGGATTATTTTACTCGGAAAATTAGAGAAAGTTTGTCGGATTATATGTATGAGAATCGCAGTGATTTGGCTCGTAAAAAGGGCTCGGATAATTATTTAAAAATTTTAAATTTGGCGAGGGCGGTTAATCAACACAAGAATAATTCGCGGGTACTTAATTTTTTAACTAATGATTTTACCGTGAGTGGATTGTTGGTCAGCCCGGTTTCGGGTGGGGGCAGTGGCGCCTTTTTTGAGGGTTATCAAGATTGTCCATATTTATTATCCAGCAAAGATGGCGAAGAAAGAGACAGGCGCACCTACATTGATATTTATTGCAAAATATTTAAGAACAGCGGCGATGCTATCAAAATTAATCAATTTATTGACGCCACCAAAGAATTTTTGTCGGACGATGATCATCGCCGAGCATTATTTGAATTAGTTAATATTATAAATAATAATACATTGACGATCGATGAAGCCCTTGATTTGGTACAAAACGATTTGGATTTCGTTGGTTCCGGGGATATCCATATAGCCAGTCAGTTTTCAGATTTTTTTGTTAAAACTTCCGAAGACCGAATTTTTTTTAGACAAATTAAAGATCGCTTTCATCCGAGTGAACAAAAATACATTATCCCAATAGGTAATTGGTTAAAGAGCGGCACGATCGAAAAAAGCCGTTGTTTTTGGGTGGCGGATCATCTAACAAATTTATCCGCAGATGTCGTTCATGAACTGGCATCTTGCGAGTCTTCGTTAAGCAAATTGATTTTAAACAATGATGATATTTTTAATTTTGTCGCATCCGGTGTTCGCGAAGACAGCGATGGTGTTATGGGTCGAGATGTTCGTCAATTCATATCAACCCAGAATAATAATAAGAATCGTCATTCACTTGCCGAACAATATGCGACTTTCATGTCAAAATTGCAAAGCAAAACCCAATACAATAACAGAGAAATTAGCTATCCGCGGCCACCGTACGATTTAGATGCTGATTGGGAAATAATGTTGAAGTCATATGTCAGTTTAGATGTTGGTGGAGTCAAGCCTCTTTGCACCCCCAACGATATTGACTTCATAAAAAATGTGTTTGCAAGTTCGGAAGCAAAAAATTTTTGTTGGGAAAAAATGCAGGACAAGTGGTGGTCATATTTGGCCGAGGCTGATGTCGATCGAATACCGGACAGTTTATTGCAGATTGGTTTGTATGTGGATTATTGCGGCGGTGCCGGCCCGCTTAGTCAAATTGAAGGCATGGGAAGATTTGTGGTAGCTTATAACGCCGCTACTTTAAAAAATGAACAAGCGGACAATGAGTCATCAAGGCAAGATGTGTTTGCGCAGACCAAAGCGCAGGAAGAAAAAATGTCCAAATGCCGATGGGGAAATGATGACCGCGCTTTTTGGTACAATATTTCCGCGGATGTTTTACAAGCGTCGCCGGATTTATATGTGGCATTTGGTAGATTATTTGAAAAATTAAAACCCGTGGACGCCAAGCGGTTTACCGAAGATGTGTATCCTCTTTATCGCGCTCAATTAGCTTTGGCCGAATCCAAGGATAGTAGTGGCCAAATTACTCATGACCCAGTAATCATCGCCCGGATCAAACAGGGTGTGGTGGATTTTTCTGAAACGCTCGATCAATCGGAGCGGGGATTTGCGCGAGCTAAAAAAGAAGTATTGGATGAAATTTCTCAATTGTTTAAGCAAAAGTTTGGTATTGCCAAGGTGCCGGAAAATTTTGGTAATGAGGAAATGCGATCCTTGTCTAATTTTGCGATGTATTTAGCAAATATGAATGGGCGTGATATAGACAAAGAAGCTAAATTAGGTTTCTATTTGGCCTTAAAGTTGAATAAAAAGTGGGATGATTTTCGGAGCGGAAAAGATGTTTTGGCGCAAGAATTAATCACACCCGAAGCTTATCGCAGAATAGCCGAATTTTTAAAAGAAAGAAAAGAATTAAATCCATTATCAACGGAAAATTGCGGTGTGGCCCCCGAAGATATACCGGAGATGATGAAAATGCTTCAGGTCGATGGTCATTTTACTGCTTTGGGCGAGATTGACACGATTGATGTGAAACTCAATAATATTACGACAAATTTGCGAGGTCTTTTGGATCCTGATCTCTATCCCGATGTAGTGGACAAAGAAAGATTGGCGGTATTGAGTGAGTGTGGTAATAAATTGGTGGGGGCGGTAGCGGCCAAATGGTTTGGTGAATTGAGTGGCAAATCGATTGAGTGGTCGGAAGAAGAGCAGTTTGTTAAAGATAAGATGATTGCGATTATGACCCGTTTTGAATTAGAGATCACTATAGCTAATCTCAAAGAACATTGGCAAACAAAATTACGACCTCTGGGCGCTGTGGTCAACCTCACGGATTATTTAGGCGAGACCCGCGCCGAATACGAGATAGAAAATTTACAAGCTTTGATTAAGCCGGGATCGGAAGTGGTGGCTGTTTTTCAAAAATTAGGCGAATCATTCAAAGTCGATTCCGGGGCATTCGCTATTTCCCAAGATTTGAACCATCTTGAAAATTTGATTGTGAAACGAGAAGACGAAATAAGCGCGGAAGAAAAGATTGTGGCCGCAGATTATTTGCAAAAAGTCCGCGATCAACTAGAAGTTTTACAATCCATTTACGATAAAATTCAAGAAAAGTTTGCCGGCTTTCAAAAAAGTAATGTTCTTGCCAAAACCAATCCTTTGCTTGCCGCCAAAGCGCAGGAATTGGAGCGAATCATATCAAACAAAGATCATCTGGCAGTGGTGTCGAGTACTATGACCGGTGACATGAATTTGATTATCGAGAATATGCGCGAGTGTCTGGCGTGTGTTCGTCAGGGATGCAACAATGACACTGATCTATCGTTTGGCGACTCCAACAAGTTTTATTTATTCAGTCGCGCCGGCGAACAAAACAAACGAAGCATAGCCGATGAGATTTTATTTTTGGAGCCAATCACGCGAGCGGATGGTACTCGAGAAATGTCATTTGTGTTTGATAAAATTTACGAACAAAAGACACTGGCGGTATTACTTGGTCATATTCAGACGGTGCTGGGGAAATATATGCAAATTAAGGATAGATTCCCGGAGGCAAAATTAAGCTTATGCGTTACTAAATCCGCATCATCGGGAATATTAGCGCAGGATTCGTTGGCGCAGCGGTTAGTAGGTCTACTGGGTGACAAGTATGAGATTAAGGAAGAAACGATCAGTGTGAATGTGGTAAAATCAGCCGCCTCGGATCACTACATTGAGTTTGGCGGCAGAGCCCGTAGTGATGGAAAGCGCGATGTAGAAGGTATTGTTATTGCATTAAAAAGCAATAGTTAATTAGTTGGTTATAAACAACCGGTTTTAGTCAGTACCCACCTTGCCAATCCCAAAATAATGTGATAACATAACCTGGCATTATTTTATGGCCAACAACAAAAAAACCATTACCAAGCGCAGTGAAGATTATTCCGAGTGGTATCAGGATATTATTGAGGTTGCGGATTTGGCGGACCATGGCCCGGCCAAGGGCACAATGATCATCAAGCCCTATGGCTACGCGCTGTGGGAAAATATCCAGCGCATCATGAACGACAAAATCATGGCGACTGGCGCGCGTAACGCGTATTTTCCGTTGTTTATTCCGCAGAGTTTTTTGAATAAAGAAAAAGCGCATGTCGAAGGATTTGCACCCGAGCTCGCGGTCGTGACCGTGGGCGGGGGCGAGACGCTCGAGGAGCCGCTGGTGGTGCGCCCCACATCCGAGACGATCATGTACGACGCATATTCGCGCTGGGTGCAGTCGTATCGCGATTTGCCGATCCTTATCAATCAGTGGTGCAATGTCGTGCGTTGGGAAAAACGCCCGCGCCTGTTTTTGCGCACTACCGAATTTTTGTGGCAAGAGGGGCACACCGCGCATGCCACT
>JBAYHH010000012.1:0-27924 GCA_041666265.1 Candidatus Magasanikiibacteriota bacterium | reverse complement strand
TATATAATCAAGAAAAAGGCTTTTGGCCGGGGTTACTGCCCCAAATTGGTCAGAGGTTCTTTTTTGTTTTACTCATCATGAGGAAATACTGAAATTAACCATTTTTGGCCATTTTTTGTATTTTCCTTTATTTGCACGAAAAAACTATTGTTGTCAGGGGTAACACCGGCAAAGCGATGCAAAGAAATATTCGGTTCTTCTTTACTGGTTTGGGTAGTAGGTTTGATCTTGCTATTTTGAATAAGCTCAATCGCGCAAGGAAAGTATTTAAGTCGTCTAGTTTTATCTCGAATATTATTTTTTTCGTGCAAATGGTGCCAAAAAAGACCCAAGAATATTTTTTCCTTGTCAAAATAAGCCGACCGAACATACGGTCGTCTTTTGGTTTTGTTCTTAATAATTTTGTACTGGCCAAAAGCCTTTTCCATCACTTTGTCCCAGTGAGTACTCGGCAAGCGAACGGATTTTGTTTTATAAACATCCATAATGCCAATATTCTACCATAATCGTGGATAACATAACAAGCCAAAATTTGGGCGAAACAAAATATCCCGATTAAATCGGGATATTTTTTGAGCCGTATATAATTAGTTGTATGATGTAGCCAGAAATTTCGCTTCCTATACCATCTTGGGTTATCTTTTGGCTCATAAGATTCGAATATTGACATGACTATATTTAGGGTAGGCGAGGGGACACATACTTTCACCCTACTTATTTTTGAGTACATCTCGGATTTCTCTCAAAAGCAACACCTCATCACTCGTATTAGACGGCTTTGCTTCCTCTTTCTTTTTGAATCTATTTATCTGCTTGACAACGACAAACATTGCGAAAGCGATAATCACGAAATCGACCACCGTATTTATAAATAAACCATAATTTAGGGTGATTGCACTAGTCGTCGCGGTCGCTTTTTTCATAGTAATGGCGAGACTGGAAAAATCGATTCCGCCCAATATGACACCAATCGGTGGCATTAAAATATCGGTGACCAAGGAAGTCACAATCTTGCCAAAAGAGGCGCCGATAATAATACCCACCGCCATGTCGATCATGTTTCCTTTGACTGCAAATTGTTTAAATTCTTTGAGCATAATTAGTTATGTGTTGTTTACTAAAAAATTTTAGACCTTTCCTTTTCGAGCCATTTATTTAATTTCTTGTAAAATTCCCCGTTATCCTTTATATCCTTATCAAAATTTTCTTCTGTCATACTGTTAGTAAGTTTTGGCCGGTTATTTTATCCACACTCCGCCTATTGACACTATTGTATATCTATGGTACTATATAATCAAGAAAAAGGCTTTCGGCCGTGGTTTCTATACCACACTTAGCGGAAAGTTCTTTTTTGTTTCAGTGAAAGATTGGACCATCCACTGGAAATACCGAAATCAAAAATTTCTGTTTTTTCTTCAAATTTTCTTTGATTTGTACACAAAATATTTCATTATTGGCATCAGTACCGTAAAAACGATAAAGCATTTCTTTTGGCTCATTTGGGTTCTTTGTTTGATTGGGTTTGAAGTGCGAAGTTTGAATAAGCTCCACAGCACAACCAAAAAATTTCATCCGTCTAACCCTATCCCGCCAGTTGGACTTTTCAAACAAATGATGCCAGTACAAATCAAGGAAAATTTTTTCTTTAGCAAAATACGCCGACCTAATATATGTCCGGCGTTTTGATTTCTTTTTGATTTCGGTATATAGGCCGAAAGCCTGTCTGTGCACTTCGCCAAAGTCCGTGCCAGCAAATTTTTTTGCCCGAGTTTTATATATCTGCATAATACCGTCATTCTACCATAATCGTGGATAAAATAACAGGTCAAAATTTGGGCGAAACAAAATATCCCGATTAAATCGGGATATTTTTTGAGCCGTATATAATTAGTTTTGTGATGTATGCTTTTCTTTTTATCCGTTCGCACGGATCACTTTTCTATAACGAACAAATTTTATTTTATCATTTGTTTGGCGTAGGGGCAGAGAGGTTGGGGGTGAATGCCCCGAAGCTAAAATTTACTATTTCAACCTAATGGTTGTGTCAGCCAATTTTTTGTATATGGTGGATCAAAATATTGAGGTGGATTTTTTTGCGCGATTTCTCTAAATTTTTCAGCTAACTTTTTAGCAAAAGGTGTATCGTCCATAACAGCTAAACTTAAAATTTCTTCCGGTCCTTCCATGTGTGTTCCACGAAGTGGCCGTATAAATGCGTGAAGCGCTTGCTCCATATCACTATCATACTCTGATGCTGGAAAATTTCTTGATTTGTTGGTGTTTCTCCCGCTCAATTTTCCATCATAACCTTTTAAATCAATTTTGATTTCGTCTGCGATTTTAACCTTATCTTGTTTTTCTACGTCTTTCAATTTTGCTGTACTCCAGCTTGCCTTTCCCTGCATTGATATGTAATTATAATAATGATGCTTACGGCGCAACTCAGTGTTATAGTATTGAAGTAATCTCGTCATTATCTGATTTGAAAACTGAATGTTTTCTTCAGTTTCCGGTTCGGTTGATATTACTTTTTCTATAAAAGCAACTGGTGGGGCATAAATGTCGCCTGGCTTTCTGTGTTCAGGAAATGGCGCATAGAAATAAGCGGCATGGAAAAGGCCGCACGCTATACCGGGATCAAGATATTTTTTATTTATCGAAGTAGATCTTTCATTTGGTGATGTGATCCTTTGATTTACAGATTGGTGTTGTTGAAAGGTTGAAACTATCAAAAAAGCATCTTCAAGAGTAAGCGGTTTTTCCGCATTAGGAATTAGCTCTCTTAATTTGTTAATCGCTTGGGTAGTAAGCGATGGAATTAGGTCTGGATCAATTTCTTTTCCATTAAATAAAATTTTTTCAGTTAGTCCGCTTCTTAGCGATAATTCATTAAGCGCGAGGATGTCGCTGAGATGTAATTCATCTACAAGTTCAGGGTCTTCCAAATAAATTGCGGCCCTATCAAAGCCGTTATTTTTTAATTTTTCAACCTCAATTTGTTGATTCCAATGCTCTGTCGTTTCGTTTTGGTTGGGCTCTTTACCTTCCATAGAATAATAATTAGTGAAAAGTAGTTATAATTTGTTTTCGTAGCGAAGCGAAGAAAATACCTAATACCCCCCTCAATCACTATCAAAATAAAATTTGTTCGTTATAGAAAAGTGGCTGGCGTTAGCCAAAAAAGAAAAGCATATTTCACAAAACTACCTATAAACCAACTCATTGATTTTTTGGCTAAAATTACAAAAAAATTTTTGAAAATTGGGGCTATAGGAGCCTTTCTATAAATTACCAATATTATATCACCATGTCGGTCGGATGCGCAAATCACATTAGCTGTTTGTCACATCAACCGTTAAAGTACGGCTGTTTCGATAAATATCAAGGTCACTTTGCTATTTAATCGGCTCGAAGCGCAATATCTCCTTCCCGTCAATCATCACCGTTCCAAAAAATTCAGCTTTGGGTCGGACCCAGAGGGGATTGTGCCCAAATTGCTCGTCATCATATAGTCCGCGATACACCACCATCTCTTCAAGTGTCTCGCTATGGCGAGCGACTCCAACCATTTCATAAATCTTTCCTTTATAATGCCGATATTTTTGGTTGGCCATATTATTTCACCACAATTTTTCCTTTCTCGACTTCCGCCATGACGGTTTGGCCGTCGCCAATTTTTCCCTCGACCAATAGCATGGCCATATTATCGAGTAGCTCCGTTTGAATGAGCCGTTTGAGCGGACGCGCCCCAAAATCCGGATTGTAGCCTTCTTTAGCGAGTAATTTTTTCGCTTCGGCGCTCACAACCAATTTAATTTTGCGTTCGTCCAATCGTTTTTGCACTTCAGCCAATTGCAGTTCCACGATTCGTTCAATCTGTTTTTCCGTGAGCGAATGAAAAACAATTGTTTCATCGACGCGATTTAAAAATTCCGGACGAAAGCGCTCGCGTAGTAGCTCGGTAACTCGCGTGGTGATTTCATTTTCATTGTGATTTTTGCGCGCGGTATTTTTGCCAAAGCCAAATTCGCCTTTTTTGTTAAAGTCCAAAATTTCTTGACTGCCGATGTTGCTCGTCATAATTACGACCGAGTTTTTAAAGTTTACCGTGCGTCCCTTGGCGTCGGTCACTCGACCGTCATCGAGGATCTGCAAAAGCAAATTAAACACATCGGGGTGCGCTTTTTCGATCTCGTCAAAAAGTATCACGGCATAAGGACGACGCCGAATGATCTCGGTCAGTTGTCCGCCTTCATCGTAGCCGACATAGCCGGGAGGGGAGCCGATAATCTTGCTGACCGCGTGTTTTTCCATGTATTCGCTCATGTCTACTCGCACGAGAGCATCTGGCGTATCAAATAGAAATTCGGCCAAGGCCTTCGCGAGCTCGGTTTTGCCCACGCCGGTGGGACCAAGAAAAATAAACGAACCAAGCGGGCGTTTGGGATCGGAAATACCGGCGCGACTGCGGCGAATGGCGTTTGCTACAGCCGTGACCGCCTCATCTTGGCCAATGATTTTTTCTTGCATCGCTTTTTCCATTTCCGCCAGTTTAGCCAGTTCGTTTCTAAGCATCTTTGATACCGGAATACCGGTCCAGCGCGCCACCACTTGAGCGATGTCTTCTTCGGAAATTTCCTCTTTCAAGATCCCGCGATTTTTTTGCATCGAGGCTAATTTTTTTTCATCATTGCGAATCTCGCCTTCGAGCAGGGGGATTTTTCCATAACGAATTTCTGCGACTTTTTGCAAATCACCGCGCCGCTCCTCGATCTCGGCCTGTTGTTTCAGTTGATCAATTTCGCGTTTATGATCGTGGATTTGCGTGATGGCTTCTTTTTCATTTTTCCACTGCGCTTCAAGTTCGACGCTTTCTTCTTTGAGGTTGGATAGGTCTTTTTCCAATTTTGACAGGCGTTCTTTGGCTGGTTCATCTTTCTCTTGTTTAAGCGCTCGTTTTTCGATTTCGAGCTGCATCATTTTGCGCTTCATCTTGTCGAGCTCGTCGGGCATAGAGTTGATTTCGAGGCGTAGCGCCGAAGCGGCTTCATCGATGAGATCGATGGCTTTATCCGGTAAAAATCGATCGGAAATATACCGCTCGGAAAGTTTGACCGCGGCGATAAGAGCGCTGTCTTTGATGCGCACACCGTGATGAACTTCGTATTTTTCTTTGATGCCACGCAAGATGGCGATGGCGTCGTCAGTTGATGGTTCGGCCACGAGCACCGGTTGAAATCGGCGTTCAAGCGCCGCGTCTTTTTCGATATGCTTTTGAAATTCTTTGAGTGTCGTGGCGCCAACACAGCGCAATTCACCGCGTGCGAGCATGGGCTTGAGCATGTTGGACGCGTCCATACTGCCCTCGCTCGCTCCCGCGCCGACAATAGTGTGCAGCTCGTCGATGAATAAAATAAATTTACCGGCGCTCGCATTGATTTCTTTGAGCACGGCTTTGAGGCGATCTTCAAATTCACCGCGAAATTTTGTGCCCGCGAGCAGCGAGCCGATATCCAACGCAAAAATCTCTTTGTTTTTGAGAGAGTCGGGGACATCGCTATTGACGATGCGTTGAGCCAGCCCCTCGACGACCGCGGTTTTGCCGGTGCCGGGCTCGCCGATTAGTACCGGATTATTTTTGGTCCGGCGCGATAGTATCTGCATTACTCGGCGAATTTCATCATCACGACCAATCACGGGATCGATCTTTTCTTGACGCGCGAGATTGGTGAGGTTTTTTCCGTATTTTTCGAGCGCGTTATATTTGCTTTCCGGTTCGGGCGAATCCACTTTTTGCGATCCGCGAATCTGCGATAGCGCTTTGAGGGCGGTGTCGTATTGGATCGCGTGTTTGCCAAGGAGTTCGCTGATTGGATTTTTTCCGGTCAGAAACGCGATAAATAAATGCTCGACACTGATGTATTCGTCGCCCATTTTTTGCGCTTCAACGCCGGCGGTTTGAAATATGTATATCATCGATTGGCTAAGCATGATTTGTCCAACCGCGCTATTCGACAGGGCGGTTTGTTTCGGTAGTTTATCAATCAGCGCTTGGATGTCGGCGCGAATGGCGATTAAGTTGGCGTTGAGTTTGCGTAAAAGTGAGATAATCACGCTTTCTTCGTCATCGAGAAAAGCAAAAAATAAGTGAGGTGGCTCGACTTGCGCTTGGCCGTTTTGGTGGGCGATAGTGGCCGCCCGCTGGATCATTTCCTGGGATTTATTGGTAAAATTTTGTGGGGTCATAAAATTATTGTTTATCACTCTTATATACAGAGTGATAATATTCTAACATGCTCGCAAATATTGTCAAGCTAAATGCTTTGTGATACAATTATATCATAACATAGAATCTTAATTAAGTTTAATATAATCATATGATGGAGCCAGTGTTTAGAGTAGGCGAAGGTGTTTTTCCGGTGGCGTTTTTGATGGGGTTGGTTTTTCTGATCCCATTGCTCATCGCTTGGGCGATGATATGGAAGGGGTGGGCGTTGTGGATTGCCGCGCGCCAGGGAAGCAAGCCATGGTTTATTGTTTTGCTTTTGATCAATACCGTCGGTATTTTGGAGATATTGTATATTTTTTATTTCAGCAAAAAGAAACATAGTGTCATGCCGGTGGACGATAATAATACGAAACCCGCTTCATTGTGAATCGCGTCGAAATTTTAGGAGTTAAAATTGATATTGTCGATGAGTGTCGCGCGATAGAATTGATCAAGGACAATATCGACTCCGCCAACCAATTAAAGGTATTTACGCCCAATCCGGAATTTTTAGTCAAGACGCAAGGCGACAAATATTTTTGTAGCGTGCTCAATGACGCTGGTCTGAATATTTGCGATGGCACAGGTTTATATCTGGCGTCACTCGGGAAATTAAAGCGTTTGACCGGCATCGATTTGATGATAGGGGTGTGTCGGTTGGCTTTCGAACGAAAAGAAAAAATATTTTTATTGGGATCGGCGAGTGAAATCATTTTAATCGGCGCGATCAAAAATTTACAAAGGCAATTTAATGGTCTGGAAATATTTGGTGAAATCGGTCCGAAATTTGATGAAAAAATCGGCATGAGCGCCATTGATAACGAAAGTATAATACAAAAAATCAATGCCTCCGGAGCCAAAATTTTATTCGTAGCCTTTGGCATGGGCAAGCAAGAAAAATGGATTCACGAAAATATTGGTAAACTGCCTGGCGTGCGAGTCGCTATGGGGGTAGGAGGATCATTTGATTATTTATCTGGAGTGATTCCGCGCGCGCCGCTGATCATGCGTCGAGTAGGGCTGGAGTGGGTGTATCGATTGGTGAGACAACCAGAAAGACTGATTAGAATTTTAAATGCTACCATTATTTTTAGCTTGTTGCTATTATGGCAAACAATTAAAGATAAAAAATCAAAATTCAAAAATAATTTTTGATATTTGATTTTATATTTTTGATTTTTTATGGTACGAACTCGCTTCGCTCCGTCGCCGACCGGATACATGCATATCGGCAATCTGCGCACCGCTTTGTATGCTTACTTATTTGCCAAGAAACACGGTGGGCGATTTTTGTTGCGAATCGAAGATACTGATCGCGAGCGCTTCGTGGCTGATGGCACCAAAAAAATCCTTGAAACTCTGGATTGGATTGGTTTGAATCCGGACGAAGGTGTTGTGCTTGGTGATAATAGCAGTGTTTCTCAAAAAGGTGAGTTTGGGTCTTATATTCAGTCCGAAAGATTGGATATTTATCACAAGTATTGCGATCAATTGATTGATCAAGGTGACGCGTATCATTGTTTCTGTAGTTCCGAGCGTCTCGAGGATTTGCGAAAAATGCAACAATTAAATAAGCTACCCACTGGCTATGATGGACACTGTCGCGATCTTGATCCGGCCGAATCCAAAAAACGCGCGCAGTCAGGAGAAAAACATGTGGTGCGCATGAAGATGCCCAAGACAGGGGAGGCGGTATTTACTGATTTAATTCGCGGTGAAATTTGCGTAAAAAACGAATTAGTGGACGATCAGGTAATTATGAAAACCGACGGTTTCCCGACCTATCATTTGGCGGTGGTGGTAGACGACCATCACATGCAGATTACTCATGTGATTCGGGGCGAAGAGTGGATCTCCAGCACACCCAAACACCTGCAATTATACCGATTTTTCGGTTGGACAGCGCCGGCATTTGCTCACTTGGCCCTGCTTTTAAATAGCGATAAATCGAAATTAAGCAAACGCCAAAGCGATGTTTCGGTAGCTGATTATGTTCAAAAGGGATATTTACCGGAGGCAATTATCAATTTTATGGTTTTGCTGGGTTGGAATCCGGGCGACAATCGCGAACTGTTTTCTTTGGATGATTTGATTAAGGAATTTAGTTTGGAAAAGGTGGGTAAGAGCGGGGCGGTATTTAATTTGGAAAAATTAGATTGGTATAATAAAGAATATATTAAATCCATACCGATTGACCGCCTGATCAAATATGCTCGACCTTTTTTTGATAAGAATAATTTGATAGTGAGCGATGAGCTATTGACCAAGGCGCTACCGCTCGAAAAAGAGCGAGTGACTACTTTGGCGGAGTTTCCCGAAGCCTTAGGTTTTGTCTTTGCCCTGCCGGATTATGCTTCGGAAATATTAGTTTGGAAAAAAAGTTCAATCGAAGCAGTCAAAGAAATCCTGCCGAAATTAAATGATTTCTTGAACACTTTTAGTGTTCAAGACTGGAATAAATTGTCTTTGGAAACAAAAGTGGGGGAGTGGATCAAGGAAAATAATTATTCGAATGGCCCGGTCTTATGGCCTCTGCGGGTCGCCTTGTCCGGTCAAGATAAATCTCCCGGTCCCTTTGAAATCGCGGAGGTGTTGGGCAAAGATGAATCTTTGCGTCGTTTGGAGATTGCGCTCACTAAATTAATTTGATGAAATTGCCTGTTTTAGTAATTATTACCACCTTGATTTTCGGGGGAAATCTTGCCCCGATTTTGGCGTTGGCTCAAACCGGCGGTAACACCGCTGAAATCGATGCTTTGAATACTGAAATCGCCAAACGCAAAGATACTATCAAACAGCTCGAGGAAACCATGGGTAAATACCAAAAAAATGTCGAAAAGTATCAATTGGAAGCGCGGTCGCTCAAAAATCAAATCAAAATTTACGATAATAGCCTGGCTCGTATTGATGCTGAAATCGATGTTACTTTAGAAAAAATGCGCTCTGCTCAGCTGGAAATCGAAGCGTTGGATTTATCGATTCAAGATAAAGAGGTGGCGATGTCCAAACAAAAAAATATCGTGGCCGCGATCATTCGCGATGTTTACAAAGAAGATCAGAAAAATTATCTCGAGATAATGATGACTAATGATAATTTTTCGGATTTTTACAATCAGGTGCGCTATTTGGAAAATGTCTATACTGATCTCGGTAAAAATGTGAAAACCATGCGTCTGATCAAAGAAGCGATGGATGAGAAACGCGAACAAGTGAAACAAAAACACCTGTCATATGAAACTTTAAAAATCGAACTGGAAAATAAACGCAAAGATCTGACTGATCAGACCACGGCCAAACAAAATTTATTGAATCAAACCAAGTCGTCGGAGCAAAAATTCAAGACCTTGCTTAGTAGCTTGAAACAACAATATCAATCAACCGAGGGTGAGATTCGCAATTACGAAAAAGAAGTCAGTAAGAGACTGGAGCAACAAGACAAGATTCAAGCGGACGGGGATTTCAGTTTGAGCTGGCCGGTATCGAGCCGGTATATCACCGCCACCTTTCATGACCCTGACTATCCTTTCCGAAATGTTTTTGAGCACAGTGGCGTTGATATTAGGGCATCGCAAGGCACGGCATTGCGAGCGGCTGGCGCTGGTTATGTCGGTCGGGCCAAAAGATGCGCCTTGGCGTCGTGTTATAGCTATGTCTTATTGGTGCACACCGGGGAAATTTCCACGCTATATGGCCATATGAGTTCGATTTCCGTTTCTGAAGATCAATTCGTAAACAAAGGAGATGTGATCGGATATTCCGGCGGGGCTCCCGGGGCGGTGGGTTCGGGGCCATTTGTGACCGGCGCGCACCTGCATTTCGAAGTGCGCAAAAACGGCATTCCGGTTGACCCCATGAATTATTTAATTCAATAAATTATGACAAAAAAATTGCGCTTAGCGGTGCTCATGGGAGGACCATCGGCCGAAAGAGAAATTTCTTTAGTTACGGGAAAAGCCATTTGCGAGCAATTGAATAAGAAAAAATATGATATTTTACCTCTTTTTATTTCCAAAGAAAATAAAATCTTTTTAGATAGGGGATACTATGAATTGTTAAATGCGGACAATAAAAAATCTAAAACGGTCGCTAAAAAAATGGTTCCCATCAAAGACGACGATTTGACGAAAAATAAAATTGACATGGTTTTTATCGCTTTACACGGCACTTTTGGGGAGGACGGGACACTTCAGGGCATGCTTGAGGCGATGAATTTGCCGTATACCGGTTCAAAAGTATTGGCGAGCGCTCTCGCGATGAATAAAGTCTATGCTAATCAGGTATATTTTGCCAATGGTTTGCCGTTTCCACAGTTTATTCATTTTAAAAAAGACGGTTGGAAAAATCGGCGCGATTCGATCATCGGCGATGTCAGCGAACGGGTAGGGTATCCGTGTGTTTTGAAGCCGGTTGACCAGGGTTCGGCGGTGGGGGTAAGTATCGTTAAAAACGAAGCTGAATTATTGAGCCAGATTAACAAGTCTATCAAAAAATTTCCTTGGCTGATGGTGCAAAAGTTTGTTGTGGGCAAGGAAGCGACCTGTGGCGTGATTGAAAAAGATGGTTCACCGATAGCCCTGCCGCCGACTCGCATTATTCCCAATCTGGGCGAGTTTTATGACTATAAATCCAAATACAAAGCCGGTGGATCCACTCATGTGTGTCCCGCTGATTTTCCCGGCCACATCAATCATGATCTGCAAGAGCTGGCCCTAAAGGCGCATATCGCTCTCGGGTGTAAAGCCATGTCGCGGACTGATATCTTTGTCGGAGACGATGGGGGATACTATATTTTAGAGACTAATACCATTCCCGGCATGACTAAAACATCATTATTGCCCGAGGCGGCCAAAGCCGCCGGGATACCATTTGACAAAATGCTTGATTACATTATCAAGGCCAGCAAGAAATAGCCAAATTTATATGAATACAAAAACCGGCACGATAACCGGTTTTTTGATAAAAAGACAATTATCCAATAATCATCAGTGGTACTTATTTACCAAACAATGGATGAAAATCATGATGCGCCTTTTCGGCATAACGGTCCGATGCATGAACATAGCGGGTGGTGGTGTCCAACGACTCATGTCCCAAAAGTATCTGAATTGCCGCCGGATTGGCGCCTTTTTCGGCCAAAAAAGTGGCAAATGCATGGCGAAGAGTATGGGCGCTCACTGGAATATTAATATCCAATAATTCACGGTAACGCTTAATTTTAAATTGCAAATAATTGGTAGAAATCTTCTTATTTTTTTCATTATTATTGCGACCGCGATAGGGGACAAACAACATTTCAGAGGTGCTGGCGCGCTTTGTCAGATAGACCCTTAAATGAGTTAAGGCGCGGGGAGTAAGATAAACAAATCGCTGTTTTTTCCCTTTACCCATCACATAAATCCGGCCAGTTTGGTCAATTTGATTAACTTTGAGTGATAACAGCTCGGAAATACGCATACCAGTGGCAAACAGCGTCTCTAACATTGCCCTATTTCGTAAACCAACCTTCTCGTCGTCTTCGTATTTGGTGGGTGATTCAATAATTTTGATAATTTCCTCAAACTCCGGGATACGCGCGTGTTTTTTCTCAGTTTTAAGCAACTTCACCGCCGCCGAAGATACGGGAGGTTTTCGGTCCATATCCTCTAAAAATTTCAAGTAAGATCTCAACGCTGATAAAACACGATTAATGGAAAAACTACCTAATTTTTGTAACGACTTATGCTCGCGAGCGGTCTTACGATCAGTTGAGGTGAGATAGGCCTTAAAACGCAAAATATCGGTCTTGGTAGCGGATTCAAATGATTTCTTAACATCATTATTCAAGAAAAACTCAAACGTATTTAAATCACGCTCGTAATTATAGGCGGTTTCTTCCGAAAAATTATTAGCGCGCAAATTCAAAATAAAATCATCCAAATAGGGGAGTCTATACATATTTTTCTTCTAGCAGCATCTTGCCGTTATTACATTCTCGACAAAGTGTGCGTAAATTATCAATCTCGTTTTTTCCACCCTTAACCACCGGGATAATGTGGTCGATTTGCAACAAATCATCTTTGGCAGTCTTTCCACACAAAACGCAGCTAAAATTGTCTCGTTTTAAGATTTGGTATCTCAATTTGGGATTAATACCGCGGCGCAATGAAGATGATTTGATTGGCTTACGTAGTGGATCATATGATTTGCGACCGGACTTGATGGCCAACTTAAATGCCTCGCTATATGACCTGATTAGACCAAACTGTTTCAAGGAGCGCGGCACTGATCGGGTTGTTAGTTGAATACCGGTAAGCCGATGAAGCTTGTCGGCAATCTGAACTCCCGATAAGAGCCTTGACTGGTAAAGATCCTGTAGAATATCCTTAAATGGTTGACCGAGTAAACGTGATATGTGATTTGCCTTATTCTTGGGCATATTAATGTAATAGAATTGAGTGTAAGAGTTATTATACTCAATTCTACATTATCCAATCAAACCTGTCAAATCACTTCCAGTACACCCTTCCCCCATAACGCAAGTCGATATATTCGTTTGGCTTATTGGCCTTGACAATCAGCTTCAGATTTGAAAGTTGCGTGCTGATGTTTTCCAGAGGTTGGAAATATATATCCCAAGCGCGATCTGTCTTGGCAGTAACTCCGGCCAAAGGCATATCTAAAACCAAATATTTTATATTGGCTATCCCCTGCTTTTCAGTCTGGGTATAAAAATTAATGACTCCGGCAATCAAATCGGCAGACAAAATTTGTTCGGTCGATGTGTTGATCAGGGATCGCGAATCATAGATAATGGGAAACGGACCGAAATCGGATTTGATTTTTTTATAATTTGGCAGATGGATCCTCTCGGTGAAAGTCGAGATCGTAGACGACGACACTTCGGTGGTAGTGGAGATAATCGGCCGAGCATCAATCACCTCACTTGGAGCTACCTTGGCGAGATGTCTCACGATGCTACCCTTTTGATCAAGAAGATAGTAATCAAAACCATTGTCAAAAATAACGGTAGAGATTTTTTCCTCTAAGTCAATTAAAATTTTGTTCGGAAATTCTTTTTTAACGGTGATTTTGCTAAGAGAATAATTTTGCGTTAAATATTTTTCCATCTCATTCGCGCTCATTAAAAAATAATTATTTTTTGGCAACAAGCTCTTGGCCTCGAAATATTTACCGCTGATATCGCTGTCAATTTCATTTTTTTTGATCACCTGCAATCCGATGTAATTTACTTTGGTAATTCTAAAATACGGTAAATAAACAAGTGTGGCGATCCAGGATAAAATAAGCGCGGACGCGAAAATCAACACGAAAATTATTTTTCGAACATCTCCGGAAGACGCATTTTTTTTAACAAATGGATTTGAGCGATTGAAATTATTGTCGCCTGAATAAGATGGCGCCAACCGTTTCTTTTTTCGGTTGCTTAAAAAGCGCCTCCACCCGCTTTGATATGGGGCAAATTGCCTGTGAGCGCCTTGTGACTGATAATGCCGAAACATAAACAATCGGCTAATGGCTATTTGACAATCCGCGGTATCAGGGGGTTGATTCGATTGACGATTTCGTAGTTAATGGTTTCCGCTATCTTGGCCAATTCATCGGCTGTAATGGATTGTCGTCCGACCTTACCGATCAGGGTGGCCCTGTCCCCTGCTTTCACTTTTTTTAATCCGGTAACATCTGCCATGCACATATTCATACAAATCCGTCCCCGAATCGGACATTTCACGCCATTGATAATAACTTCGGCGCGATTGCTGAGCGACCGATCATAACCGTCGTAATAACCAACCGGTAAAATCGCCAACTTGATAGCTCGTTTGGCCGTGTATGTCCCGCCGTAGCTGATTTTTGACCAGGCCGGAACGATTTTTACTTGCATAACTATAGTATGCCAGCTCAAAACGGGCTTTAATTTAATTTTTTTTCTAGTCAATTCATCCGGATAAAGCCCATAGGCGCCGAGCCCGATTCGAACCGCGTTAAATCGCGTTTGCGGATACAAGACAGCGGCGGTGCTGCATGATAAATGTCGAATGGGAATATCGATATTTTGTTTTTTTAATTCTTCAATTACTTGTTTAAACTTTAATAATTGATTGTCGGTAAAAAGTTTGTCATCTTCGCTCGAGGCGTAATGACTAAAAATACCTTCAATGTTTAAAAATTTGAATTTATCGAGCGATTGGACGAATTTGACCGCCTCGCTCGCCAGTACTCCGATGCGCGATGCCCCCGAATCAACTTTAACATGAATTACGGCTTTCTTCTTAATTTGATTTCCAATTTTGTCCAATAGACGAGCTTGCTCCCGAGTATATACCGGAAATGCCACCCCATTTGAAATTGCCCGTTTGATATTGTCGCAATCGTTTAAATCAAAAAAACTCAAAATAATAATTTTTGTCTTGATATTATCGTCAATCAAACGAATTGCTTCTCCCAAATCAACGACACAAAATCGATTAACAGTTTTCAATGTATTTAAAATTCGAGCCATTTCCAAAAAACCATGACCATAAGCATTGCCCTTGATGGCCACCATGAGCAGCTTGTCATTTCCAACGACATTCGTAAAAACACCAATATTGTGCCGCAAGGCAGCGGCCTTTATTTCCACCCAAGTCAACATAAATTACAATTTTTTCAACCCGCAATATTTTTGCAATACTTTGGGAACTCCAATCGATCCATCTTTGTTTTGGTAAGTCTCCGCGATAATTAGCGGCCAGCGACTGTTGTTGACAGCCGTGCCATTTAACATGTGAACATACTCGGTAGTTCCATCCTCCTTGCGATAGCGAATATTCAAACGGCGAGCCTGATAATCGGTGCAATTACTGCAGCTGGTTATTTCTCCATATCCACCCTGTTCACCCCCCCGCCCTTTCGTGGTCATCCAGCCTTCGAGATCATATTTGCGATAAGCCGGTCCGCCAAGATCACCGGTTGGGATATCAATGACACGATAATCTAAATCCAAGCCGTCGCAAATTTCCTTTTCAATGCCTAAAATTTCTTGGTGCAGAGCTTCGCTTTCACTTGGTTTGCAAAAAATAAACATTTCCAATTTAGTGAATTGATGCACGCGATAAAGACCCTTGCTTTCGCGCCCGTATGCTCCCGCCTCGGTGCGAAAACAATGCGAAAGAGCGACATATTTTTTGGGACCGCCGGCTAAATCCAAAATTTCTCCGGCATGATATCCACCCATGGTGATTTCGGCCGTACCAATCAAGCTCAAGTCGCTATTTTCGACCGAATAAATTTGCGTTTCTGATCCGCGGGGATTAAAGCCGATGCCGGATAATATCGAGTCCTTAGCCAAATCAGGCGTTTCAATCAGGGTGTATCCATGAGCGGTGACAGTATCGATAGCGTAATTAATCAAAGCCCGATTCAGCCTGACTTGATTATTTTTGTAATAATAAAATTTGGCACCGCTGACCTTGGTGGCTCTTTCAAAATCAATGAGATCAAGTCCGGCCATCAATGCTTCGTGATCTTTCGGAGAAAAATCATGTTGGCGCGGTTCGCGATTGGTATAAATTACTTTAAAATCATTTTCTCCGCCCACCGGGCTTTCAGGATGAGTTAGATTGGGCACAGCCATCATCAAATCGACATATTCCTTTTCGATATCCATGAGAGCGTCTTCATGTTTTTTGATCTCATCGCCCACCGTTCGCATGCGCGCAATTTCCTGCTCGCTGGGTTTATTTTTGGATATTTGTTTTCTCTCGGCGCGTAAAGTTTCCGCGAGTTTCAAAACATCGCGTCGACGAGCGTCTAATTCGAGCAACTTATCAATATCCACTTTGACATGGCGCGCGGAGCAATTATTTTTTATCAAATCTTTATTTTCGCGGATAAATTTGATATCGAGCATAAATTTATAATTAATCAATATATTGTTTTAATATCGACAAATTTTCACTCATTATTTTTTTGTTTAGTGGTAAAAATTTAAGTCTCATAGCCGACTTCAGATCAAACCAGCCAAAATCCGATGATTCGTGGGGTGATATCCGTACTTTGCCGGAAATATATTTTGCTAAATACAAAATAATAAAAACTTGATAATTATATTTTTTTTCCAAACGAGCGTAAATACCGGGTAAAGTTTTAAAAATTTGAATATTGAGGCCGGTCTCTTCTTTTCCTTCACGCAAAGCGGTTTGTTTGGGGTCTTCGCCAAATTCTACCATACCGCCGGGAAATTCCCAACAACCGTCGAATTCCGGCCGATGATCGCGGCGCTTGGTAAACAAAACCTTTCGATCTTTGATCACGAGCGCGGCGGATGCGATGCATTGCCGGCCCGAAAAATGCTTCGACAAAAAATATTTAATTTGATGAATGACTTGGCCGCGATGGCTGATATTATTTTTTTCCAAAATAGTCAATTCGGAAAAAATCTTTTTTAAGGGCGGGAAATAGAATATCGCGTCATAATCCAGTCCGGCGCGCTCTTGGGATGCGATTTTCTCGGCAATTCGCCCTCGAACCTTGCCGGTAAACACAGTGTAACTATCGGTAATGGGATCAAAAACACAGCCATCAGCTTGAAAAAACGCTCCTCTTTTTCGTTCCGGCACGCCCAACAAATTTTCCAATACTTTTTGATTGCGTTTAGCTCCGGTTTCGGCATAGCGCTTGGCCTTTATTCCCGGTGCTCCTTGGAGCTGATCAATAAAAAATCCCGCATCTTCGGCAATGGTAATCAGGCCGCTTTTTCGCGCGTAAAATCGGGCTTTATGAATGGCGTTTTGCGACAAGGTGTCATAGGGCTCATCTATCTCGATCTTGTCCAATTTTACATCGCGCAGACTCACAAACTTGATGGGCAAATCGCCGAATTCAGATAAATATTCTTCGAATTTTCCAGGGTTGGTGGTGGCAATCAAAATTTTCTTCATATCATTTTAGAGCTTTTATACTTATCCGGCATATATGGCGGAACGCGGACAATTTGAGCGTCCGGTCGAATAGCTTCGGCCAGATTATCGATAAAGGCGCTTTGATCATAGCCCAAAGCGACGATATCGGGATTTTCTTCGCGAATAACCTGGTATTTGTCGTCGATGCAACCGAGTCTTACTCGATCGGCGATTTTTAAATCAGAGACATTCTTAAGCCGCACTTCTTCGCCGTGTTTGGGGTTTTTCCCCTTAACGGAGCAAACCGTCTTATCGCGCGCGATCACGACTACCAGTTCATCGCCGTATTCCTTGGCCTTGGCGAGCATAAACTCGTGACCGGGATGCAAAATATCAAATGTTCCAAATGTGATCACCTTGGCCATAAAAAATTATTTACCATCAGCGCTTTCCGGTTTTAAAGTGGGAAATAGAATCACTTCTTTCAAATTGGGCGCGCCAGTGAGTAATTTCACCAAACGATCGATGCCCATACCAAGCCCGGCCGTCGGTGGCATCCCGTGCTTGAGCGCCGTGATAAAGTCGTGGTCATAAGGCATGCTCTCGTCGTCCCCTCCTCTGCCCAGTAACTCCTGCTCTTGGAAGCGCGCCTCTTGGTCAATTGGATCGTTTAACTCCGAAAAAGCATTACAGAGCTCGTTGCCGCCAATGCATAATAATTGCATCCGCTCGACATAATTCGGATTGTCCGCTTTCTTTTTGGCCAAGGGAGACAGTTCAACCGGGTGGTCAATCATAAACATCGGATTGACGATATGAGGACGAGCGTAAAATTTGTAAATTTCATCAATCAATTTTCCCCGACCGGTATTTTTGTCGATGCCGTCGATTTTAAGTTTTTTTGCCACCGCAAACATCGACGGTTGATCAGGATAATCCTCAATATCAATTTTGGCGTATTGCGAAATAATGGCGCGCATGGTAACGCGCGGATATGGCGGAGTAAAATCCACTGATTTGCCATCCAACTCAAATTTCAATGATAGCCCGACTGCGGAAATCAACTTGGGCAATAAATCTTCCATCAAATCCATGAGCTTGGTGTAGTCGGCGTAGGCCCAATAAAATTCGATTTGGGTAAACTCGGGATTGTGATTTTGGTCGATGCCCTCATTGCGAAAACATTTGGCTATTTCATACACTTTCTCAAATCCGCCCACGATCAAGCGTTTTAAATACAGTTCCGGCGCGACGCGCAAAAATAAATCCGTATCAAGGGCGTGGTGATGCGTCACAAAGGGACGAGCATTGGCGCCGCCATACAATGACTGTAAAATCGGAGTCTCCACTTCAAAAAACCCGCGTTCATCAAAATAATTTCGAATCGCCTTAACCAATTGACTGCGAATTTGAGCGATCCGCATCGAGTCTTCGCTAGCAATAAGGTCGAGGTAGCGTTGTCGATAGCGAATCTCAGTGTCAGTCAGTCCGTGAAATTTTTCCGGCAAAGGCAAAAGCGCCTTGGCAATGAGAGTCCAATCCTTTACCAAGACAGAGGTCTCGCCCGCTTTGGTGACAAACATAACACCTTTGATTGACAAAAAATCTCCCAAATCAAGATCCTTGGTGTATTGCTGATATTTTTCTCGCCCCAATTCTTTTTCAGAAAACACCACCTGTAATTTTCCGGACGCGTCTTTGAGATGTGAAAAAGAAATTTTTCCCATTTCACGACGAGAAATTATCCGACCGGCCACCACTACTTCGGAGTCAACTGCTAACTCCCGCGCTTGAGACAACAATTGTTTTCGTTCGCACAGAGACGGAAAAGCGCTGATTCCGTCGGCCTCAAATTTGTTCAAATGCTGTAAGCGAACTTCGTCTTCTTTTGGTATGGTCATATGCTAAAACTAAAAAAATTTGACACTTTTCATCACCATGATATATTAGCACATCGGTCATAATATTTCAACAAAAGCCACCCCCGGCGGGTGACTTTTGCGCCTCATGGAAAATATGATGAAATCAGGCCACTGAAACAACTTTGTAAACCTGTTTTCCGGCTGGCACCATCACCTCTACCTCGTCACCCGCTTCATGACCCATAAAGGCCCTTCCGAGAGGTGATTCATTGGATATTAACCCCTCTGCCGGCTTGCTTTCCTGTTGGCCGACAATCTGATATTGTTTCGTAGCGCCATTTATTTTGACTGAAATAGTCGAGCCGAGCTCAATCGTGCCTTGGCTTTTGGGATTGCGAGTAATGATTTGAGCGTTATTAATGATCTCCTCAAGCTCCTGCAGTCTTCCTTGCGCCCACGACATATCTTCGCGCGCCTGGTGGTATTCGGCGTTTTCCGACAAATCACCCTGTTGTTTGGCTTCGTCAATGCGATGGGAAATATCCGGTAAAGTTTTACTTTTTAATTCCGCAAGTTCGAATTTCAAAGTTTCCAGACTTTCGGCGGACAAGTATTGCGTGTCTCCTTGCATATTAGATTCAATGATATTAAATAAAAACGACTCGCGTGTGAGTTCGTTTTTTTAGTATAACACAGCCAATGAATAGGTCAAATATTTCGATGTGGATAACTTACCGGACGAAGGATTTATGAAAATTTCCGCAGCTGTTTTTGCCAGCGAAATTCTTCGCGCGCCCGCTCTCTGCCGGCATCGCCCAACCGACGCGAATAGTCGGGATTATTCAGCAAGTCGATGATTGAATTTGCGGTCTGTTTGATATTACGCGCGTCAACAATCAGTCCGGTTTCATTGTTTAGCACCGCCTCTTCGACACCGCCCGATCGACCGGCTATGATCGGCAACCCGCAGGCGCTAGCCTCGAGAAATACTATCCCCCATGCCTCCTCAACTCCATCTTTGTCCTGGTGGGTAAGAAGCGCAAACAGATCGGCGCAATGATAATATTTCGCGGTCTCGTGAGCAGGCATCGACGGTAAAAACCGCACCACACTCTGTAAACCGCGAGCATTAATCATTTCGGTCAGCATTTTCTTTTCCGGACCATCGCCAACAATTAACCAGATCGCGTTGGGGATTTTTTTTAGCACCAATTCCAAGGCGGAAACAAACAAAGCATGGCCCTTGCGCTCTACTAAACGAGAAACGGAAATTATCGTTTTTTTGCCGTTCAGAGCCAGCTCAGATTTGATTTGATCGATCCTTTTTTGGTCAATCGAAATATCAAAAAAATCATCGGAGGGACAGGGATATATAATCTTTATCGAAGACAACTCGCCAACTATCGAATCCAATTTTTGTTTACAAAATTGACTATTTACCACGACCGTATGCGCTTGCCGACAAATTCGATTAAAATTGGAGCGTTTTAACGGTGTCTTGGTAGAAAAATATAAGTCACTGCCATGCAAAAATACCGTGTATGGCACTTTGAACAATCTTTTGATTATCAGCGCTATATATCCCATCGGTAAAATATGGTGGATATGAATCATTTCAATTTTTTCCCGTTTTACGATACGAATGATTTGCCACCAAGCCCTAATCCAGCGCGGCCAAAATAATGAAAAAAAGGGATTGCGGCGGTAGGTTTTGAATTTGTTGGCGGCATCAAATCGAACCCCTTCCCGCGTATCCGGGGCGTAGACGATAACATCTTTGGGGTCTATGTGTCGGGCAAAATCACAAACATAACTCGCGATGCCCCCCACGAGCGGCGGATATTCCAGCGTTACTATTAATATTTTCATAAAATTATTTTCTAATATCGGCGAATTTCTTTTTTAAAAAATTTAGCGACATACCGCCAGTCGCGAATACCAAAACAAAATATATTAAAGCCCCGATGGGAACAGTCCAAAGAAAATATATTTTTTCGTTTAAAAACCACACCGCAAAACCCATTATGAGAGCAGGGACCGCAGTCTGAAGAAAATATTTACAAATCAATTTACCGTCAATATGGGTAATTTTTCGTGCGATCAGGTAACCGATAGACCATAGCAAAAAATTGCTCAAAAGCACCGAATACGCGGCCCCCATGATGCCGATGCGCGGAATTAAAATTAAATTTGATATCAAATTTACTGATAATGCCATAGCCATAAGAGCTGTCTGGGTGGACTGACGATTGCCGGCATTTAACAGCGCGCCGGTAACAAAACTCAAAAAAGTAAATATCAAACTGATAATCAATACCCGCAACACCGGTATGGAGGCATCGTATTTGACGGTATAGAGCAAGTGAATCGCCGGTTTAGCCAAAATAAAGATGCCGGCCGACAACGGAAAAACAATCGTAAACAAATAACGCCACGACTTCGCGAATAAATCGGAAATTTTATTTTGCTCAGAAACCAAAAACGCGCTAAAAGCCGGATAAATACTGGCCGACAGCGCCATGGGGATAAATTGAAAAGCAAACGAAATTTTGTAAGGCACACTCCAATAGCCAAGCTCGTGCGCAGTCAGTAATTTGGACATGATGAGCGAATCGCTAAAAGCGTAAAGGCGAGTGATGATGCCGGCCAACGCAAAAGGATAGGCCATCAGTAAAAATGATCTCAAAACAATCGGATCGATAGCCAGCGAAAATCTAAAACCATAAAATCGGCGCGCGCAATATCCGGAATACAAAACATTGATAAATGCCGGAAAGGTGTAGGCGATAATTAACCAATACATATTTCCCCCGCCAAAAAGCGCGACCGTGCCGATAATCAAGGTGATAATTTGCGAGCCGACAATCCCGGCGGATTCAAAAATTAAATTACGGTTGGCGCGAAAAATACTATAAAAAACCATGTGTAAATTATCAAAAAGCATGGTAATGCCGGACAAATATATCAACTGCTTGGTCAAAGGCGAATAATTTAAGACATTAACCGCGATCGCGACACAAATATAGGCGCTCAATCCAAAAACAATTTTGGTCCAAAAAACCGTTCCGGCGTAATAGCGGGAACGATCGTTAAATTTGGACAATTCGCGCGTCAAAACCGAAGCCAAACCAAAATCCGCCAACACCGAAAATATCGATGTAAAAGCAATCGCAAAAAAATAAATACCGGTATTCTCTACTCCGATCAAACGGGCGATGACGGTGAAATAAACAAAAGAAACGGTTTTTTGTAAAACCGACGCGATCGTCAGAAAAGAAGTGTTTTGGGCGACGGTGTATGGCATGTTGATAATATTTTATCACATCGACAAGCGGTTGAAAAGCGGTAGAAAAGAAGTAATCAACAAACTAAAACGCGGAGGTATTTATTTTCAGCGGCTCATGAGCGAAGCGAGCTTGAAGCTGAAAATAAATACCTCCGCGTTTAAATGGTTTGATATGTAAATTTAGCGTTTGCTCCACTGCGGGGCGCGACGAGCGCGTTTGAGACCCGGCTTCTTGCGTTCCTTGACGCGAGCATCACGAGTGAGAAAACCAAGTGTTTTGAGAGTCTTGTGAAATTCATCATTCCACACCACCAAAGCGCGGGACAAACCATGAGAAACAGCCACTGCTTGACCTTTTTTACCACCGCCGGCCACTTTAACCGAAACATTCAAATCCTTTTCTTTTCCCAGTGCCTTGAGCGGTCCGACGACGATTTCACGCAATTCAAAATGTGGAAAATAAATTTGGTAGTCAATGCCATTTACCACGATTTTTCCTTCGCCTTTTTCCAGTCTGACGCGCGCGGCGGCGGTTTTGCGGCGGCCAACGGCGCGAACGGTAGAATCGGCGGCTTTATTGATTTTGGTCATAAATGAGTAATTTGATTATTTAAAGCTCAGGCGATTCATGCGCAAGTCGCGCAATTTGTTTTTCGGAAGCATTTTTTCCACGGCGCGAGTGATGATGCGATTCGGATATTCTTTCATCATTTGCTTGGCCGGCACCTCCTTAAGTCCGCCCGGATAATTACTGTGATGACGATACAGCTTTTGCGCCGTTTTTTTACCGGTAAATACCACTCCGCTCGGATTTAACACGCGTACTTTTTCACCCAAATCCAAATAGGGGGCGTAGGTGGCCTTGTCTTTGCCCATCAAGATCACGGCAATGCGCGTAGCCAAGCGTCCCGGAGCCATTCCGGTGGCGTCAATTTCTATTGTTTTGCGTCTAGACATAGATTAGAGATTAGACAAATTCAATAACGGCAGTCTCGGCCCCATCGCCTTTGCGATTACCGAGATTGATGATGCGAGTATATCCGCCTTGGCGAGCGACATAACGCGGACCAAGCACTTCCAACATTTTTTTGATAGCATTTTTGGAACGCAAAAATGTCATCAAATCACGACGGCTGACCAGTGTATTGCCTTTGGCCTTCGTCACCAATCGTTCGACTAAGGAACGGGTGGCCTTGGCTTTGGCCTTCGTGGTGGTAATTTTCTCGTATAGAATCAAACTGGTGGCCAGACTCATTAGAAGCGCTTTGCGCGGAGCGGCTTTGCGATCCAGAGTGACCTTTTTCATTTGGTGACGCATATCTTATCGATTAAAATTATTTCTTTTTAGCTTTCTTGGCTTTAATCGCCTTTGGTTTTTTTTCTGATTTTTCACTATCGCTATTTTTCTCATCAGTTTCTTCACCGGCTGTTTCGTCGATAATTTCTTCTTTAACTTTGACCGCCGCTTCGAATTTACCGGAAATTTGCGCGTCGACGGCATTTTGCACAATTTTGAAATGATCCATGAGGATCTGATTGGCTTGCTCCAAAGCCTGAACCGGAGAAATGGTGCCGTTGGTTTCAATATTCAAAGATAGTTTTTCATAGTTGGTGATATCGCCCATGCGGGTGTATTCGACGCGATAGCCGACATCTCGGATCGGGGTGTAAATAGAATCAATAATGATAGTCCCCAAGTCATAATTGGCGCGATCTTTTTCTTCGACCGGTTTAAAACCGCGGCCGCGGCCAACGATAATTTCCATTTCCAAAGTCTTGCTTCCGGTAGTTTCGCAAATTACCAAATCTTTGTTCATTATTTCGACATTGGCGTTAGCGGCGATATCCTTTCCGGTCACCTTGCCGGCGCCTTTTTTACTAAGATTCAAAACAACCGGCTCGTCGCCAAATACTTTGACCGCGAGTTGTTTGAGGTTGAGCATAACTTCTACCACATCCTCTTTTACCCCGTCAATGGCGCTAAATTCGTGCTGAACTCCTTTTATTTTAAATGCTTCGACCGCCGCACCGGACAAAGACGAAAGCATAACGCGGCGCAAGCTATTGCCTAAAGTGGTGCCATACCCATGAAAACACGGCGTAACGATGACTGTGCCGGAATTGGGAGTAGCACCCTCCATGAATTCCACTTTTGATGGCAAAAGCAGGTTTTCCATATTTTGATATGAGTGAGGAAATGATTAAATGTTTTTATTCATTTCCGAGCGAATGAATATATACGAGCAGTGCCCATATATTTATAATTTTCAATAGATGCTATTAGCGCGAATAAAACTCAATGATCGCTTTCGGATTGAACGGAGGCGTGTCCAAAATCGGCTGATTCAGAATTTTCGCGGCCACTTTTTTGGCATCCACATGCATCCAGGACGGCGCTTCGATTTTACTGAGTTTTTCGGAAATATTTTCGAATAATTTACTGGTTTTGGCGGAGTTAGCTAAGCCGATTTCTTCTCCGGAACTGACGCGATAAGAAGAAATGTCAACCTTTTTACCATTGACAGTGATATGGCCGTGACTCACGAGCTGGCGAGCGGCCGGACGCGATGACACCAAGCCCATGCGATAAATCGCGTTGTCCAAACGAGATTCAAGATAAGAAATCAAATATTTACTGGTATCACCGGTCTTACGAGAAGCTTCGGCCACATAATTGGCAAATTGTTTTTCGCGCAAGCCGTACATTTTTTTGGCTTCTTGCTTTTCGCGCAATTGTTTGCCATAGCCGGACGATTTTTTATTTTTCGCGGTCGGACCGTGCTGACCCGGTATAAAATTTCTCTTTACCAGCGCGCATTTCGGACCGAGGCATTTTTCACCTTTTAGAAAAAGCTTTTGTCCGGCGCGGCGACACTGCGAACAGATGGATTCAGAATTTGATGTCATAGTATAAAAATTAGATTAGACGCGACGGCGTTTGGGCGGGCGGCATCCATTGTGAGGAATAGGAGTGATCTCGTTGATCGCCACAATGTTTAAACCGTTGGTATTGACCGCTCGGATCGCTCCTTCGCGACCGCCGCCGATACCTTTGACAAATACCGAAACTTCTTTCATGCCATACGGAGCGATTTTTTCGACTACCGCTTTGACCACCATGCTGGCGGCGTAAGGCGTGGCTTTCTTGGGACCTTTAAAACCGGCGATGCCGGCCGAAGACCAAGCCAAAGCATTGCCGTTGGGGTCGGTAATGGTAACAATGGTATTATTGTAAGTAGCTTGAATATAAGCATTTCCGCGCGGAATTTGCTTCATGGCTTTTTTCTTTTGAACTTTCACTGCCGCTTCTTTATCGTTTTTGGCGGGAGCTGTTTTATTGGCAACATCTGTCATAATTATATATTAAAATTAAGTCTTTTGACCGGCCGGTTTTTTGCCTGAAACACTGGTCTTGCGAACATTGCCGCGCACGGTGCGGGAATTGGTTTTGGTGCGTTGTCCGCGAACCGGCAAATGCTTCATGTGGCGTAAACCCCGATAAGACTTGATGTCCTTGACGCGTTTGATATTCGCCATGATTTCACGGCGCAAGTCGCCTTCGGTGCGGTAACTTTTTTCTACGATAGCGCGAATAGAATCTTCTTGTTCGCGAGTCAAATCTTTGACGCGAATATTGCCGTCAATTTTGGCGGCTGTTAAAATCTTGGCGGACAAGGTCAGCCCAATGCCATAAATATACGGCAAAGAATATAACACTTTTTTCTCCTTGGGAATATTGATACCGGCGATACGCATAATCTTAGATCAAAAAAATTAAATCAAATTTCAAATAGAAATTAACCTTGGCGTTGTTTGTGTTTGGAAATGGCGCAAATCACTCGAACTCGACCTTGGCGGCGAACAATTTTACACTTGGCGCAAATTTTTTTTACCGATGCTTGGACTTTCATACACGAAATGAGTGAGTGAAATAAAATTGTGAGAAAAATAATTAATTCAATTAATTATTTTTTGAATAATTTTATTTCCGAACGAATGAGTGTATATGGGCAAAGCCCATATAATGATATAGCAACCAATTTTAATTAATTCTTAATATAATTAGTAAGCAAAAATCACCAACCACTGCCGCGATATCCACGCCCCTTTGAGACATATTGCCCGATATTGGGACTACACCGCACTGGTTGATATTTACCGCGAAAAATTTCCGAGATAATTTAAATTGTCTAAAATCGATATGTTATCCTACCCTTCGTCAGATCGTAGGGCGTCATTTCCACCTTTACCTGATCTCCGATCGATAATCGGATCTTATTCAGGCGCATTTTGCCGGACAGATGAGCAATGATTACTTGCCCGCTTTCGAGCTCGACTCGGAAAGTACCGGCTGGCAAAAGCTCGGTGATTTTACCCTTCATTTCGATGACATCTTGTTTGCTAACCATGAGAATTTATTACGGGGTATATGATACCCTAATTAAATTAAATAGTCAAGAGGGGGTCGGCGGAGTTATCAACACGGTCGGTTTTATACACCCAAAACTTATAAATTAAGAAGTTCCAGGCGACAGACAAGGCGATATTGGCAGTGCGGGCCACGAGGTAATTTAGGCCGATTTTCTCGTTAAAAAACCACATCCAGGCGACGGCAAATGCGTAATTTGCAAAGCATAAAATCAAAAAGCGAACCGCTTGGCGATGGGTTTGGCCAGTGGCGCGAAATGTCCAAAACTTATTAATCGCAAAAACATACGCGATCAAAAACACTTGATTGATCACCACCGCTTCCCAGGCGTCGATACGAAGATACTCTTTAAAAACATACAAACTGCCGATATCTAAAACAAAAGCCGAAACACCGGTGATAAAATACGCCAGGAATTGCTTGTAAACCGATCGAATAAAATCAGTAAGTATTTTCATTAAATAATATTATTGAAGCACGGCTTTGATGCGGCGCACGCCGGCGCTTACCGCTTCTTCTTTGATAATACGAAATTTTCCCAGTAGTCCGGTGCGCTCGATATGAGGTCCGCCGCAAATTTCTTTGGAAAAAGTGAGGGAATTATTCGTGGCCGAAGGAATAATCAAGGGGTCGCCTACCGAATACACTTTTACTTTGGTGCCGTATTTGTCCTCGAATAATCCCATTGCGCCGAGCGTCTTGGCATCGACCACGGACATCTCGGCAAAGGTAATCGGATAATCGTGAATAATAGCGTTGTTCACCAATTCTTCCACACGCTTCTTTTGTTCGTCGGTCATTTTTTCGGGATGTGAGAAATCAAAACGCAGTCTCTCGGCATTGATATTGCTCCCCCGCTGCTGGACATGATCGCCCAGCACCGAGCGCAGGGCGGCATGCAATAAATGAGTCGCTGTATGATACTTCACTGACACTTCGCCATGATCAGCAAGGCCGCCTTTAAATTTTTGTTCGGCGCCGGCGCGGGACAGATCTTGATGATTCTTCATTTCATCGCTAAAGCCGGCAATATCGACTATCATTCCATTTTCTTGGGCCAGCTCCATCGTCATCTCGACAGGAAAACCGAACGATTGGTATAAATCAAAAGCGTCTTTGGCGGAAACAATCGTGAGATCGGCGGATTTAGTCAAATGACTAAACTGCTTAATCCCCTGCTCCAGCGTATTTCTAAACTT
>JBAYHH010000011.1:0-34498 GCA_041666265.1 Candidatus Magasanikiibacteriota bacterium | reverse complement strand
GGCCAAACGATCGGCCATCGGAGCGCCTTTTTTGGCGCGCGCGGCGCCGATAATCCAACGAAAAGCGAGAGCGTTTTGACGAGCTCCCCGCACCGGTAGGGGCACCTGATAATTGGCGCCACCGACGCGACGAGAACGCACTTCGACTTGCGGTGAGATCACGCGAATGATTTCTTCGAAAGAAGCAATCGGTTCTTTTTTCAAATTCGCGCCCATTTTTTCCAAAGCGGAATAGACAATCTTTTGCGCGACGGATTTTTTTCCGCCCCACATCAAAGAATTGATAAATTTGGCTAATGTAACATTGCCATATTTTGGATCGGGTTTGATTTCCCGTTTTTTTGCTTGTTTACCTCTCATAGAATTTGGTGGTTAATTATTTCTTAGCCGCTTTCGGGCGTTTGGCGCCATAAAGACTGCGACCACGACGGCGTTTTTCGATACCCTGGGTATCATAAACACCGCGCACGATGTGATAGCGCACACCCGGTAAATCTTTGACACGACCACCGCGGATGAGCACAATCGAGTGCTCCTGGAGGTTGTGACCTTCACCCGGGATATAGGCGATGACTTCCATGCCGTTGGACAGACGGACTTTGGCGACTTTACGCAGAGCCGAGTTAGGTTTCTTCGGAGTGGTGGTATACACCTTGGTGCATACCCCGCGTTTAAAAGCGGCTCCACGGGCAAACTCGGTTTTACGACGATGCAGGTTGTCGACGGTGAACTGCATGGCCGGCACTTTGCTTTTGCGCGCCTTGGGAGTGCGTCCCTTGCGCATGATTTGGTTTAGTGTAGGCATACTACGATAATATTTAATTTTGAATTTTTAATTTTGAAATGACGGCGAAATAACACGACTGAATTTTTAAATAAAAAGACTGACTTTCGATCAGCCAACTTTCCCCGGAGCATTGATGCAACTCATACTTTTGGGGAATTTCGTTCTGGTGACAGTATATACTATATATATGAGGGTGTCAAGAGCGGGGTGGGGATAAGCATCCTACAACGCCAATATCCTAAACCAAAAATTACAAAACCTACAAAATACTTCAGAAAAAATTAAGCGCTGATAAATCCGCGCTGTATTCGGGTAAAAGGGGGAAAACACCCAACTGTCATCCTGAATCTTGATATAAAAAAGCCCCACTTCTGTCAGTGGGGCATGGTTTTGGACCCTTTTTATGTATCAAGGTCGACCTTGATACCATATCCGGTCATGCGACGCGGATTGCGCGTCGCAACGGGCACTCCGTCGTCAAATCGCCCCCGGCGGCAGTCCACCCCACCTACATGGCCATTATAAACAATGGGGGCTTTGGGAGGTGGATTGCGCTTGATGGGCACATCCGCGCTCCGGTCGACGATACGCGCCAGCAGCTCTGGCGTATCGTCCCGCTTGTCGAGGGAGTTCGGCGACTCCCTCATAAACTTTACAAACCCCCGATCATTGATCAACTTTTCCATTTGTTCCCCCCTGGTTTTGTACTGATTATATAATATTATTCGCCGGTCAATATGTCAATCACAGATCCTCCACACTCCGCAAAAAACTACCGGGTTTTATTTTGAGCGGTCTGCCACCAAGAGACTGATCATCCTCCGCTACATAAGTAATATCGCGATCGTTTAGCGATGAAAGCGACTGGCGCAAAAACGACTTATCGTTGAGCAGAGCTTCGTCCACTTCGCCGAGAAACATGCTGGGCGCGCTCGCGTATGCTTCCCCCCAATTATTATTGTATCCCGATCCACCGCCAAATCCGCTTCCGCTCTTGGTCATCGGGTATGTCAAATACAAATATTTTTTGGCGCGGGTGACGGCCACATAAAACAATCTCCGCTCTTCTTCGAGCCCCCCCTCTTCGCTCATGGCGCGCTCGTGCGGAAAGCCACCGTCGGTGAGGCCGATGATAAACACCGCTTTCCACTCCAGCCCTTTGGCTTGATGGATTGTGGACAAAACAATTTTGCCGGCTTTGGCTTTGGCCGCTTTGTCTTTTTGGTTTTTGAGATGAAACGCTTCTTGCAGCGCCGCCTCGCCCAAAAATTCTTCGAGGTTGTCAAATTTACCGGCAAAAATCGCGAGCTGACGAATATCGTCGAGCCGGCTACTGGCATCAGTCCATTGCGCCTCCACATATTGGCGATAGGGCGAATCCACAATCGAACGCACTAAATTCGCCGGATTGGTTTTTCCGATTTCCGTCAGTGCGGAAAAAATATTCATGAAATTAACCCAACCCACTTTCGCTCGGTCGGGCAAACCTTCGCCAATCGCACATATGTCATTCCCGCGCAGGCGGGAATCCAGGTCGTCGGTGTCTGGATCCCCGCTTTCGCGGGGATGACAATTGACAATTTGCTGAACGGCGTTAATAATCTTGCCCGCCGTGCCCGGACCGATCCCCTCCTCAAACATCAAGACACGCATCCAGGCGGTAGTGTCGGCGAAATTATTTAAGATGCGTAAATATGCCAGCGCGTCTTTCACATGCGAGCGTTCGAAAAATCGCAACCCTCCGCGGTAATCATAATCGATGCCGAGTTTAAGCAATTCCATTTCGAGGCGCTGACTATGATGAGCGGCCCGAAACAAAACAGCGATATCCGGACAATCAAGCCCACCTCGAATGAGCGACTCGACTTTAGACGCGACAAAATCCGCTTCTTCCCCTTGGTCGCCCTTGGGATGAAGCTCGGGTTTGACGCCGGTTTTGAGAATAGTAACCAAATTTTTTTTGTATTGCTTGGTGTTGTTGGCGATGACGGCGTTGGCGAGAGATAATATTTCTTGCGATGAACGATAATTAGTGGTGAGTTTAAAAATTTTCGCGTGGGGGTAAGATTTTTCAAAATTCAAAATATTCTCGATATCCGCCGCCCGAAAAGAGTAAATGCTTTGAGCGTCATCGCCGACCGCGAGCACATTGTGGTGAGCGCGCGCCAGTTCGTGGATTATTTCCGCCTGAATTTTATTGGTGTCTTGATACTCATCGACGAGCACATATTGAAATTGCTTTGAAAGCTCCTGGCCGATAACGCTTTTAGCCATTACCAAAAAATTCGTCAGCAGGTCATCAAAATCCATGGCATTGGCTTCGCGCTTTTTTTTATCATAATCGCGCGCGATGAGCGTGATTTCATCGACCCACATTTCTTGCGCCCCAAATTTTTTGTCGATTGCTTCATTGACTTTGATCTGCGCGTTACGAGCGAAAGAAATAATCGCCTTCACTATTTTTGGCGAAGGGAATTTGTTGCCGCCACGATTTTTTTTCATCGAACCTTCTGGTGCGTGCTCGCGACTGGCAAGCTTAATAAAATTTTCCGCGTCGTCTTCATCGAGAATCGTAAAATTACTTTTGTATCCGATGTCGAGCGCGTGCCGGCGTAAAATTTTATTGGCAATACTGTGAAAAGTACCGGCCCATGGTAGTGAAATATTATCGCCCACAAGCATCTCGAGACGCTCCACCATTTCACGCGCCGCTCGATTGGTAAAGGTGACAAGCAAAATGTTTTCCGGTTTGATGCCTTTTTCGAGGAGATACGCCACTCTATATATGATAGTGCGCGTCTTGCCGCTGCCGGCGCCGGCCAACACCAAACATGGCCCATCGCCATTTTGGACGACAGCCAGTTGTTCCGCGTTTAATTCTTTTTGAAAATCGATTGGCATAATTGTCATTCTGAGCGAAGCGAAGCGTAGTCGAAGAATCTATCACACAACATTTTTCGCTACCGCATTTTAACACACTTCGCCGACTTCAACAATGTGGATAAAACAAAACCACCCCGACTAAGTCGGGGTGGCTAAAATAATTTTTTTTAATTACCACTATATACGGCCTGGTCCAACGCTCCGCCGGTCGGAAAAACCAAATTATTAGCGGTCGATCTGATTTGCGCCGGATCACTCAATAATAAATTAAGTGTCGTGCGTGGAGTCGAGGTGTTATTTGGATTTTGATCAACATCAGCATATACATAACCCTTTACTGAATAAGGCGGCAACATTTGGAAATTTAGACTAGAAAAGGACAAATACTGTTGGTCTAATCCTGAAAATGACGATTCCACTCCATTGACCGCATCCGAGAGCACTAATTTCCAATTGGTGAATAATAAAGTGGTAGATGGCACCAACCACTTACGAAAAGATAATCCATCAATGGTAACACCATTTGTTTCCGCTCTAAACACGAATCTTCCCACCAGCTTATTGCGATCGAGTGTCATATTTAAAGGAGTAGTAGACTCGGGATTGATATATAGTTTTGTCGTTGTCGTCGGGGTACTCGTCGCCGCCACACACGCCCCATTCACGCATGACGGAGTATTACTCGAACAAATGATTGTGTCCTCATATAAATACGGACCATTAAAGCAATACGACTCGCTAAGCGTATCAACATTCACACAATGATCAGTGTGAATCGTTTGACTCCCATCGGCGTTAGTTCTGGTGGTTGTTCCTTTCGCCGTTATGATTCTTCCGTTATCAGTATCAGTACATGAAACCGGCGATGACGAAGCGGTAACACAGGCGCCATTGGAACAATTTTTACCATCCGGACACACATTAGAATACCCCACCAATCTATTGTTGCCGTTACAATAATATTCTGTTAAATAATTAGTGGTGCTGGGAGTGCAAACATCAGAGGCGATACTGCGCTGACCACTAATCAAATTAGTTTCGGTTACAGTGCCGGCCACAAAAACATTATTTCCGGCATCGGTATCGGAACAAGAATATGTGGGCGTAGTGGTGGGCACGCACGCTCCATCCCGACAACCGCCGGAGCAAATTTTTGTATCTTTTTTCAACCAATTACTATCGCAATAATATTCATCGACATAATTATTGTATGTACCGGTGGCGCAAACATCTTCCAACACCTTGAAATACCTCAAACTGTCATTGGTGTTATATTCAATACCCGCGATTTTACCCTTGGTGTCGGCCACATTACCGCCGTCAGTTTCCGTGCAAGGAAATTGAATTGAATATGAATTATTATATTCTTTGGCCTCAATCAGCGCCAAAAACGGATCAAGAGCAACTTGAATTGACCGAGTCAAACTACTGGCTGGCAACGGAAAAACAGCAGTGGCAAAATTTCGCCCAACTATCGGACCGGCGCTTACCGGCGCCACCGCCGGAGTCAATACCGCACCAAGGCGATTGAGCCACGCGATCTTTACTCCGCTTGATACCACCGGCACATTGCCGACACTATCATTAAAATAATTAATCTTTATCGAACCGACACCACTCAAATCTACTTCGATCGGTGGTTTTCCAGCCGTTGAAGTATTGAAAGTCAAATCCGGCAAAGCCAAACACTCACCATTTTGACAAACCCCTCCCGCCATCACGGTGGCGCAATTTTTCGGATCAAAATTCACATCACTGCCATAGCATGTCCCCTCTTTTAAAATTTGGCCATCAATACACGAATCGACATACGACGAAACCAACGCGCCCGTGATATTATTGTAGCGATTGGTCGATCCGCGTTTGCGATAATTCACCCCATCACTATCCGCGCACCGATAAATCGTCGGCAAACTCACCGTGACAGTATTATTTGTCTCCGCGTCGCCGGTGTTATTTTTTTCTTTTAATAAATTTTGTCCATCTACTTTTATGGTCAATCGTCCCGGTAACAATTGCACCAATGATGGCACTTTAATTTTTATATTCAACGAAACTTTCTTGCCGGGTTCAATATAGTTATTGGTTCCTGTTCTTTTTACGCACACTACGCCGGCAGAGAGAGCGGAAACATTAAAACCGGAAGACACGGAAACATTGTTGGGGTTTAAATATACCGGCGCGCCGGCATTATTTCTGGCCTCAATACGCGTACAATAAATATCCGCCAAGCGCGTCGTGCCACGATTGTCATAATTGATAGTCACCGGAATAAACTCAGTTAAATTGGTCACACCCACATTCACTTCTTTGACCGCGATATCCGTAGTTGAAGTCAAAGGCACTGTCGCGAGCGCCGCTCCACCAGCCATGAGAGTCGCGATTGTTGCCAGCGCCAACCGCGTGTTGGTGATAGACGATGTCGCCACTTTGGTAAGTGTTTCCACCATACGATTAAGTTATTAAATAATAAATTTTATTGTCATCTTGAGCGTAGCTAAAGATCTCTGTCGGTCATTTTGTAATAATTTAGACAGAGATTCTTCGCTTCACCCTGCCTACCGGCAGGCAGGTCAGAATGACAGTTGTTATTATACCACAATCACACCCCCCCCCGAGAATAAAAGTTATCCACAGGGACTATTTCACACTCCATTCCAGCAAACTTTTTTTAATATCTGTGTCTTTCACCGCAAACCCCGGCAACCAAATCACCTGCTCAGAGTAATCAATATCTTGAAAATACGCCAGCTGTGTCCTAAATATTTTTTCATTAAACAAATCGCCAAAAATTTTGGTTGCTTGTTTAGATATTTTATCCAGCGCGAAATAATCACGCATAATAAAATATAGATCCACATAATTCTTCCACTTGGCGCGCCGGCCCAAGGCATAGGCTTTTAAAGCCGCCAAGGTCAGTAAATCAGGGGTTTTGATATATCCACCAAACTCATCGCTAAACTTAATGTTAAACGGATAGTGTAAAAAAGTAAACTTAGCACCGCCAATCACGGCGGTATACTCGCCATCATGATCGACAAAAACCTTTTGAATCGTTTGTTTTTGGTCGCTGATTTTTTTAATCAAATTATGATTATCAAATTTTTTGGCAGAAAATAAATCAAAATCAATCGACTGGCGATGGCCGATATGGAGCGCGATAGCTGTGCCCCCGCACAAACCAAACCCGCGCCGAAATTTTTTTAATAACGGCAATAATTTTATTTGTTCAGCGGTTAAAATTTCTTTATGCATGCTTTTGAAAATATAATTTAAAATAATTAGCCACTTCAGGACGATAATTATGACGGTGGGATTTCACTTGGCGACGAAAAATCCCGGCCGCTTTTTTAATGCCAACAATTTTTAACAAAGTTTTCACATCGCTAAAATCGCCGTAATTCAGAACAGCCTCCAAAACCGCCGACTGCGATAACCGCGCGGTGTCTTTGACATGCCACACCAGATACGGCCGACTTTTTATGAACGATTTTACTGTCATATTGACCGTATTATACCACAAAAATTGATAAAAAGCAAGATAAACAAATCCACCCCGACTTAGTCGGGGTGGATTGCAATAAAATGTAATCAATTATTTCACCTGACAAATTTTTACTTGGGCAAATTCAGCCGATCGATTATTTTGCGTGTATTTTTTCTCCAAATATTGGCACATGCGTGGCAAGCTTTTACTGAGCGCCATGTAATCCAACCATGGCGAAAACAGATAAACTGCGACCAGCGCCAGTAAAATAAAATTCATTGCAAGCGAAATAGTCAAAATAATATTTTTCATAATTTTATCTCACCATCACACTCTTTCCGCTCACCTGCAGGCGCGTGGCCGAAACATTCAGGCCATTCACGGCAAAATTTCCGAGCGAAGCGAAACCGAGATTCTGGATTTGCGCGCTGGAACCACCCACACCATACGAAACATTGTTGCCGGTGCCACCCTCGCCATCATTGACCGGATAAAACATCCCGCCCACACCGCCGTCTCCCGTCGGATCATATGGATAAAAAGCGTGATCAACCAAACTATTCAAATCCGAACCCATCGATACATTTCCGCCCACACCGGGGTCATCCGAAGCCGGATCGGCCGGCATAAAAATCGTCCCGCCACCACCATCGTTTGTCGGATCGGCGGGTCGCCCCGATTCGTCCGCCGGTTTTTCTGTTTCATCGTCATTTTTAGAATCATCTGTAGTTAAATCAAGGGTTGCGTTATCCATATTATTTTTAATCCAATTACTCACCGGATCATTACCTGTCGGCGGTGGAACATTATTTCCTTTGGAATCGGTTGGAACCACTTTTGCACTTGACCAATCAGAAAAATTTGAGCCAAACTCCCATCGTAATCCGAAACCACCTCCCGCCCCCATCGATCCAAACATCCCCATGTCATCAAAAAACATTCCTTTGCCCATATTGGACGGATCTTCTCGTCCCCATACCCCACCCGGCATATTACCTCCATTATTTTGTCCGCCGGCATTGGACCACGCGCCCGCCCCAGGCATCCCTCCCATTCCTCCAAAACCAAAGCTTTCCGACCAGCCACCACCGACGCCCCCACCAAAATTTCCATCCATACCCTGGCGATTATTGCCAAAATGTACATCAAATCCATTCATCATTCCTCCACCCATTTCTTGCCCCAAATAATTCCCCATAAAATCAAACATCATCCCACTGCGATCGCGCGACCCACCGTAACGAGTGTCTAATAAATTCGCTAAATTAGAATCAATTTCTTTACTTGTTCCCGCCGACAGCCCTGATTCAAGACCGGTTTTTAAACTTGGGACAATGACCATCGTTGCGGTTTGCGCCGCCCCGGCAGACATTTGATACTTATTCAAAATAATACTATTGCCATCCGCTGTCACGACTTCAATCGAATTATCCGTTAATTTTTTTATTACGATCGTTTGTGTGTCTGACGGCTTAACCGCAATTAATTTCCCACTAATCGCCACCACAGCCACACGATTGGATAAACTCAAAGTATTTTGTCCGGGTGTCACGGCGTTGGCGGAATAATCATAAAAACTGGCGACATACGGCCCGACATCGGCCATCTTACCACCACCGAATTCCATGATATGGTAGATCGGCATGCTCACCATTACTTTTTTAACCGCGTCATATTTATATATTGAGCTGTACCCGCGCCAAATGGTATTGTTGAGCGCGAGCGCTGATGCCGTATTTTCAGATTTCAAAAAATTAAACTTCAAAACAAAATTTTTATTTTTTCCGTTCACATTTTCGGTTAAAGCGAGAGCGGCGCCGGTAGCTGTCTCGGTCCACACGCCGGTCGTATTGGGCAAAAGACCCGACACCGAATACACATTGGGCGCGGTGGATTTTAAAACTCCGGTCAATTTATTGGTCACATAGCGTTTTGACACCACGATCGTCAAATTGGCGCCATCGCGCTTAGCTTGCCACACCGCGCTGTGATTGTTTTTTAATCCCACTCCGCCAAAATATCTAATGCCGGAAAAGACTTGGGGTGATGTTAATTTTTGAGGCAAACCGGCCGTCACCGCGAGCGCGATGGATAAATACAAAAAAGCTACCGCCAAGTGTAACTTGCTAACGGTCTTCACCACGGTTTGAGTGGTGGTTTGGACGACTGGTTGTGTCATAGGTTTCTTTTTTATGGGTGGCATAAAAATAATTAAATTAAATGTGTTTATAGTATACCACAAATTTGCTACTCTCTCCAATCGCGGATCACTTTTTCCACATCGGCGCTGTCCACCGTGATGACACCCATCTGCGCCAAGGTGTTTTCCAATTTTTCTCGCTCATCTACCGACTTGGCCAAAGCGCTTTTATCCAGATCTTGAATTTTTTTCCAAATCTCCGCCGCCTCGGGATGCCTCGCCACCGCCGCCTGATACAATACCAACGGGATACTATTGTGGATGTGCGATACTTTGACCATCGCTCCGGCCTCGTCGAGCGCGTCGAGCGCCTTATCCGGTAATTTACGATTTTTTACCAGTTCATTGGACAGCCTAACGGCCGTCTCGATTGCGCCATCAGTGAATTCAACTTTATGATAATCGCGATACTTTTCTTGCACGCCTTTGAGGATCGTGATGGTCTGCTCTTCGGTCGGCTCACTCACTTCGACGGTTTGAAAACGGCGTTCCAAACTGGCATCGGTCTTGATATATTTTTCATACTCGTCCGTGGTCGTGGCGCCCACCATTTGCAGGTCTCCACGCGCGAGAGCCGGTTTCAAAATATCCGAAAAATTCACCGCGCCTTCGGTGCCGTGCGATTGCACGACCGCATGCACCTCGTCGATAAATAAAATTATCGTGCGGCTCGAGCTGGTGATTTCTTGCACGATTTTTTTGGCGCGCTCTTCAAATTCACCGCGGTATTTGGTGCCGGATAAAAGTGTGGCCACATCGAGCGCGAGCACGCGCTTATTCCAGAGCTCATCCGGGACATTGTGCGAAACAATGCGCTCGGCCAGGGCCTCGACAATGGCGGTCTTGCCCACTCCGGGCGGACCGATGAGAATGGCGTTATTTTTTTCGCGGCGCGATAATATCTGCGCCAATTTGCGCACTTCTTCTTCGCGACCGACGACCGGGTCGAGCCTATCTTGTTGAGCCATCGCCGTGAAATCCGTGGCATACATACTAAGAAATGGCGTGCCTCCCCCACCGCCAAATTTCGGCATACCGATTTTTTTATTTTTTACCGCCCAAAAAACCAAAATCACCGCGAATGCGAAAATGGGACCGATGTAGGTGTAGTCAATTTGAAACATAGCTGAGCAATTAATTATCAATATTCATGTTTAAGGCGATGGGACAGATTGAATAATACGAAACAACGCTTCCACATCGGCGACATCAGTTAAATACTTTTTACCATCGGAAGACAATAATTTCAGTTGGCGACAAATTGTCGACAACTCAATTCCATCATCGCTTTTTACTCGAATTTTCATCTTAAACCAATAATCCCTAGCGTCAATACTACCGGTCAAAACCCGTATAATATCCACCACGCTAAAATACCACTTCTCCGCCTTTTCATCCCACTCCCGCCGCACTGGCTGATTTTCAAATAAAACTACAAGTTTATTATTCTCCTTCATATATTATTTAGTTTATGCGTACATATTATACCACATCTTGATTTTCCCTCCAAAATAGTGTAGGGTAACGCATATGTTTTTCGAACTTCAACACATCGACAAATCCACCGGCGCGCGCGCCGGAGTGATGCACACTGACCACGGGGATATTTTGACCCCGTGTTTTATGCCGGTTGGCACCCAGGCCACAGTGAAGACGATTGACTCGCAGGATTTAAAAAATCTCGACGCGCCGATTATTTTGGGCAATACCTACCACCTGCACTTGCGACCGGGCGAAGACCTGATCGCGAGTGCTGGCGGTTTGCACAAGTTCATGAATTGGGACCGACCGATCCTAACCGACTCCGGCGGATTTCAAGTTTTTTCTTTGGGCAAACAAAAAGAAGCCACCGGCCAAGGCGGTCTGACCAAAATCACGGACGACGGCGTAGAGTTTCGTTCGCACCTCGACGGCAGTAAGCATTTTTTCTCCCCCGAAACCGCGATCGATATCCAACACAAAATCGGCGCGGATATTATCATGGCGTTTGACGAATGCACACCGGACGATGCTGATTTGGATTATACAAAAAAAGCGATGGACCGCACCCACGCTTGGGCGGAACGGTGTCTCACTCATCATCATCAGCAGCTGTCTGTCATTCTGAGCGGAGCGAAGCGAAGTCGAAGAATCTATTCGCCCACAACAAACGACAGATCCTTCGACTCGGCCACAGGCCTCGCTCAGGATGACAGTTACCACCAATTTCTCTTTGGTATCATCCAGGGAGCCAACCACAAAAATCTGCGCCAAGAATCCGCGCGCTATATTTCCGCGCTCGACTTTGATGGCATCGCCATCGGTGGAGAAAGTATCGGCTATAATATGGAGGCCACCAAAAATATTTTGGACTGGGTGATGCCGATCATCCCGGCCGACAAGCCTCATTATACTATGGGGGTCGGGCTTGACCCAAGCGATCTACTCACCGTCGTCGCTCACGGCGCCGACATGTTTGATTGCGTCGCCCCCACGCGCCTGGCGCGACACGGGATGTTATATACTTCTATTCGCAATGATTCGCGGGCGCCCGAGCGCCATTCGCAAAATTCGCAGAACCGTCTCAATATCAACAACGCTCGATTTGCGACCGACTTCTCCCCGATTGATCCGTTGTGCGCTTGCTCGACTTGCAAAAATCATACCCGCGCCTACCTCCACCACCTCTTCGCCGCCGGAGAAATCACCGGCATGCGCCTCGCCACCATCCATAATCTGCACTTTATGCTCGAACTGATGCGCCAAATACGCACAGCGATCTTGAATGATCAATTTAACAATTTTAAAAATTATTGGGTATTTTAATTTTTTAACCAAAAAACATTTTCTCGCCGATATCATCAATAAAAAAGTGGTCGCGTTTTATAACGACCACCGAGATTCCTATTTTCCCTCCAGCCACCCCTCCAGTACCTTCTTTTCATATGCACTCAGCCGGAGGTTGCACTCCGATGCTTCTTGGTGAAATTTTTGTGATTCTTCCTCGCCAAACATCCATGCCAACTTATGTGTGGGTTGGTTCTGGATGTCGGTGATTCTGTCGATGTCTTCCGGAACATAACAGATAGAAGAGATCCCCTCCGGATCCTTCAACCATCCTCCCAACTCATCGACACCAATCCTTGTAACTCGGCATATCGTGGTGCCGAAAGGGGGGTCGTCCATTTCCAGGCTGGTCCATTTGCCAACCATTGTAAAGGACTCCCCACACTCTTTCCATCCAGTATATAAATACTGGAGTTCGGCACCTAAAAAGTGCCATACAAACAGATTCGGGCCGTGGCGACCCACCCCTTTATCGCTGTCGTAGGTTTTTGTAAACCCGAAGTAAGGGGCGGCCAGATTGCCTTCTGCCGTCCACGGACCAAAATCAGAACCCATTATCAGGGCGCGACCGCCCTTTGTGAACATGGTCGCGTCAAATCCCCCCGAGTGCTGCAACATGTAGCACCCTGGCTCGCCATGGGCGTGCCTCAGGTAAAACCCTTTTAACCTCCATGCCTTCCCCTCCATTTTCGCCTCCCTTTTGTTTGTGAGTACAACCTCAACACATCAAACAAGATATAATAAATTGATTAATCCCCCGCAATAAACATGTTGGCGGGAAGTTAAAATGTCATAGTGGCCGGTAAACTCACTGTCATCCCTTGGGCGGAAAAGCTCGCCAATGTCCTTTCCGGCCACCATTGGGATATAAACATTCGCTAAATTCCAGCGGGCCATTCCACGCCCGCTTTTTTTATGACATTTTAACTTCCCGCTAACACCCGCTTTTTTTATTAGACAAAAAAAGAAAAATAAACTATAATATACTTAATTTCCTCAAACTCAACCCCTCATAACTCAAAACTATCAGCCAATATGAAACCCATCGTCTTCTCCGGCGTCAAGCCCACCAATGATCTCCATCTCGGTAATTATTTCGGCGCGATCAAAAATTGGGTGGAACTCCAAACCGACCATCAATGTATTTACTGCGTCGTGGATCTGCACGCGCTCACTGTTTACCAACCACCGGCAATTTTACGCGCGAATATTCTTAGTGTGGTTAAAACATATTTGGCGCTCGGTCTTGATCCAAACAAATCCATTATTTTTCAGCAATCCGATGTCAAAGAACACGCGGAGCTATGTTGGATCTTAAATACCATCGCCAAAATCGGCGAAATGGAACGCATGACGCAATTCAAAGACAAATCCCGACAGCATCCGGAGAACATCAATGTCGGATTGTTCGACTACCCCGTTCTCATGGCCGCGGATATTTTGCTCTATGACACCGCTCTGGTGCCGGTGGGTGATGATCAAAAACAACATGTCGAACTATCGCGCAATGTAGCCGAGCGATTCAATAGATTATATGGCGACACCTTTGTCGTCCCCGAACCGATGATCAAAAAAACCGGCGCGCGCGTGATGGGGCTCGACGATCCGGCCAAAAAAATGAGTAAAACCGCGTCGTCCTCCGCCAATTATATTTCCCTGCTCGACTCTCCCGAGGTCGCCAAGAAAAAAATCATGCGCGCAGTGACCGACTCCGGCGCGGAAATAAAATCCGGCGCGGACAAACCGGCGCTCACCAATCTCCTCACTATTCACTCCTTGCTTTCCGGTCGATCGATCAAGGACCTGGAAAAACAATTCGTGGGACACGGCTACGGCGACTTCAAAAAAGATCTGGCCGAAGTGGTAGCGCAATTTTTGACTAATTTCCAAACCAAATTCAATGAAATTTCAGATGATGACGCGCGCGCCATACTCCAATCCGGCGCTGATCGCGCTCGCGCCCTGGCCGAGAAAAAATTAATTGAAATAAAACAAAAAATTGGGTTAAAATAAATCATTTTATTTACTAACTGTCATTCTGAGCGAAGCGAAGAATCTAATCATACAATAGATCCTTCGTTGCACTCAGGATGACAATATAATATGGACACTCAACCAACCAACAAGCTTGCGCTCATCAAAACAATTTATTTTTACCTCGTATCTTTCGTCGCACTAATGATGGTCACTTTCGCCACCGCCAATCTCATCAATGTACTGCTTAAATCCTATGTGTTTACTTTGGCCGATCAGGATTATTACGCCATGCCGGCGTCCATTTGCGCGCCCGAAAAGTCCGATGCCACCTCCACCGCCGAATGTGTCAAAAATGAAAAAATAAATCAGGAACAATCGGAAAAAAGCCGTAAAGCCCAAAAACAACGCGATTTGGTCAATGACATTTCTATGATTGTCGTCGGCATCCCGCTGTTCGCTTTTCACTGGAATTACGCGCGGAAAAAGGAAAATTTTTAAATTCGTTACTAACAAAAAACCCTACACCATTCCGGTGTGGGGTTTTTGTTAGTAACGAACCGTTGACACGACCAACAAAACCTGCTAAGTTTGATATGGTTTTTTGCTCTTTCAAACTTAAAAACACTGGCATTTAATAATGCCTTGATTGATAGGATGTGACGGAAAACTTGATCGTGAATGATCACAGAAGGTACCCCGTCCTTCAACCAACCAGAAAAGAGGTCCAAATGGAACGGTCGCAAAAAATGTTTTTGGGGCATCCGGTGGGGCTGTTCGTATTATTCTTCACCGAGATGTGGGAACGCTTCTCATACTACGGTATGAGAGGTCTGCTCAAGCTGTACATGGTGAACTACTTGTTCGTCATGTTGAGACAGGTGCTCCAAGGTGGGCCGCACGACGGCGCCGGCAACCCCGACTCGGTTCTCGGATGGGGGTTCATCCGGAATCTCCTACCAACGGTGGACCCTGGCGAGCTCACGAAATGCATCGCCACCAAGGCAGGCGCGTTGATCGCCGGTGACGCGGCCACCAACCTGGCGCCGGTCGCCGCGGACATCGCCCAGCGAATCGCCGAGCAGACCTGCGCGGTGTCGCCCTGGGCATCAGTGATCTATGGCTGGTACACCGGTCTCGTGTACCTTACTCCGGTGCTGGGCGGGTATCTCGCGGACCGCTACTGGGGTCGCCGGAAAACCGTCGTCATCGGAGCGATTCTCATGGCCATCGGCCACTTCGTCATGGCCGTGGAGAACCTGTTCTTCGTGGCGCTGTTGCTCCTGATCGTGGGCAATGGGGCGTTCAAGCCCAACATTTCCACCCAAGTTGGCGACCTCTACGAACCGGGTGACCCACGGCGTGAAGGCGCCTTCACCATCTTCTACATGGGGATCAATTTAGGAGCGTTTATCTGCAACCTCATCTGCGGCACACTCGCCGCCACGGTGGGGTGGCACTACGGCTTCGGAGCCGCCGGCGTGGGTATGATCATCGGCCTGTGTATTTACCTGTTCGGTCGGCGCTTCCTGGCGCCGGAAGCGCCGAGGGTGAAACAGACAGCCAAGTCCGTCTCCAGCCACAGCCCGCTCACCCATGCCGAATGGATGCGGGTAGGCGCTCTCGCCGCGCTATGCGCGCTCAACATCGTGTTCTGGGCCGTTTACGAACAGCAGGGGAACACGATGCAGACCTGGGTGGACGAGAAGACCATCTGGCCGGTAATCTGGGGGTTCCAGATCCCCTCCACCTGGTTCCAGTCGGTCAACCCCCTGTTCATCTTCATCCTGGCGCCACTCATGGATATGTACTGGCGCTGGCAAGCCAAGCGAAAGACAGAGCCGACAACGGTCACCAAAATGGCCATCGGCTCGTTCCTGTTGGGCGGATCGTTCCTGGTGATGGTGGTCGGAGCCATGCTCATCGGGGACGGCAAAGGAAGCCTGTTCTGGCCGGTGTTCTGCACCCTAATTCTCACCATCGGCGAACTTTACCTGTCACCGATTGGGCTGTCATTGGTCACTACAGTATCCCCGTTCAAGATCGTTTCCATGATGATGGGGGTGTGGATGCTCTCGTCGTTCTTTGGAAACATCATGTCCGGCTATGTCGGACAGCTCTACACCACCATGTCCAAGGAATATTTCTTCCTCCTGCTCATGGCGCTGGGGATTGGCACCGGCATGGCGATGCTGGCCTTCAACCGGCCGTTGCGTCGGGCAATGAATAGCTAACACCCCGTGCTTCCACGGGGTCATCCGGCGGGCACCTGTGTGCTCGCCGCGTTTTTTATACTGCTAAATCGTGTTATAATATATGCATCCTTCCTCCCTCGCCAATCGGCCAGCCAGCCCGTCGCCTTGACAAACCCCGCTAATTTGATATACTGGAAATTCCAGATTAAATCCGTTCAATCAAATATAAAAATTATTCCTTTGTGGGACCCGGGCCATCTCGGGGTTATTACCACGAGAACACGATACAAAATACACATAATAACATACAAAATGTATCTTATTCCATGTATCGTGTATATTGTCGCAATATATGTCCAAAAGACTCACTGCCTTGCGCGCCAAGGTAGAAAAAAACAAGACCTACTCGATCGACGAAGCGATCGCTCTCGTCAAAGAAACCAGCGGTGTCAAATTTGACGCCAGCGTCGAAGTGCATGCTCACCTCGGCATCGATATCAAAAAAAGCGACCAACAAATCCGCGCCACTGTCGTATTGCCTAACGGCACCGGCAAAACCAAAAAAGTGGCCGCGTTTGTTTCCGCGGAAAAAGAAAAAGACGCGCGCGATGCGGGAGCCGATCTCGTCTACAGCGAAGAAGATGTGAAGCGTATCAAAGACACCGGCAAAATCGATTTCGATGTCGCCGTGACTACTCCGGATTTCATGCCCAAAATGGCTATGGCCGCCAAAGTGCTCGGCCCCAAAGGTATGATGCCCAACCCCAAGACTGACACGGTCGGACCAAACATCAAAAAAATGATCGAGGAATTAAAGCGCGGTAAAATTACTTTCAAAAACGATGACACTGGCAATGTGCACCAATTAATCGGCAAAACGAGTTATTCCGATGCCAAACTCAAAGAAAATTACTTGGTTTTTGTGGAAGCGCTAAAGAAATCCAAACCCAATAGCGCCAAGGGGACCTTTATCCAAAATTTGATTATCTGTTCCACTATGGGACCGGCGATCAAAATCAGCGAAAACTAAAATCAATCGCCCTGATCTCCGTGATGGAGAATCAGGGCGATTTTTTACTCCCATGCTCATTATTTCCAATCTGGAAATCACCACCGCGACCGATGATGATATCCGCAAAATAATTTTGGCCGGGACCAATATTTTGCGTCACAATTTTTCGCAATACCCCATCGAAGCTCACATCGATTATTTACGCCGCGCTCACAAAATCAACACCGAGCTCAACGCGAAAGTTTTTCATTTGATTGACTTGCCGCGCAACAAGGTTCGCCTGGGGGATTTCAATCTCAAATTATTCGCTGTGCGTGAAAACGAAGAGTTTATCATGAAATCCGCGTCCTTTTCTCCGGACTGCAATGAATTTATCCCGATCAACCTGGAAAATCTGGGCGAAAAAGTTCAAATCAATCAAACCGTAACGCTGGGCGATGGCGAGATCGCCGTCCAAGTGATCGATATCGTCGATAAAAATACCATTAAAATCCACACTCTCAATACCGGCCTGATTCGCTTTATGGCGGGATTTAATCTGCCTAATATCGGACACGATGATGAGTGTATGCTATCTCTCTATAATGACATCTTGGAAAAAACCGCCGAATTTGAACCGCGTTATTTGACCGTACCAAGCATGAACAAAAAGACTGAGGAAAAATTTCGCCAATTGCCGGCTTTACAAAATGCGCGTTTTCTTCGAAAATTAAATATCGTCGCTAAAATATCTACTCCGGACGGGGTGGAAAACATTGAAAAAATATGCGATGATGATTTTTTTCAAATGATAATGATTAATCGAGGCGGCCTGGGGGTAAATTTGCCTTTTGAAAAATACGGATTGATCCAACAGCGCCTGATTGCGGTCGCCAAAAAATACAACAAGCCGGTGATACTATCTTCGCATATGCTTGACAGCACAGTCAATAATTATGTGCCATCTCGCGCCGATATATGCAACTTGACCGAAGCGGTTCAAAATGGAATCTTCGCGGTCTCACTGGAACAAGAATCAAATCTCAACAAACGATCAGTTTACCCAATTTCGGTAGCGAAAAAAATTATTGCCGCCGCCAAAGCGGGATTGTGATGGGCCGACACTCGCCAATCCATAAATATCGCTTGCTCGCTAAGCGATATTTTGATATACTATCAGAGACTCTATGGTCTGTAATTTTTTAAATGCCAAAAATATGACTGAAGAACAAAAATACCTCCGCCCCAGTTGGGACGAATATTTCATGGAGATCGCCCGCACCGTGGCCAAACGCGCCACTTGCGATCGCGGCCGTTCGGGTTGCGTGATCGCCCGCGACAAACAAATCCTCGTTACCGGCTATGTCGGATCGCCCAAGGGATTGGCCCACTGCGATGAAATCGGCCACCAGATGAAATCCACCATCCACGAAGACGGCCACCAAAGCCAGCACTGCGTCCGCACCGCTCACGCCGAACAAAACGCCATTTGCCAGGCGGCCAAACTCGGCATTGCTATCGACGGCTCCACTCTCTACTGCAAGATGACCCCCTGCTCCGCCTGCGCCAAGATGATCATCAATGTCGGCGTCAAAAAAGTAATTTGCGAAAAACGCTACCATGCCGGATCAGAGTCCGAAGAAATGTTTCGCCAAGTCGGGATCGAACTAAATTATTTTGACGAATCGATCGAACAATATGACAAACAGTAAAAAAATTATCGGCATCGTGGGCGAAAACGCCAGCGGCAAAACTACCGCCACCGAGTATTTAAAACAAAAATACGGCGCGATGTCTTTTCGTTTTTCCGATTCATTGTCCGATGTTTTAGTGCGTCTCCACCTCGAGACGACGCGCGCCAATTTTCAAAAGTTATCCACGGTTTTGCGCCAAAATTTCAGCGAAGATCTATTGTCCAAGGTAATCGCCGAAGATGTGACAGCCTCGGACGCGCCGATTATCATTACCGAGGGGGTGCGCCGGCCCAGTGATATCGAATATCTCCAAAAATTACCGGGGTTTTTTCTGATCGCTATTCGGGCTGATGAGAAAATCCGCTACGAGCGCCTGCTCACGCGCGGAGAAAAACCGGACGATGCCATGAAAACATGGGAACAATTCGTCACCGAAGGACAACAAGAATCCGAACAAAAAATATCAGAAATTGCCGCGACAGCCGGTGTCACCATCGACAACAGTGGATCATTTGATGATTTATATCGCCAATTGGACAAATTATGCAAATAAAAATCACGCGCATCGACAAAACATTGCCTTTGCCCGCATACCACACCGCGGGATCGGTGGCTTTTGATTTTGCCGCAAGCGCCGATACGACAATCGCGTCCCGCGCTCTGGGATATATCCCCACCGGCCTTATCATCCAAGCTCCACCGGGATATATGCTCGCCATCATTGCTCGCTCGTCTTTGGCCAAAAAACACGGACTGATGCTCGGCAACGGCGTGGGCGTGATTGACCAGGATTATTGCGGTCCGCAAGACGAAATCAAACTAATGGTGTATAATATCACTGACGCGCCGGTGACAATAACTCGTGGCGAACGCGTGGCGCAAGGAATTTTTTTACCTGTTCAAATCGCCGAGTGGCAAGAAGTGGACGAGATCGCTTCGGCCAGTCGCGGCGGCTTTGGTAGCACGGGATAATTTTATTTTTTAATATGGTTGAAAGTCATTTTCGCGAATTTATCGAACCGAAAAAAATCAGCGATGATTTGAATACGCCGGAATATAAGCTTAGACTGATTAAAGGAAAAATGAGCCAAGAGGAATACCGCGAGCATCTGCGCGCAATACTGACAAGTGACAATCCCGACGAAAATGATTTTTATAAATACGCGGATTATTACAAAACAATCGCTAATTTCATAAACTCTCCGAAATTGAGCATCAAAAGAAAAACCGACAAATTAAAACACATTATTGGTGGCAATAATTTACCGGAAGCCGAGCAAAAAAATGATCCGAATTTTTTACCTGCTAATCCCAATATTCCGATTAGCATTGAAATGAGTGAATACATCCGCTCTTTTCCCGAATTGACCGATGCTTTTGACGCGGTGTGGCGACTAAAAGACGAGATAAAATAATTTAAAATAATCCAAATCATATGATCTACGCCGGGAGGCCAAGTTTAAGCGAAGCGCCGTCACTAGGGCGAGGCAAAAAAACCGATCGTGAAGGTGGTGATTTTTTGGCGGAAAAAAGCGTGGCGCCAATCGAGACTGACGCCGAAAAGCACACGCGCATCGCCGAAGAATGGAAAGATGGTTTTTTTGGCGATGAATCACCGGTCACCGAGACTGATACGCGGCTCGATCAGTCCGAACAAGATATTGCCGCACTGGCTAAAAGAACGAATATGGAAAAAGATGAGAAAGTTGAGGAGGAAGTGGCGCGCACCCAACTTTTTGCAGGATATGTAAAAAAAATTATTACCAAATTAGAAGATCTGTCCGCTTCTGTCGATGATAATCCCGCTCTCCGGTCGGTGATTGATGACGAACTTGATCATATCAAAGCCAAAATGGATGATATCAGCGCGATTCCGGTTAAAGAGCGCGCGCAGTATCTAAAAATACATAATGGAAATTTTGATCGCCTGCATGAGATGGCGATTCGTGAAAATATCGCGGCGGTGAAAAATCCGGAACAACTGGCTCAATCCTCTATTGAAACAAAACGACCTGCCCAACAATTGCCGGATTCATTTACCGAAGACGAACTCGACGAACTAATCGGCGAGCCCAAGGTATCTGCCGATCGCTCGGAGGATTTAGCGGTCACAGCGCACCGATTGCAACAAAATCTTCATAGTCAACCCAAAGAAAAAGCGCCTCTTTGGAAAAAAGCGTGGACCGGTCTCATGCGCTTTTCTGTCGGCGCTTTGGCTTTATTTGGCCTCGAAGGCAACGCCACCGCCAATGTAATCAAGCAAGCCGAGCGACAACAAATGACCGCGAGTGAAGAGGTGGAGTGGCATGAAGTCGCTCCCAAACAAGACACCATCGTGATCTCCGACCGGTGGGATGTGATCATGGCCAAAGGCGGATTGAGCGCTTATATACCGAAGGATATGGGGGCCGTGCATGTTGTTGAAGCAAAACAAGAAAACCGCAGTTCACCTGAAGGAGTAAAAGAAGACCCAAGCACAATACTACCAGGACATTTTGAACCAGCGAATGATAAGATTATTGGCAAACGAGGAGTTTATACTGAAAAAATGGCTCGAATGGCTGGCGGTGAATTATTAAAAAATGTGGAGATCAAAAAAACCAATGTCGAACATCAATATTCACGCGGGGAATGGAATCAGCTTTTGGCGATTGCCGACGAACTACACATAACATCTAAAGCAAAAAACCAAGAACTAAATGAAGCGGAAAGAATCATGCAGGTAACTGTACTATATAATGAAGGAAAAACTCCCCAATTTAATGAGATTCTTAATCATATCATTGGTGAAAATAGAGGCTCGACATTAGCATTTAGACTTAGAAATGAAGATGGTAGTAGAGAACTAACTATGACCTTGGAGGGTTCAACCTTCGAAAGCGGTAAATATGATAGTGAAAAACCAAAACCGCTTAGTATCGCCGATGCTCAATTACTTGCGCCCGGATCACCCAAAAAACCTCTGACCGGCGCCGAACGCCGAAAAGATGAGATGGCGCGCACCGGCATACCTCGATCGATCGAAGGAATAAAATTATCCCGAGGCGGTCGAGCTCCGCTTGACATGGGCTCGGCGCAAGTTACTAAGTGGCTTGACTCTGATGAAAAACCAAGAAGCACACAAACCGGTCAAGAAGCTACGCCACCTGCGGTCGTCAAAACTAAAACAGAACCGAAGCCGGCTGAACAACCAGTACAACCAGCGGAATCTGATGATGATCAACTAAAGACCGTTCCTTTGGTTGGAATCAAACCAGTGGTATCGCCTCAAGCGATTACAACAGATCGCAAAAAAACCATAAAATTACCACAAATAGAAATATCATCGGGCGGGGCCGGTACTTCGCTATCGGGAGAAAAAATGGGCTTCATTCCCATCCCAATGAACGAAAAAATGAAAGACGCTTGGATCAAGAAAACCAATCGCGCTATTAGGGCGCTCGGTCTCAAAAATATCGACAGTTATATCGCCGAAATTACCACTATTGATGATACAATTAAATTTGATCGTGTCTTGAGATTAACAAAACTAATCGATGAGGTATTAGACCGACCCGATAACGCCCAGGCACAAAAATCAGCCGAAAAAATTATGGAATTGCTGAGTGAAAATCCATTGGTCGCCGAAGCCCTACAACACCAATTGTTTAAAGACGAGCTTAAAAGATTAAGACAAGGATACTATAATCTTTACACTAAATTTTTTAAGGGCTTGGCGAAGAAAAATTAACCGACTATGCGCGCGTATCTCGACATTGTCCAAAAAATAATTGATACCGGTGAAACCAAAACCGACCGCACCGGCACCGGCACTGTCGCCATCGCCGGCGCGATGTTTGAGCACGATCTATCACTGGGATTTCCCATGCTCACCACCAAAAAAGTCCCATTCAAAGTAGTGGCCACTGAACTCGAATTTTTTATCAAAGGTATTACCGATAAACAATGGCTTATTGATCGCAATTGCCACATCTGGGATGAATGGTGCTCTCCACTCCAAGTCCCCTACGCGCATGACGCGGAAACAAAAACAAAAATGTCAGCCGAGCGCGACCTCGGACCGATTTACGGTTTTCAGTGGCGTCATTTTAATGCGAATTATCGCGGATACGACGCGAATTATGCGAATGAGGGAGTGGATCAATTAAAAAAAGTGGTGGAAGCTATCAAAAATAATCCGAGCGACCGCCGGATGATCGTGATGGCCTGGAACCCAACTAAACTCGACGAAATGGCCCTGCCGCCCTGCCATTATGGTTTTCAAGTGACGGTAATTAATGGCCGATTGAATTTAATGTGGAACCAACGCTCCGTCGACACCATGCTCGGATTGCCATTTAATATCACCAGCTACGCCACCCTGCTTCATCTGCTCGCCAAAGAAACCGGCCTCCAAGAAGGCAAATTGATCGGCTTCTTGGGTGATGTCCATATTTATTCCAACCATCTAAACGGCGCGCGCGAACAGCTCACCCGCGACCCAAACAAATTCAAACTGCCACAAATTATTACGGAAAATTTCACCTCGATTTTTGATTGGAAAGCCGAAAACAGTAAAATTGTCGGTTACGAAAGTTACCCCAAAATTGAATTCCAGATAGCTGTGTAAATTATAAATATAAAATTACAAATATCAAATAAAAACCAAATTACAATTTTCAAATATGAAAACGACGGTGCTTGGATTGGACGGGGCGAATATGGACATTGATTGATCTACATATTGTGTTGCTATCCGAACAAAAACCCTAATAAAAAATAATCTGGTATTTGGATTTTGGAATTTATTTGGAATTTGTAATTTTGAGTTTTGGATTTATCTGTTATGTCTTTTTCTCTCATCGTCGCGGTTGCCAAAAATAATTGCATCGGCATCAAAAACCAGTTGCCATGGAATATCCCCGAGGACTTAAAACATTTTAAAGAACTCACTCTCGGAAAAACTTGCCTCATGGGCCAAGCCACTTTGGACTCAATCGTCGGCTACCTTGGACACCCTTTGCCGGGAAGAAAAACAGCGGTTTTAACTCACGATAAAAATTATTCAGCGCCGGCCGATGTGCGGGTTTTTTATTCAATTGACGAGGCTTGGGAAAAATTAAAAGATGAGGATGTGTTTGTATGCGGTGGCGCCAGCATCTACGCCCAAACCATCAATCGCGTGGACACGCTCTATATCACCCATGTCGATAAAATCGTAGACGGCGACGCCTTTTTTCCCGCCATCGACAAAAACATCTGGCGCGAATCAGCGCGCGAAGACCACGATGGATTTTCGTTTGTGAATTACTCGAAAATTGACAATCTTTCTCAAGCTAAATGAATTACTCGAATAATTTGTGTCAAATTTTCGCTTTTGAGCCAATCAACAAAGGACTTATGGCTCAAATCCTTCGGACCGCTCCAATTTGCCTACAAATTATTTTCTCGTAATTCATGCGCTTTCGAACGACTGTCAATTTTCTCCTAATACCTAACAACTACAAGCTCAAAATATGTTTATAATGCTCGACGGCATCGACGGCTCCGGCAAAAGCGTCCAAACCAAATTGCTGATAAATCGCCTAAAAAAAGCCGGTAAAAAAGTGGCGATGATCAGCTTCCCTCAATACGGATCCGCGAGCGCCGCGCCTATCGAACAATACCTCAACGGCGTATATGGATCGGCCCAAGATGTCGGGCCTTATCGCGCCTCGATTCTCTACGCCATCGACCGCTATGCCGCCGCTCCGCGCATCCGCGCCTGGCTCAAAGCTGGCAAAATCGTGGTGGCCAATCGCTATGTCGCGAGCAACATGGGTCACCAGGGTGGAAAAATTGCCAACGCCAAAGAACGCAAGAAATTTTTTGTTTGGAACGATAATTTGGAATATAATATTTTCGATATCCCCCGCCCCGATGTAAATATTATTTTGCATGTTCGCCCCGACATCGCCCAAAAATTAGTGGACCAAAAAGGCGCGCGCGCATATCTCAAAGGCGCCAAACGCGATATCCACGAAGCTGATATCAAACATTTGGCCGAGGCTGAACGCACTTATTTGGAAATCGCCAAGTTATTTTCCGGTTATCAAGTGGTGGAATGCGTTGAAAAAAACGAAATATTACCCATCAAAAATATTCACGAAAAAATTTGGAAAATCGTCGCCCATCGCTTAAAATTAAAAAAAATGATATAATATTAGGTGATAGGTGTTAGGTGATAGGCAAAAGATGCCAAACTAACCCCCCATACTTCACACCTATTACCTATCGGCCTTTACCTCAAACCTAATACCTTTAACCTAATACCTAAATTTATGCTCATCACCCCCAGCGCAATCGTCGAACAAAGTTTTGGTTTTTACAAAAAACATTGGCGCCACATGTTGCCTTATATGGGGCTGACCTTTTTACCGACCGTTATCATTCAGCTTCTCGGCGTCACCAGTTTGTATTTATTCGCCATTGTGCCATCACTCACCTTGACCTCCAAGATCATTATGGTCGCGGTGCTGGCCGCCACTTTTGTTTTCGATATTTGGATATCGATCGCGATGGCGCGCGCCACCAAGTCGCTTTTACTCTCCGAGACGAACGCCGAAAACTGGTTGGAAATATTTAGCAACAGCAGTCACTTGATTTGGCCGGCGTTTATCACTTCACTTCTGGTCATACTCGCGGTTTTCACCGGTTTGATTTTACTCGTGATCCCCGGTATTATTTTTACCGGCTGGTATTTTTTCGCGTATTATTTGACTATTATCGAAAATAAAAAAGGATTTGACGCCCTGCGCGAGAGTAAACGCATGGTCACCGGCCGATGGTGGGCGCTCGCTTATCGTTTGATCGCGCCATCTTTGGTATTCTTTCTCATTGGAGTAGCGTTGCGTTATATCGCCACCGGACCGCTTGGATATTTACCCTTTGGACAATTTTATCTTTTGATCGCTCAAGGCACGGTGGCCACCATCATCAATGTGCTTATGATGCCGCTATTTTACAGCGCCGGCATGCTGTTATTTTTAAGCGCCAAATCCACTCCGATTTCCGCGCCCACGCAACCCGCTTCGCTATAGATCAAGTTCATTTTCAATCAATCACAATACCCGCTTCCTTCTCCAATAACTTTTGCGCTTGCGCCCGCCAATCGAGCTCACCTCGATTCTCCATCTCAATAATATAATCAGCGATCACGCTTTCGCGGTCTTTTTGATTTGGCAATAACGCTAAATATTTTACTATCAAATCGTATTGCGCCAATAATCGCTTATTATCATCTTCAATTTGCAACCACAAATTATTTTGGCAGGCCCAAGTGATAAACTCCGGAATATCTTGGCTATTCTGGATAACACTCAATAATTTTTCCTGCACTGTGGCTCCTGAAACCCCTGAATAATCATCTTTGGCCAGCCATTGTTTGACCGGACCGAGCGTCTGATCCAAATACTCGTCAATATGCTCGGGGTCATAGGGAATATCTTGCACGATAAATAACGGCTTCATCATCAAACGAATCTTTTCCGGATGACTGACAATATCCATCGCCGAAACTGCCTCGACAATTTTTTGCGCTTGCGCGAATGACAAATCGGTTTTAACTAACTTATACACGATATATTGAAGCGCGGTATTTAATGTCGAGATTTTCGCCGGCACAAATTTAATCATCATTTGTTTGATAAAAGTCGAGTGATTACGGGCGCGCTGCGGCTCGCCGATGGCATAACCGTGGCGGTTGCGCAACCATTGCAGGGTTTCAGTGGTCGGCAAACCCAAACTGCGAATAATGCCGAGCGCCTCCGAAAATCCCACCACCACCAGATAATCCGCCTTCACTCCCAATATTTTTTCAATTTGTTTAATGCCGTATTCCAATCCCCCCAATCCGCAAGCGTTGGAGACATAATAATCCGACGAGGTCGCTCCCTTTCCCGGCGGTAAAGGCGAATAAGTGCCGCGCGGCACCGCGGTGATATCCACTGTTCCGGCAATATCATCAACCGAGATGAGTTGGATCGAATCGCAATGGCCGCTGGTTTGCCCGACCCGCGCATCCAAACCGATAAATAATACGCGGACGATCTGGTCGTCGCCAAATGGATCAACCGCCACACTGTTGTTGGTGTCAATTCGGCGAGCGTTGATGATGTCTTCGATCGCCTGATCATGCGCCCGAAGGTTGGCGCTATTCACCCGCAACTGTCGATACCAGAATATCCCGGATAGCAAAAAAAACACAAATAAACTCGAAAGACAAACCGCTAAAATGATTCGAAATTTTTTTGACATAACATATTCTTTAGACACTTGCACGGGTAGTATGAGCGCATTGTTGATATCCGTCAAACGCAATATTCGAAATCTATGCCGATTATTAGATGAAATACCGTCAATTCATTGGCGTTTATAGCGCAATCAATACTTATCCACAGGCGGTAATAACTATCATTGACAAATTATGCTTATTGGTATATACTTAAATTATTAAACAATTATTTAACTAATTAACTATATGCTTAGCAAAAGGGAAATCATGAAAAATCGCAAATTGTTCAGTGAAACCGACCAAAGCATGGCGATGTCATTTAAAATATTAAGTGATGTCAATCGCTATCGAATTTTTCGCCTGCTCGCGCAACAACCCAAACTATCGATCAGCAATATTGCCAATATTTTAGACATCTCTCTTCCCTTGGCATCTCAACACATTCGGATTTTGACCCACGCCAACTTGATTCAAAAGGAGCGCTACGGCAAGCGGGTATTTCCAAAACTCGAACACGGCAATCCGTTTGTGCAGGCGGTGGTGAAAACCATCAATCTGGCGATTAAATCAACGAAATAATCAGCTACGACCAATCAAATATATGAACAAGCTAATTCTATCATCAATCGCACTGGCCACCCTGTTTATAACTGGTTGTTCGAGTAACGACACGGTAAGATTTTTCGGTAAAAACAACACTCCTGCTACCCTTTCTTTAACCGGCGTGCCGACACTTTCGGCTGATCACGAGACCATCGTCGCCAACGGAAAAATATTGCTGTCTATCGACAACGATGCGATTTTTGATTTTTTCAAAACCAAAAGTCAACTATGCGATGCAAGCAATACTACCAACGATCCCGATCGTAAATTATTTTGTGAAAACAAATCAACTTTTAAAAGTCATGCACGCTTTACCTCGATTGTGGTGTCGCCAGACAAAGCGGAGATTGGTTTTACCGTTGAAACCGATGTGGTCACGCCGGATAAAGTGGTGGGTATTTTTTACCCCACTCGCCCGACCAACGCGGTCAATTTTCTCACCAGTTATTATCTGGGGAGCGAATTTATCAGCTTTTCGCCCAGTGGCAAAAATTTTGTCTACCAAGGATTTTGCTGGGAAGCAATGTGCGGGTTATTTATCAAAAATTCCAATTCTCTCGCTACTATTACCGAAATAAATAATCCCGAATACGCGGATTTACGAACTCAAAAAGTGGAATTTGTTCGCTGGATCTCGGATGATGAGATTGAATATAAATTGGGCACCGAACTAAAACAAGCATCGTTTTGTACCGCGGTCTGCTCAAAAAATCTTTGCGTCAAGAGCGACCCCGCTGTAGTTTCTATCACATATTTGATTTCCACGGAGGATAAATTAAAATTTTGTAACGGCGCGGATATGGATAGCGACGGCTACCGAAAAACAATCACGCAAGAAATCACGACCACTACGATAGCTTGCGACTCACTCGCCAAAACAGCGCAAAACATCGCGGTAATTGCGACCGACGGGCAATGTCAGACCGCCCTCAAACAACTTGATTTTTCAATTAACGACGGCACTCTGTCCATCCCACCACTCGACGGCTGGGCAGGCGTATCCATCGCCATGTGCAGTTGTAAACCGCAGGTGGAAATCAATTTACTTCGCCTACCCGGCATCAAACAAATTGTTTGGCAGTAAGCCGAACATCTCTTCGGATAAACTTCTTCTATTGTTTATCCACCAACCATGAACCCTTTGTAGAAACATAAGGAATAATCCATGTTTCTAAAAGGGCTCATAAGGCTCTTTTCATCCTCACAGCCAAAAAAAGGGAAAACCAATGCAAGACCTTCGCACCATCATCAAGTGCCTGGCGATCTGCGCCGCTCTCGCCATCATCGCCGGTTGCGGCGATGCCAATGATGACAGCTACTCAATCGGGGATGACGATACCCCCTGCAAGACATCCGTGTGTGCGGAAGACGGCTGCGAGTGGCAGTACAGCGATGACTGGACGGTTCGAGGCGACGCTACTCCACCGGGGGTCTGCCTAAACGGGACTCTGTTCCCGGACTGCGACGAGGATGACGGACCCTGTACGAATGGCTACGACTGCGTCTGGGTGCTCAACGAAAAAGCATGCGATGATACCGCTTGCCCTGGACGATTACTTTGTGCACCGAATTGTGACGACGGAAACGACTGCACTGATGATTTCGTACAGGGGTGTGAGTGTCAGCATGTTCCCATTGCTCATTGCGGCGGGATGGTCGGCTCCAACAACTGACCGCAAAAGGCCATTCGAACAATAATTTCCACACTTGTGGCGTTTGGCGAGAACGAATCTCGCCTACCAATTAAGTTTTGAAACTGCGGTTTGAAAACTTTGAGGTTATCATAATTTATTCATCAACCAAAATCATATGGAAAATACATTTAAGAACATGTCAGTGGCTAAAAATACCATATTCCTACTGGCCTTGGCTGCTACCCTATTTACTTTGGGAGCCGGTTGCGCGACGCAGAATGATTCCAACTACCAAACAGGCGCTGACAACAATACTACTTCCCCTACTACGGTTACTACTACCGCGGACGCGCAGACAATCTTGACAGAACGACTGGAAAATCTCAATAGTAATTTTGCGCTCAATCATTTTATTCCTTCCACCGCCAAATTTTACGGCCAGGACGACTGGTTACAATTTTATATCGCACCTTCGACCAAGATAGATTGTGTTGGTGTTGAAAATGCCAACACACTCGGCGGCGATCTGCTTAGCTCTTTGGCTGGCAGCGATTTGCTTCGGAGCATGGTATCTTTGAAAATCTATACTAGTCAGTATATCAAGAATTTGAAAGATCAGGTAAACTTGTTTACTCAAAAATCGTACGACCAAAACATGTTTGCCTATCATGTTTGTAACTTGAAAAACGGAATGGACATAGTTGTCGGGTCACTTTGGTCCAGCACCACTTCTCCCTATTATATCGAGGGGAAATCAATCGTGGTTTCCGAAGAATTTTACCAAAATTCCATTGTGTTACTGGTAAATGAAAATGGTACTCATGAAATAAGAGACATCCAAGAATCTACCAAAACCGCCACCGGCGGAGAAACCGGACCGTGCGATGTCGCGCTAAACCAAGACAATACCATTTCGTGGCAGTGCTTTGCGGGTTTAGGACAAGATGACAAAAATAATTCGACCTATGGCAAATACGCCAACTGGACGCTTTCGTATGATGGCCAGGTAATTAAAACTTGGCAAACGAGAGATAATGAGAAATAGATAGGCAGGTTGTTTTCAAACAATGAGCCCTTTGTAGGCACACGGAATCATCCGTGTTTCTAAAAGGGCTCATACAGCTCTTTTTATCGACAAAAACCGCAAAGGAGAATCCCATGAAAATCGAACTTCGTCCCTTCATCATTTGCCTGGCGATGCTCGCCGGCGCGTTGCTCATCGCTGGCTGTGGCGACGCCTCCGAACCCAGTATGGGTCAACCCCAAGACATGACTCTGCCGGACTCTGATTGGGAAACGGACGCCGATTCCGACGCTGATGCTGACTCCGACACCAGTGCCTGTTCGGGGACAACTATTCGTGTCCCTGGAGACTGCCGAACGATTCAGGAGGCGGTCGATCAAGCTACCCCGGATTCATATTCCACGATGCAGGCGAACACGACGATCATTCTCACTAATGGCGTTTACTACGAGAATGTTGTAATTCCACCCCTCGTCAGCATCGCCATCATCTGTGAAAACGGCGCGGTGGCGATAATAGACGGTGGTGCTGACAGCGCGATCACCATGGATCACGGATCAGCGCTCCGACTTCAGGAGATCACAATCGTCAGCAAACAAACTGACCGGTACTCCAGATTTCCGACGATTCTTGCCAACATGAGTCGATCATTGATTTTGGAATCAGTCCAAGTATTCACCAGTGCCAAAGCAATTGCGGCACTGAGTACCGACGATTTGACAATACTGAGATCGACCATCAGTGGCAACATGAGTAGTGACGGAGGGACTGGCGTAGCGCTAATCGATCAAACGAAAGGATCTTATGCATTCATACTGGAAAACAAATTCGAAAACCTTTACCAAGGGATTCTGACTTGCTCAAACCCTGTTGGGCCAGCCCCTCTACTCTCCCTCATTCGATACGAAGACTCAAATCAGTACGAGGATGTCACCTATCCTCTGGATGCGTGTCCGTGGACTGAGCAGTAGCCCACACATGTGGCGTCCGGCGAGAACGAATCTCGCCAACCAATTAAGTTTTGAAACAATAGTTTGAAAACTTTGAGGGAATTTATTTCTAACTTTAATCATATGTCACAAACAAAAAAAATCGTCATCGCCGTGATCATCGCGGCCATCGTGGTCGGAGGCGGAGTTTATTTTTGGCCGAACACCAAAACCATAAACACCATTACACCTGTACCCGAAGCGGAAAATACCATCGGAAAATACGAAAATACGACTTACGGTTTTTCGTTGGTTTTTCCACCCAGTTGGGGCAAGGTGAAAGAATCAACGGAAACAGGCTCTGTCTACAAGATTGTCAGGCTAACTGCAGAGAACGATGTTGATCGTTATATTCGGATTTTGGTTTTGGAAAGAGGAACTAATGTGCCTGATAGTGATATGTTTATAGCAAAATATAATCAGACTTATTTAACCGGAAATTCCGAGGCCGGTTATGCCTATTCGTCGAGTGATTCTTTTCTCAAAACGGATGAGATCAAAGCTATCGCCGCGACTTTTGAACTTACTGGTGTAAGTCCGCTGACAGCAAATTGGAAAACATACACGGATTCGAAGGTTGGGTTTACTTTCAAATATCCGACCGATTCGTCTATGAATAGTGAAAAAGGCATGCAAGGTAGAGTATTTAATGTGACTGTAAATGATTTGAACACCATGGAAGATGCACCCTTGGGTTATGATCGGGCCAATGCTTTGAAGGACAAAGCCATTCTAGCCGCCAGTCCCAATACTAGCGTTGCCGGTATCAGTTTCGGTCAGGCTGTCCATGATTCTTTGGAAAGATTGGCTATTCCGAATGCCCTAGCAAAAGGCTTGACCATCCTCGGCCAAATAGATGTGTGTGATGTGCAGTTTGATCGCCAAGCAATCATCTATAAAGATAATTATCAAATAATATTATCTTGGATGTATGCCGGGTCAGATATTGAGAACAATAATGCGCACTATTTTAAAACGGACAGTGCTAATTGCGGATTAACAACAACGAATTGGAACGACAGCGGCAAATTCTATACTGATCTAGTGGCTGGCAAAACTGACGCCGTGAGTCAAAAATGGTTTACTGATTTTTACGCGATTGTGGACTCATTCCGATTCACGAAATAGAAAATATTTATTCAATAACCATTATCCATATGGAAAACAAATTTAAAAAAGGGCTGATTCTCGGCGGTATTTTAGCGGGCGCGGCCGCCATCGGTTTTGCGGTGAGCAAAGAGGGAAAAGAATTGACCGAAGACTTGCAAAAAGATCTTAAATCATTGGCCAAACACCTGAAACAGAAGCTGCATTTAGTGGAAGACATCACCAAAGAAAGTTACAACGGACTCGTGTCGACCATAGTCGAGGAGTATGCCAAAACAAAAGAACTTGCCATCGATGCCAAAGATGCTCTAACAATGGCCTTGCAATCAAAATGGCACGAAATGGAAGACGAATATTTGGCCGACCGCGATGAAAAAATTAATCATGTAAAACACACATATGAAGATATTAAATAATTACTTTACGATATCAAAATTGGTCTTTTCCTTCATGCTTGTCGTGGCTGTTTTTGCCGGATCTACGACCGCGCGCGCGGACGGACCGGCCGCAGTAAATCTTGGCACTGCCGGTAACTTTGTGATTCTGTCCAAAACCGGAATATCATCGACCGGCGTCACGACGATTGTCGGCGATATCGGTGTTAGTCCGGCAGAGGCCAGTTATTTGACTGGATTTGCGCTCACCCTTCCCTCGGCCAGCGCTTTTTCCACTACCGCTTTGGTATCCGGAAAAGTATACGCGCCCGGCTATGCCGACCCCACTCCGACCAATCTGACCACTGCCATTGGTGATATGCAAACCGCCTACACCGATGCCGCCGGACGCGCTCCTGATGTAACCGAATTGGGCGCCGGCAATATTGGCGGAAAAACACTTACTCCCGGCACCTACAAATGGAGCACTGATTTGATTATCCCCACTGATGTGACTATTTCGGGAAGCGCGAATGATGTATGGATATTTCAAATCGCCCAAAACTTCAATATTAGTTCGGGTGCGAAAGTAATTCTTAGTGGAGGAGCAAAATCGGCCAATATTTTTTGGCAAGTAGCCGGACAAACCACGATTGGCACGACTGCTGTCGTTAATGGAAATATATTAGACCAAACCGCGATTGTGTTAAACACCGGTGCCACCTTAAATGGACGCGCGTTGGCGCAAACCGCGGTAACTCTGGATACGAACGCGGTCACCATTCCCTCTCCAACCATCATCACTCCGATTCAAAATCCGATCGCTATTATCAACACCACCTCAATTTCATTACCGGCTGTTTGTACCATGGAATTAAAACGCTGTTTTGATGGCGCTTTGGTGGGGCGTCATGGTCCTGATTGCGAATTTGCCAAATGCCCCGAGGAAATCGGCTGTACCAAAGAATCTAAAATTTGTTTAGACGGAACACATGTTGGTCGCAGTGGCCCTAATTGCGTATTTGAAGAATGTCCGACAATGATACTGAAACCGATTAACCAAATTTTGTCACCGACAGTATCATTTGGCCAACAAGTCCGCGACATCGCCAGAAATTTAGGACAGGGACACAAAAATCTCGATGTTAAATCTCTCCAACAATTTCTAATTTCTCAAAACATCGGACCGGCCGCTCGTGCCTTGAGTAGACCGGGTGCGACATCCTACTTCGGTGTTTTGACCCGCGCCGCTTTGGCTGAGTTTCAATTTAAATTCGGCATCAAACCGGCTTGGGGAAATTTCGGGCCGATCACACGCGCCTACATCAACGCGAACTTCTAAATACGAATAGGCAGTGTCGCCGAATATGGTTTTTCTGTCATTCCCGTGAAAACGGGAATCCATGGTTCGCTTATTTAAGCCAAATTTCTGGATCCCCGTTTTCACGGGGATGACAAATTGAGTGATTGTTGCCATTT
>JBAYHH010000010.1:0-40564 GCA_041666265.1 Candidatus Magasanikiibacteriota bacterium | reverse complement strand
GACAATTACATTTAGGACAACTTTTTCTCATACAAACAAAAAAGGTGGATAAAATACTTAAAAAAGCCAGTAAATAACTGACTTTTTTAAGTATACCACCCACCAATTATATTACCAGTCTCAGTCGTAGCGATCAAAAAAAACAAAACGGCTCGCGCCTTCGCCCGAGCCGTATTTTTATTTTCAAAAAAATTATTTTTGAATCAAACTGCTCACTTCAGCTACTTTTTCGTTCATCACTGTCTTGGTCGACGCTTCGAGATTCAGACGCAAAACCGGCTCGGTATTACTCGATCGCACACTAAACCAGCCCCAATCAAAGCCCATCCACAATCCATCCAAATGCGAAATTTCGCTTGAATACTTTTTGTATTCATCCTCGATTCGCGCCATCACTACGGATGCATTTTGAACTTTGAAATTCATTTCTCCCGAATGCCAGTATTTTTTTAAAGGCGCAGTCAGCTCGCTCATAGTTTTATTTTCCTTGATCAAAAGTCGGGCGAAATACAATAGAGCCAACTCCGGCGACTCGATATTATACATATCGCCAAAATACAAATGAAGCGATAACTCACTGCCATACGCCGCCCCGCTCGCGCGCATTTGTTTTTTCACCAGCGCGTGGCCGACCTCGGATTTGGCCACCTGGCCACCCGCTTTCACCCAGACTTCGGGCACGATTTTACTGGATCGAAGATCATAGAGCATGAGAGCGCCCGGATGATGCTTTAAAACTTCAAGCCCGACGAGAGCGCCCACAAACGAAGCCTCCACCACTTCACCTTTTTCATCGACCAGTCCGATACGATCGCCATCGCCATCAAGCGCCAGGCCAAAATCCGCGCCCACTTCGAGCACTTTGGCTTGTAACACTTGGAGAGTTTCGGTTTTAAGCGGATTGGCCTCGTGATTGGGAAAACTGCCATCCGGTTCCAAAAACAAATACTCGACTTGAAACGGAGTCTTGGCCACGAGCGCCGGCATCGTGGCTTTGGCCATGCCATTACCGGCATCAATCACTATTTTAAGCGGTTTCAAATCCCGTGGTGACACCAAAGAAAAAACTCTTTCCAAATAGCTCGGTAGCGGATCGAATGCGGATGTTTGCCCGATATTTTCTCCGGTCGGCGCGTCGTTGTTTAAATATTTTTCCGTCAAAGCGCGCAATTCATCCATACCGCTATTTTTCCCGACCGGCACACCGCCCGAGAGCGTAATTTTAAACCCATTATACTCGGCCGGATTGTGAGACGCGGTCACCATCACCCCGCCGGCAAAACGATCGAAATTAGCCACGCAAAAATTAAATAACGGTGTCGTGCAAAGACCCACATCCACGATATCCACCCCCGACTCGCGGACACCCCGCGCGAGCGCCTCGGCCAATTTAGGACTATTCGGACGCATATCTCGGCCAATGGCGATTTCTCGTCCAATGAGCTTGATATTTTTTGATCGCAAAAATTCAACCAGGGCTCGCCCCAAAGCGCGCGCCAATTCCGGAGACAGCTCCTCGTTTAGCCCGCGAATATCATAGGCTTTGAATATATGACTGGGAAACATAATTATTAAAAATGTCGCTTGAATTAAACATGGTTTTAGTATACAATACCCGGGTGAAAATCACAAATCCTAAATTATAAATTCCAAATAAGCACCAAAAATCAAATCCCAATATCCAAATCGGTTTGAAATTTGTGATTTGATATTTATTTGGAATTTGAGATTTCGAATTTGATATTTATAATTTTTGTTATGGATCTCCTTTCTCGCTTTTCGACCCACCTCAAAGAAGTGATCGCGCGCGCCATCGCGCTTTCGACCGAGCTCAAAAACCCCACGGTCGAACCGATCCATCTTTTTTTCGCGCTCCAAAACCAAAAAGGGTCGGTGGCCGCCGAAATTATCGGCCGATTTAAAATCGACGCCAAGATTATCGAGCAGGTGATTTTGAGCTTGCCGATCGCTCGCCATGCTCCGGGCGCGCTTCCTCGTCCCGTGGCCGAAAAAACCATTACCCCCCTGTCCGAAAATTCGCGACTCGTGCTCGAAAAATCTCTGCATGTGGCGCAAAAAAATACTCATAATTATCTCGGCACCGAGCACTTACTCGCCGCTTTGCTCACGATTGATGATCCCAAAATTTTAGAACTTTTGAAAATTTCCGGCGTCAAAATCGCGGATTTGGAAAAACAAATAAGTATTGTTTTAAATAATGCCACCCAATTTCCCCATATCGACGATGTGGCCGACACCCTGGAGCGCATCGGCGAACGCCTGGACAGTGGCCCCATTTCCGCGGCGATCGCGCCCAAAAATTCGATTAAAAAACCCACACCGGCCGGCGCCAAATCAGGGCCTCCCACCCCCGGTATCTCCGCCTCGGCCGACAAAAACAGCGCGCTCAATTTTTTCGCGATCAATCTCACCGACCCGGCTACGCAAAAAAACATCGACCCGGTGGTGGGACGCGAAACCGAGATCGAACGCCTGATCCAGATCCTTTGCCGGCGCACCAAAAATAACCCCGTGCTTCTCGGCGACCCGGGCGTGGGCAAAACCGCCATTGTCGAAGGGCTCGGCAAAAAAATCATCGACGGTGATGTGCCCGACCTACTCCTAAACAAAAAAATCTACGCGCTCGATATGGGCCTCCTCATCGCCGGCACGATTTACCGCGGTGAATTTGAGTCGCGTCTCAAAGAAGTGATCGATGATGTCACCGACGACCCCAATATTATTTTGTTTATCGACGAGATCCACAATATCGTCGGCGCCGGCTCCAATCAAGGCGCGATGGACGCGGCCAATCTGCTCAAGCCGGCTCTCGCGCGCGGATTTTTGCGCTGTATCGGCTCGACCACTCCGCCGGAATTCAAGAAATACATCGAAAATGACTCGGCGCTCGAACGCCGTTTCCAGCCCATCATGGTCAAAGAACCATCGAGCGAAGACTCGATCAAAATTTTGGCCGGCGTGAAAAAAAATTACGAGCGCTATCACAATGTCATCATCACCGACGACGCTGTCAAAGCGGCCGTCGAGTTATCCGTGCGCTATTTACCCAGTAAATTTTTGCCGGACAAAGCGATCGATCTCCTCGACGAGACCGCCTCGGCCAAACGCCTGACCGCCAAAACCGCGCCCTGGGAAAACAAATTGCAACGACTGGAAAAACAATTGGAAAAAGTCATCATCGCCAAAGAAGCGGCCGCCGGAGCGGATAAATTTGACGAAGCGGTCAAACTGAAAAAAATAGAAAATGAAACACGCGTGGAAATCGAAAAAACAACGACCGACGCCAAAACCAAAAAAATAAAATCGGCCGGCACCATCACCGGCACCGATGTCGCCCATCAACTCGCGAAAATCACCGGCAACGAACCGGCGCAAATCCTCCAGACCGACAAAGATCGCTGGAGCAAAATCGAAACAAAAATAAAAACTCAAATCATCGGTCAAGATGAGGCGATCGCGACTACGATGAAGATCATCCGCCAGGGACAGCTCGGACTACGGAGTACCGATCGTCCGCTCGCGTCGCTCATGTTCGTGGGGCCGGCCGGCGTGGGCAAAACCGCGCTCGCGAAGGCCATCGCCGAGGCGCTTTACCCGGGGCAAGACGCGCTCGTGCGTCTCGACATGAGTGAATACAACGAGCAACACAGCACCTCCAAATTGCTCGGTTCTCCAGCCGGTTACATTGGCTTCAAAGAGCCTAATCGTTTTATCGATAAAATCAAGCTCAATCCGTATTGCGTCATTTTACTCGACGAAATCGACAAAGCGCATCGCGATGTGGTCAAACTTCTCCTGCAAATGCTCGAAAGCGGGCAAATCACCGATGCTTCGGGCAAGCAAATTTCTCTAAGACATGGTATAATAATACTGACCACCGGACTGGGGGCCGACGCCGGCAAAAAAGGCGTTATTGGTTTTGGCGCGGGCGCTGACAAAAATCACGAGATCGTGCGCGACGCGCTCAAGGCGCATTTCTCGGCCGAGCTCATCGACCGCCTCGACGCGATCGAATATTTCAACGAGTTGACCAAACCCAATCTCGCCCAAATCGCTGAACTGGAAATCGCCCGCCTCAATGAAAGGCTCATGGAATACCACACTGCTATCCGACCGACCGCGACCGCACTCGAGGCGATCATCGCGCGCTTGTCATCGGCCTCGGGCGCGCGCGACTTGCGCCGACTGATCCAAAATCAGGTCGAGGCGCTCATGGCGGAAATACTAATCGGCGCGAAAGTAAAAAAAGAATACGAATTGACGCTGGAAAAAGAAAATTTGATTGTGAAATAAACTTTTTGCTTTGTCGCCATGTTTAAGCCGAACAGATGTTAGTTTTCTGGCGCCAAAACTCGGCTACGCTCGGCTAAGTCGCAAAGGACACGCCGAGCTTGCTCTCAAACAGTTGGCGCTGGCGAAAACCAACATCTGTTCGGCTTAAACTGAAATAAACAATCATTTATGCCCGAAGATGATAAGGATAATAAAAAACCCCAAGGCAAACCGGAAGAGGTGGAAAAAGTCACTCCGGAAGTGGGAAGCGACACTCCCGCATCCGCGGAAATAAAAGCCGGTGAATCTTTTGGGTCAAATAGCCATGATGATTTTTTAAAAATTGATTCGGTTTCGGGTGATGGAGTAAAAAAAGTCAGCGATGATGCTTTTTCCTTGGACAAAACTGCAGAGTTTGATCTGGGGATGGATAAATTAAGCCCCAAAGAACAACACAATGCCGCGGGCCAGGTCGCATCCGCTCAACACCAAAAAAGAAACGCGGGTGCTCCTATGCCCAACTCCGGCCAAGCAATCGGATCACCGACCGGATTTGGACCGGAACAATCCGGCGAACCCAGCGCCAATCCCGACGCCTTTAATCCGCCCGAATCCGCACCACTGACACCAGGCGAAAACGATGCACAAAAAAAACCAACCACTGATAGAAACGATAATCCCGAATCTTCTGACGGACAACCACCGGCTGACCCGACACCAGGCCAACCCCCGACCGGCGGAGAGCCAGGCACTGCCACTGGCCAAGACCAGCAACAACAAGCCGCTACCGATATGCGCGCGTCCCAGCAACAAGCCCGCCTCGATCAACTCCAAGATAAATCGCAAGGATTAAATAAAGACGCGGACGAAATGCTCAACGCGCCGGAAGTATCATTGGTGGTGCGCCGATTACTCCCAAAATTGCATGGTGAAATCAATGAAGTTTATAATGATATTAAAGGGGTAAAAGAAAAAGATCGCGGACCGATTTTGCGTCAATCTCTTAAAAAAATATCACAATTGCGCTCCAAAATTTCTCGACTGATCATCTGGGGTGGCATTCTTGAAGGAATGATCAAATGGCTATTACACTTGTCGGCGATTTGGCATTTTATTATTACCATTCCGATGTGGATACTGCTTATCCCCGCTTATATTGCGTATGGTTTGACTTTTGGAAAACTAAAAATGGCTTTGAGTACTATCATGAACGGTCTCGACGGCACTATCAAAAAACTTAAAACGCAAATCAATCGCGATATCATAAAACAACAACAGCGCGCGCAGGCCGCCGCTGAACAATAATGCCAATCAGTGTCATCCCCGCGTAGGCGGAGATCCAGTGACTGGATTCCCACTTTCGTGGGAATGACAATTTTTAAACATAATATATGCCGCCACTTCTCAAAAAAATTTTACTGATTATTTTACTACTCGTGGTCGCGGGCCTCATCGCTTACGCGCTCTATTATTTTTTCCAAAAAACCACCGGCGGATTTGGCCCGAGGGTTGCTGTCCAACCCGGCGCGACTACATCCGGTCAATTCCCCACCGCGGGTGAGCGACCGGCCACCACGACCACGGGTCCGGACGGCGCGACTCAACTCCCCGTGGCCGGCAATATTCCGGGTGTGGCGCCGGGATATTACCGACCGGAACCGGTGACCAAAATTGTTTCCGACTACGCTTCATTTAGCTCGGTCGCCAAAGATAGCGGTCTGCGCTATTACAACGCCTCGGACGGCAAATTTTATCGCCGATCAGCCGATGGCAGTATCGATAAACTTTCCGACCAAACATTTTACGATGTCTCCAAAGTGACCTGGGGCAACACCACTAATCAGGCAGTGCTTGAATATCCCGATTTCAGTAAAATTCTTTATGATTTTGACAAAGAAAAACAAATTACCGTTCCCAAGCATTGGGAAGAATTTTCTTTTTCTCCGACCGACGATCAAATCGCGGCCAAAAGCATTGGTGTGGCCGTGGAAAATCGCTGGCTCGTGACCATGGATACCGACGGCTCGCACACCAAAATCGTCGAGCCGATGGGGCTCAATGGCGACAAAGTGACCGTGGACTGGTCGCCCAGCCGACAGACTGTAGCTTTTTCTCAAACCGCCGACCCGATCTCCGGCTCTCAACGCCGAATGATTTTGTTGGTGGGTTTAAATCACGAAAATTTCCGAGGATTGGTCACCGAAGGTTGGGGATTTGAAGAACAATGGTCCCCGTCCGGAAAAAGATTATTGTATAGCGTTTGGAGCGATCGCAGTGATCTCAAGCCGCAACTCTGGATCACCAACGCCTACGGCGACGACATCAACACCGGCCGTCAAGATCTCAAAGTCAACACTTGGTCCAAAAATTGCGCGTTCGCGAGCGAACAGATTTTGTATTGCGCGGTGCCGCGCGACCTGGTAAAAGGCGCCGGCCTCATGCCCGAGATCGCGGCCGATAGCCTCTATGACATGGTCAAGATCGACACCAACACCGGCCTCAAGACCGACATCCCCCTCGGTGGCGACTACAATATCAACTCGATCGACTACGACAGCGCTAATAATAAAATCATTTTTACCGACAAAAATCAAAGCGGGGTGTTTCAAGTTAATTTATAAATTTGATTTACAATCAACTGTCATTCTGAGCGCAGCGAAGAATCTTTATCCGAACCGTAGATCCCTCGCTTTGCTCAGGATGACAAAATAAATATGTCGCACCATAAAAAATTTATCGTGGTTTTGATCGCGCTCATCGCCGTCATCGGCTATTTGGTTTTTTTACAAATCCAAAAAATGCGCGGGATCGTGAATACTTACGCCGAAACTCCGATCGTCAGCACCGTGGCCACCTACATCCCGATCGCGATCGGCGACCCGTCGCTTGGTAATCCCGGAGCGGCGCTTTGGATAGTCGAGTTTAGCGATCTCGGTTGCGCGCGCTGTCATGAGGCGCACTATGCCATCACCAAATTTATCAAAAACAATCCGGAAAAAGCGCGTCTGATCTGGAAAGACGCGCCGGTGACATCGTTTGTGTCGATGGGAAATTTGTCGGCTCATATCGCCGCCGATTGCGCCCACGAGCAGGGACAATTTTGGAAATTTGTCGAGCTGACAATGGGCAAAAAAAATAATTTGACCGAAGCCGGACTCGTCAAAACCGCTACCGCGCTCAAGATGGATATGGACAAGTGGAATACTTGCCGAGCATCGGACGCGGCCAAAACCAAAGTGATCGAATCAATGGCCTTGGCCAAAGCGATCGGTGTCTCGGATCTGCCGGGGATTTTTGTGAATAATAAAAAAATAAATTTGACGAGCGATATCAACATCGAGGAGCTCCTCAATAAATTATCTACTAAACCAGAGTAGTATGGGGAATAATTGGAGAAAAAATTTGTTGATTGAAATTATCGGTTTGGCGATGATCGCCATCTTGGTACCGCAATTTTGTTTGGGTGAGGATCAGTGGGCGCTCCAAGATAGGGCGGAGGAGCGAGGTCGCCAAGCGGCTTCTTGCGCCACTCTCAAATGCGAAGATCAGAATGCCACCTGCAGTCAAACCACCAATGACAATGGCCACTATTATTGCGTACCCAAAACGACCGAGCAACCTAAAACAACCAAAGAAATCGAAGAGTTGATCCCACCCAAAAACTCCATCCACATCCCCTATCTCAAATATACCACGATCGACCCCAAGACCGCGCTTGATGATCAAGGTTATTTATATCTCCCCTGGATCGGAAATTTTTTATCCGCCGCATACAAAACCGGTATCGCGGTCGGCAGTCTTGTCGCCGTCGTAATGATCATTCTCGAAGGCATCCGCATCGTCACCTCGGGCGGCGGTGAAGGCAAAAACGAAGGCATAAAAAACATCGGCCGCATCGGCGCGGGATTGGTTATTTTGTGGGGATCATTTTTGATACTCAATACCATCAATCCGAAATTGGTTTCGTTTAACGCGCTTAGGATCAAAAATATCCCCACCATGGATGTGCCGGTTTTCATGCTCACTGACGATTCTATTTCACCCGGCTCTTCTCATGATATCTCCGAAGGCAGTAAAACCGTCAGTGGCAAGTTGGTGCCGTACTTCAACCAAACTGACCCGGCTTGGAAATCGTGCTCTCCGGCAGGTGATATTCAACGCGCTGGTTGTGGTATCACATCGATTGCCATGGTGCTCAAATACTACGGCCAAAATGTCGACCCTTGCTCGCTTTATCGAAACAATAACAACAAAGTGATAGTATCAATGGATAAATATGTTACCGGGAATATTGATTACGCCCCGATCAAATTTGATGTTAATGTGATCAATACTATCAATCGTTGTTTGGACGCAAATATTCCGGTAATTATTTACACCACCGCCGCTCCATTTACAAAGCGTTTTCATTTCATGGTGATCACCGGTCGAGAAGGTGAAACCTATAACATCAATAACCCCAGTGGCAGTCAAAAAACCATGACGCGCGAACAAATGCTTTCTCCCGGAAGCCAAATGGCCTGTAAAGATATTCAACCGACGCGTGATTGTGGCGACTATAAGACCAAACCATTTCCCGATTATCGTATTCTTTATAATAAAAACGAATACAACGCCGATTGCACGAAAAAATAATGAAAGTTATGCCCAAACCCACCACCCTATTCGTCTGCTCCAATTGCGGCCCCGCCATCAAGGCGGGGTAAACGCCCAATATGACAAAAAATGTTATTTATTTCAACTGTTCCAATTGCGGAGCCCAATTTACTAAATGGATCGGGCGTTGTTTGGAATGCAGTAAGTGGGGAACCATTGAAAAATCTCAAATTCAAAATAACAAATTACAAATAAATTCCAAATTCCAAAATTCAAACGAATACGCGCCAGCGAAGACGGAGTCACTCGCTGAAATAAAATCCAGCGCGACCGCGCGCGTGAAAACCAATATCGGCGAGCTCGATCGCGTGCTCGGTGGCGGGCTCGTGCCCGGCAGTGTGGTGCTTCTCGGCGGTGAGCCGGGCATCGGCAAATCCACCTTGGCGCTCCAGCTCGCGACCGCCTTCCCCCATTGCCTCTATCTCTCGGGCGAAGAATCAACCACCCAAATCAAACTGCGCGCCGATAGACTGCAAATCAAGTCGGCCAATTTGCATCTCGGCAATGAAACCAATGTCGAAACCATCACCGCCACTATCGTCAGTCAAAAACCGGCGCTCACGATCGTGGACTCGATCCAGACTCTCTCTTCAAGCGACGCTGAAAGCGATGCCGGCTCGTCCAATCAGATCCGCGCCTCGGCCGTCAAACTTTTGCAATGCGCCAAAGCGACCGGCTCACCGGTGATCATCATCGGTCAAGTAACCAAAGACGGCGGTGTGGCCGGACCCAAGACTCTCGAGCATCTCGTGGATACGGTTTTGTATCTCGAGGGCGACCGCTTTCACAATTTTCGCATTTTGCGCGCGGTAAAAAATCGCTTTGGCTCGACCGACGAAGTCGGGATTTTCGCGATGGAAGAACATGGCCTCGTGGAAGTAAAAAATCCGTCGCAGGCGCTCCTCGCCGAACGCCCGATGAATGTCCCGGGCTCGGCCGTCACCTGCCTCATGGAAGGCACGCGCCCGCTACTGGTCGAAGTGCAGGCGCTCATCACCAAAACCAATTTTGGCTATCCGGTGCGTCGCGCCTCGGGGTTTGATCTCAATCGCCTCCAAGTTATGATTGGCGTTTTGACCAAGCGCGCCGGGCTACCGCTCGATGGCTATGATGTTTTTCTCAATGTTGTCGGCGGGATCACCGCTGATGAGCCGGCCGCCGACCTCGCGGTGATGCTCGCGCTCGCGTCCGGATTTAAAAACAAAGAGCTCCCTCGCAATCTCTGCGCTTTTGGCGAAGTGGGTCTCGGCGGCGAAGTGCGCAGCGTGCCGCAAATCAAAAAACGCTTGGAAGAAATAAAAAAACTCGGCTTTGAATACGCGGTCGCGCCTCATACTGCCGAGCCGCTCAAAATCGCCGGGTTGAAAATCGTGCAATTGAAAAATGTGAAGGATCTGGTGGAACAGGTGGTGAAATAAAAAATGCAACAAAATTTATTTAATTACTAATCATATGACAATAGATCGACACACCCCATCACCGAACGAATTGGCATCAAAACACGAAATCGAGCAATCAGAAACAGCTAAACCGTTGAGTGCGCACGAAGCAAGCCAAAATTTACCGGAGATCACCGGCGAATTTCCGTTATTATCCGCTGACATCGCGCCTAGAAACGAGACACCGGCTGAGCGCGACGAGCGCCTAACGATAGAAATGGCAGACAAAGTAAACGGCGGTATGTATGCGAATTTTTTATCCGAAAACAAAGCGCTATTGGACTCCACTAAACATTTTCCCTACAAAAACACCAGCACCAAAAAAGAGGTGTCGCAAAATTTGGATTGGTCAGTAGAACACTGTGCCCGCAATGGCCTGAAGCTTTCTACCGCGAGACCGAAGCTGGAAAATAAACTGAATGAATTATGCGCCAATCCGCGTAACGAACTTAGTCCAACGGACAAAGAAGCCATATTGAAATTATTCCAAACTGAAGCGGAAAAAGCAGACTGCGCTTTTGAAGCCGGACGCCTGTTCGCGCAAGAAAGAATCGCTCAGGCAATAAAAGTGGTGGAAGACGAATTTGTTGATGCGGCCGACCGCGCTCGGGTTATTAATTTTTTAAGGGACAATGTATTTGTCGAACCATACGCTCAGACAAAAGAAATAACTCCGCAGTTCGAAACTAATGAAAACGACAAAGATAACGCTAAATGGGATGAAGCAACTATCGAAAGAACGCCGGCACTGGCAAAAATAATCGGCCAAGCCGATAAATTACCGCGCTGGTTAATAGAGGTCATGCGCCTGCATGCCGATATCAAACTCTTTGGAGCTTCGCTTATGTTGGTAAACAACAGCGAAGAAAAACCGGAAAAGAGATTCGACATATTTTTACGATCGGCGCGCAATTTGCGCTTACTGGCCAATGAAGATTCTCATCAAATTGATGATGAATTACTTGAAAACAAAGCCGAAGCTACAGAAGATGGCGGGTTTGGTAATTTTAAACTAAAAATTTTTCAGAAGAAAAAAGACCATGCGGGTAAAACAATCGGCTTGGCGCATTCCTCTATTCCGCCACTCGACGATGATTTTTTAGCCAAAGCTTTTGCCACCGCCCGATTGATTGCCAACAATCACTTCATGCCCGGCAAGCGCGCTGATTCAGAAAATCTCGCTTTTCATTATCTGCAAAATCGCAAACCCGGGTCAATCTACGAATTTAAATTAAGCGATCCGCAAGACGAACAAACCGCTGTTGATTTTACCGACCAAATCATTGCGGCCAACAAGAAGCACTCGCCTACCGCTATCGATCGAATCAACGAAGCCGCATTGGCCGGTCAACCGCTGCAACCACGCACCGCCAAAGAAGCAATAGAATTGGCACGCGCCATGCAAGATGCCGCTAAACAAGTGATCGCGGAAGCACGACGAACGGTGGCCGAAACTACCCAAACCAATAATCAAGCTGTGGCTGAATTATCTGATCAACTCGATCGAGCCAAATCGGAAAAATCTTTTCTATCACAACAGCTCGAAAAAGAACGCGCAAAAAACACACGAGATGCCAAGGAAAGCGAAATACAAATCGCATCGGCCCAAGAAGGGGCTGCCCAATTGCGAGCTGAGAGAGACAGGGCGCAGCTCGCTCTCGCGGAACTGGAAAAAAGTATTCGATCAACTATCCAAGCCGCTCGGGAGAAAGCCGACGCGCAACGGGGAATGCTGGGAGTAAATAATGCCGCCAAAGCAAAAACATTGGACATTGCCCTGGAAGACATACTGAAATTGATTACCGAAAAACAATAACTGTTGGCAATTTTCTCTATTTCAACAAAACAGACAGCTTTGGCTGTTTGTTTTTTTATTACATTTGCCTAATATTAGTCAAATGTAAAAATCCTCTTACTCCAAGTGAACACTATCCGCCCAGTCCCTGACTTTTTTCAAAACGGCTTTGTATTTCTCTAAATTCTCCACCACGATCCGCGCGCCCGCGCGCGCTTTTTTAATTATTTCTTTGTCGGTCAATTTCGCGAGACGCAAATTCATCTCCCCGCTCTGCTCCACCCCATACACCTCGCCCGGGCCCCGCATCTCCAAATCTTTTTCAGCCAGTTTAAACCCGTCGTGATGCGACTCGAAGAATTTTAACCGCTCTGATGATTTCGCCGAATCATTTTGCGTAAAAAGCAAACAATACGATTGATGAGTCGAGCGCCCCACTCGCCCGCGAAACTGGTGCAGCTGCGCGAGACCAAAGCACTCGGCGCCCTCGATCATCATGATGCTCGCGTTGGGGATATCCACTCCCACCTCGATGACCGAGGTCGAAATCAAAATATCTATCTCCCCGTCCTTAAATCTTTTCATCACACCGTCTTTTTCCGCCGGCTTCATCTTGCCATGCAAATACTCCACCCGCAAATCCGGAAAAATTTTCTTGGACAATTTTTCAAATTCCGACATCACGGATTTTTTCTCGCTCAATTCCGATCCGGGATAATTATAATTTAACACCTCAAATTTATCCGTTTCGAATTTTTTATTTTTGATATTTAATTTTTGATCTATTAACGGGCACACCACAAACACCTGCCGTCCTTGTTTCACTTGCGCCCGAATAAAATCATAGGCCCGGTCGCGCTTCGCCGGCTCGACCACGCGCGTCAAAATCTTTTTTCGACCGGCCGGCAATTCGGTGATCGTCGACAAATCCAAGTCGCCATAAATCATGAGCGCGAGCGAGCGCGGGATCGGGGTGGCGGTCATCGACAAAAAATGCGCGCCATGATTTTTTTCTTTAATTAATTTTCTCTGCTCCACGCCGAAACGATGCTGCTCGTCGACAATCACCAGTCCGAGTTTTTTAAATTTAATTTTATCCGACAGTAGCGCGTGCGTGCCGATGATAATGTTAATTTCCCCACGACTAATTTTTTCTAACAAATCTTTTTTTGAATTTGTGATTTGTAATTTGTTATTTATTTGGATTTTGGAATTTTTAATTTGTAATTTCGACCCAGTCACTAATCCCACACTCACCTTATCCCCCAGCATCTTACACACCGACTCATAATGTTGAAACGCCAAAATCTCGGTCGGCGCCATGATCACCGCCTGATGATTATTCAAAACCGCGCTATACGACGCGATCGCCGCCACCACGGTTTTGCCACTCCCCACATCGCCCGATAGCAACCGATTCATCGGTGCTGGTCGCGCCAAATCCTGTAAAATCTCCCAGGCGGATAGTTTTTGCGAGGGCGTAAGGGTAAAAGGCAGACCCTTGACAAAAGCACTGATTTGTGCTTGTTGAAACGCGAGTTGCGGCGCCCGATCGCTAATCTTAGCCAATCGCGCCAGCTCGGCTTTGATTTGAAGTAAGAAAAGCTCGTCAAATTTGAGGCGGTCGGTGCTCTGTGATAGATCATGATCATCGGCTGGAAAATGAATACCCGTGAGCGCGTCAGATAGCGGTGGCAAGTCAAATTTCTCCAAAATATCCGCCGGCACCCAATCGGGAATTTTGTCCGCGAGCCCGATAATTTGTTTGATCAAAAAACGAATTTGTTTTTGCGTCAGCCCGGCAGTGAGCGGATACATCGGCACCAGGCGCGCGGTGTGGATGGTCGCGCCGGTGTCGCGTTCATACGACGGACTCACGAGTTGCGCGCCGAGCATATCTGATTTCACCTTGCCGGATAAGAATACTTTGTCGCCGGCCTGTAAATTTTTGATAATAAACGGCTGGTTAAACCACGCCACTCGCACACTGCCGCTCGCGTCCGAAACGAGCGCTTCGGTGATGTTGGTGTGTTTGCGAAAACTGCGCTTGTTGGCGATGAGTTCGACTTGCCCCTGGACCGTCACCATCGCCCCATCGCGCAAATCGCGCACCGCCACTACCGCGCGATAGTCCTCGTAACGAAACGGAAACCAATACAAAAGATCGCCGGCATTTTTGATGCCGAGGCGAGATAGATGGCGCGCAGTGGATTTGCCCACCCGCGTGAGCGCGCTGACCGGAGTTTGGAGAGATAAATCCATATAGGTGATTTTATCATATTGACGCATTGAGAGCCAGTGATATTTTGAAATAAAAAAGGGAATGCGCGCGTGGCATTCCCGAGGGGTGAATTTGGGGCGCGGTTAGGCGCCGAGATGGCGCATGTCAGCCACTTCGTCTTGAAGCGGGTAGACCAGGACCACATTGGGGTCACCCGTGTTTTCGAAAGGCGCATGGCCTTGCTCGGCGTCTGACTGACACCCGTTTTCCTTCTGGTCTTTTTCGTGCTCGTTCATCACTTCCTCCCCGTGATTAAGGACATAGGCGACACTCGTCGCCCGTGATTTCCCATACTCGATTTTCGAGCGGGGTAGAGACAGCCGTAGCGCGCGCCCTGGAATCCGAACGCGCGACCAACATACTATCTCTGCTCCGCTCAAAAACATTTTTAAAGAACGATTTAAAGAACAAAAAAACCCGCGCTCGGCGGATTGTCTGTTTAATATGATATCAAAACAAACTACCGCCGGCGGTGGGTAACCAAAATGTTAATAATCAAATTGGTAGCTCTGTTTCTCATATGTATATATAATGCCAAATATCCGAAAAATTGTCAAATGCGACTTGTGGATAAAAAAAGCCCACCGCAATGTGGGCTTGAAAGATCGGGCTTAGCGCTGGCCGCGCCTGCGAGGCATGGAGGCCTCGAGCTGGGCGCGTTTGGCTTCACGCCGCTGGTTGCGCTTTTTATTGCGCCAGGCGGCGAGCGCGAGCGCCATCCGACTGATCTCCGGAAAATTCACCGGCGATTGATCCAAACCGGTGAGTTCTTCATCGAGCATGACGGCAAACTCCCAGCCGGCGCGCAAATGGCCATGGCCATCGCGCCGATGGACCGGCCACGCGTCGAGCGCGCTGACGCGCTCGTACAGCGCCCGAACCATCAAGGCCAACGCCGTCCGTGCCAGAGGATATTTTTTGTGCTGGCCGGTAATTCCCTGCTTGCGCAAGCGGTCGATCGCATCCCAGGCGCGGGCGGGATCGCACTGGATGTAGTATCCAATGCTGTGGCGTCCACCAGGTGGACATAAATCCAAAATGGCGCGCCGCAGGACTTCTGTCCCCATGCCATTAGGCGGTTCCAACCAGTAACTTTCCGGTGCCCGCACCATGGCGATGAGCAGATTGTGAGACCCACCCGTCTTGGTGGCACACAGCAATTGCAAATGCTGGAGCAAGGTCATCCGGCTCGGGTGGCCACAATTGAACACGCGAGCAAGCAGACCGTCGTGGGTCATGCTCCTCGTGGTGATCAGCCCCTCCAAGATTTCCACGGCGGTCTCGTCGGTCAGACCGTGAAAAATCCGGGGGTCTTCGGGCGCGAGCTGAATCATGAAATCCAACCACGCGCGCCGATTTTCATCGTGTAGCAAATCCTTGATCGTCATGCCCGTTTCCTCCTGCCACCACCTGTGGCAATCTGAGGATTGATAAAATGCTCGACCGAAGCCGAGCGGACTGGTGATTTCATACCACAAATAATGGAGAAAGTCAAGGTTCTCATCGGATCGCCAGGAGTCTGCCTCGCCTCTCACTCGCTTCCGCTCGCTCGGGCTGGCCACCGCCTCGCGGTCGCGCCTCCCCGCAAGTCGGCGCGACATCGCTCCGGCGTTCGACTCCTTTTCGCAACAATAAAACAGACACACATTAGTGTGTCTGTTTTATTGTGACCTCGCCAGGAGTCGAACCTGGATTTTCGGCTTCGCAGGCCAATGTCCTATCCATTGAACGACAAGGTCGTGAATTGAATTTTAGTGTAGCCGCATCCGGCGCGCGAGCGTGTCGCTTAACGCCTCTTCTTCTTGCTCCAAATCCTCGGCCAAATATTTACCGAGATATTCGCGGAGCGGGCGCGGATCATAATCCATGAGTGATATCTGTAATTCATTCCGCAGAGCGCCATCAGTGGAAAAATACAACTTTTTTACCTCCGGCGGATTGTAAATTATCCAAAAATTTTTGATCTCGCTGTAACGAAAATATTTTTTACCGAGAATAATACCGGTCTCGGTGATGGCAAACGGCACATCGATCGGATCTTGCATCTCGTGCAAAAACGAAATAATGCCAATGAGCACGATAATGAGCGCGAACAAATAATTGGCGACGATCATGGCGTAGGTCAAAAAAGCGATCGCGATGATCCCTATCACGATATACCAACTGCGCTCGCGTTCAAACTTCTCATATTCCTTCACTGTCCACTGGAACATGATTTTGCCTAAATTAACATTTTCCTTCAGAATGTTGATCGGCATAAATTTATATTATTTGGTGGACAATGCAGGATTCGAACCTGCGACCTTCGCAATGTGAATGCGACGCTCTAACCAACTGAGCTAATTGTCCGGATGACGCCAAAGCCAAAGGTTGTCCCATTACGAAATAGCTTATCATATTTTTTAAAAAAAAGCAAGGATACGCCAAAAAAACTCAATAATTGATTTTTTCGCCCCTTTCTGCTACAATACTCGCATTATGGATGAAGAAAACCTCGACAACGAACCGGTGGCCGCGCCCGAACCGGAATTTTATGAACGGCCGGTAAATTTCGCTCGCCCGCAAAACCGCTGGCGCGAGCCCCAACCACCACGCCGGAAACGCTGGTGGCTCTATTTTATTTTGATCGTCCTCATCGCGGGCGGAGTTAATTGCGGCATTCGTCACTATTCCCTCTCTGAGCTCCCGGCCGACCCCGGCGCCTATGACTCGGTCACCCTCAAACCACGCCAAACCGGTTTTTTGCAAACCGTCAAAAATTATTTTTTTAAATCCAGCAAAGTCCTGGCCGGCGAGATCGATGATCGCGTCAACATCCTACTTCTCGGCATGGGCGGAGCCGGACACGACGGGCCGTATCTCACCGACACCAATATTATTTTGAGTATCAAGCCAAGCACTCGCCAGGTGGCGATGATTTCCATCCCGCGCGACCTCGGCGCGGACATTCCCGGATATGGAGTGTATAAAATAAATTTTGCCAACGCGCTCGGCGAAGCGAAAAACGCCGGCAACGGCGGTGAATTCGCCCGCGCGATTTTTGCCAAATCTTTTGACCTTGATATCCCCTATTATATTCGCGTGGATTTCAAAGCTTTCGAGGATCTGATCAATGCCGTGGGCGGAGTAACCATCGATGTCCCGCGCGCTTTTACCGACACCGAATTTCCCGGACCCAACGAATCATTTGACCCGATCAGTTTTACGGCCAGCATGCAAACTATGAATGGCAAGCGCGCTCTCCAATACGCCCGTTCGCGCCACGGCAACAATGGCGAAGGTTCGGATTTCGCCCGCTCGCGCCGACAACAGCAAGTGCTATCCGCGCTCAAAGGGCGGCTACTTTCGTTTGGCACCTACACCAATCCGATCAAAATCCAACAGATGCTCTCGACTCTCGCGAGCCATGTCACCACCAATTTGAATTTTGGCCAGATCATGTATCTCGCCGGTATGGCGCGCGAAGCCGATGATAGCGTCACCAATCTCGTGCTCGATGATTCACCCCAAGGTTTTTTGATTTCATACTTCAGCAAAGAGGGCGCGTTTTTGCTCGGCCCCAAAGACGGTAATTTTGACGCGATCAATACCGCGATCAAAAATGTTTTTGAAAAAAATTCGACGAGCGATAGCGCCGCGACCGGCACTGCCATAACAGCAAAAAATACCACCGCGAGCAACCCCGCGATTTTCCCAAGCGCGAATATCGAAATCCAAAATGGCACCTGGCGCGCCGGACTGGCCGCCAAATACGAGGCAGTGCTCGCGACCAAAGGATTTTCGGTGACGACCATCGGCAATAGCTCCCGTCGTCCGCTCGACAAAACCGCGATGTATCTCGTGCGCCCGGGCGTATCCGCCGAGATCACGGCCGATTTGGAAAAAGAATTAAAACTAAAATCCACCACAGCGCTACCCGAGTGGCTCCTGGAAAACTATGACGACCCCACTACCTCGAGCACTGAAGTCGGACCGAAATACAAACCCGAGACCAATATTTTGATTGTGCTTGGCGATGACGCGAATGAGTGAAATATTTAATTTTTAATTTTGAATTTTGAATCAAATCAGAATATTTAATATTTGAATTACTGACTGTGTATCATTAATTTCGAAATTAAATATTTATTCGAAATTCGAAATTAATTATTCTAAATTACGATTATGGCCACCCCCGCAAAAATTGTCGACCTCAATCTCCCTACCGTCGCGCTCGTCGGCAAAGTGAATGTCGGCAAATCGACTTTATTTAACAAAATTCTCGACCGTCATCTGGCGATCATCTCGAGCATCGCCGGCACCACCCGCACACGCAACATCGGGATCGCTTCGTGGCGCGGAAAAAATTTCCAAATCATCGACACCGGCGGTCTTACTTTTGACAGTTCGGTCCCGCTTGAGGACGACATCATCCACCAGACCGAGATCGCCATCAGCGAAGCCGATGTGATCATTTTTGTCACCGACATCCAAGAAGACACGATGATCCAAGAACGCGAGCTGGCCAAAAAATTGCAAGCGATCGCGAAAGAAAAAAAGAAAAAAATTATTTTTGTGGCCAACAAAGCCGACACCGGAACTCTACGCGCGCGCGTAAGCGATCATGATTTGCTCAAACTGCGCCTCGGCGAACCGCTCGCGGTATCCGCGCTCAATGGCGCCAACCTCGGCGACCTCATGGATGTGATTTATTCTTATCTCAACAAACTCTCTCGTCGACCCAAAGTGATCAAAGAAAAACGGCCGATCAAAGTGGCCCTCGTCGGCAAACCCAATGTCGGCAAATCTTCGCTTTTTAATAAACTCATCGGCGAAGATCGAGTGATCGTGTCCGATATGCCTCATACCACCCGCGAACCGCACGACACGCTCGTCGAATTTGAAAACACGCCGATTAGTTTCATCGACACTGCCGGTATTCGCCGCAAAACCAAAGTGTCGGGCGATCTTGAAAAACAAGGAATCGGCAAGAGTCTCGACATGATCAATAAATCCGACATCGTGCTCATCGTGCTCGACGCGACCGAGCCAATCACCGACCAAGACCAACAACTCGCGGGGCTTTTGCGCGAGCACACCAAGAGCGTGATCATCGTAGTGAATAAATGGGACACTGCCGAAGAAAATGACGACGCTTTTCGCAATGATGTCAAAACGCTGATTAACAAAAGTTTTCCGCATTTGGATTTCGCGCCGATCCTTTTTGTCAGCGCCAAAAACGGCTACCGCGTGCACCAGATTTTTCCCTTGATTCTAGAGGCGTGGCAAGCGCGTCAGATCGAGCTCGCCCCCGAAGTGATCCATGATTTCATCAAACGCTCGGTCAAAAAACATTTACCCACGCGCGGTCAGGGTGTGCGCCACCCCGAGATCCTCGGCATGAGCCAGTTGCGCACCGACCCGCCGATGTTTGAGATCCTCATCAAACCCAAAACTTCCGTGCACATCTCGTATATTCACTTCCTCGAAAACCGCCTGCGGGCGCAATTCGGCTTTTTCGCCGTGCCGATCATCATCAAGATGAGTAAGATGAAGAAATAAATTGTCAGCGGCGGATTTTCGTGATAAAATATCGTCAACCAATCATATCATATTCGCTCGACCCATCAATTACGCGTTTATTGACAGCCAAAATTTGAATCTTTCCATCTAAAGCAATAATCGTTACGGGCGACGGCGACTTTCACTGTTTAGTGGAATATTTGCAAGAAAAAAATAAAATCGAAAGATTGGTAATACCTAATAAATATAAATATTCATCATTACTGCGTCGGTTTAGTAGCCAGATTACCTTTCTAAATAATACCAAAGAAAAACTTGGCAGAAATCAAAAAGAGGCATAACCTTGGGACAAAACCCTTCGGGTAGCCTCTCATCGTGATTAACTATAATATACATCACAAAACCAACTTTGTCAAGCTAATTATCCACATCTACCAATATGAAACTCCTTATCGGCCTCGGAAACCCGGGAAAAGAATACGAAAAGACGCGCCACAACGCGGGTTTTTTGGCACTCGATACGCTTGCGAAAAATTTAGAATTAAAATTTAAACTCGACAAAAAAATGAAAGCCGAGGTTGCCAAAAACGCCGAAATTATTTTGGCCAAACCGCAAACTTTTATGAACGAATCCGGCGTCGCTGTGCGCGCGCTTATGGATTTTTACAAACTCAAACCGAATGACATCGTTGTAATCCACGACGACAAAGACATCCCGCTCGGCGAGTGGCGAGACCAAACCGACCGAAGCGCCGCCGGCCACAACGGCATCAAATCCATCATCGAGCATCTCGGCACGCAAAATTTCCGCCGTCTGCGCATCGGCATCGCCACCCCCGAGATGGCGCGCTTTGATGACAAAGCGGATTTTGTTTTGGGAAAATTTTCGAAAGACGAGCTTAAGATCGTCGAGGGTGTTATCAGAGATATCATCGAACGAATAATATAATTTTGAATAAATATTTTTGAGCGTATTGCGAGCGGAAGAAATAATTTTTAGATGAGTTTGAGTGTTTCCCGCCTTAGCGGGAATTTGGGCCAATGTTTGAGCGAAGCGAGTTTTGGCCCAAAAACGAAAACGAGTCAAAAATTATCTGACGCGAGCACTTACGCGAAAAAATAATTATTCAAAATTATATATTTCGATGTACAACCCCGCCCTCGCCCACTTCCCCAAGATGACCTACGCCCGCTGGCAAAAAATGCGGGTATATTTTTCTGATTTAAAAAACATCGAGCGCGCCGAGCTCTCCGACCTCGTCTCGGCCGGCATCGAGCCGCAAATCGCGCATGAGTTTATCGAATGGCGCGAAGCCAACCCAACGGAAAAAATCTACGACCGCCTCAAACAAGAAGGTATCACGACCGTATCGCTTGGCGACGCGGGCTATCCCCAGCTCCTCGCCGAAATTTCCGATCCGCCGATCACGCTTTTCATCCGCGGGACACTCCCCGACCCAGAAATCCCCACTCTCGCCGTCGTCGGCACGCGCCGATTTAGCGAATACGGCCAATTGGCTTGCCAGCAACTCATCGCCCCGCTCGCCCGCGCCGGTGTCGCTATAGTCAGTGGATTGGCTCTCGGCATCGACGGTATCGCGCACGAGACCGCACTCGCCAGTGGCGGTCCGACCGTCGCCGTGCTTGGTTCGGGTGTGAATCGAGCCAACATTTATCCGGCCGCCCATCGCGCGCTATCTGAAAAAATTATCGCCAGTAATGGCGCCGTCATTTCCGAATACCCGCCCGGATTCGCGCCCACGCAATATTCTTTTCCTGCTCGCAATCGCATCATCGCCGGGTTATCGCTCGGCACACTCGTCATCGAAGCACCGATGCGATCCGGTTCCCTCATCACCGCCCGCGTCGCTCTTGATTACAATCGCGAGGTGATGGCCATCCCCTTTCCGATCAACGCGCCGTCAGGCGAAGGCAACAACAACTTACTCAAGCTTGGCGCGCGCGTCATCACCTCGGCCGATGACATCCTGGACGCGCTCCATCTCGGCCAAACCCAGAAAATGGTGCAATCGCCCCTGCCCACCCCATCCTCGCCCCAAGAAGCCGAGATACTGGCTGTGCTTTCGCGCACCCCTCGGCATATCGACGAAATCATCAAAACCACCGGCCTGCCCGGCCCCATCGTCATGAGCACCCTTACGATGATGGAAATAAAAAAACAGGTGATGAATACGGGTGGGATGAAGTATGTTTTGGGAGTTTGACCCTGCTTTTGGCTGTTTGGCTACTTATATTACATAATATACAATGGAAAGGTGAAAATATCACCCTTCCATTAAACAAATTAATATCTGTATTAAAAAACTATTTCTTACTAACCAACAAAAAACCCGCCGATTAAGCGAGTTTTTTGGTTTTCAAAACAATCATCACGCGATCATTGCTTTGAAAAGTGGATAAATCGCCCAACACCTCAAAACCAATGCTAATTTATCACCTCACCCCTCAAAAATTGACTTTTTGCCCATTTTCGGGTAGTATTCATTAGCCTATCGCCTAACACCTAACACCTAATCTATGTCCAAACTCGTCATCGTCGAGTCCCCCACCAAAGCCAAAACAATCACCAAATTCCTTGGCAAGGGCTTCGTTGTGAAGTCTTCTTTTGGCCATGTGCGCGATCTCCCCAAGAGCAAAATGGGGGTGGACACCAAAAACGATTTTGAGCCCCAATATGTGGTCAGCAAAGAAAAAGCCGCGGTTGCCAAAGAGCTCAAAGACAGTGCCAAAAAATGCGACGAAGTCCTATTCGCTACCGATGAGGACCGAGAGGGAGAGGCGATCTCCTGGCATCTCGCGGAGATCTTAAATATTGACCCGAGCAAAATCAAACGCATTGTTTTTCATGAAATCACCAAGCACGCCATCGACGAAGCCATGAAGCACCCGCGTCCGCTCGACCTCCAGCTCGTCGATGCCCAGCAAGCGCGCCGCATCCTCGATCGTCTGGTCGGTTACGAGCTCTCGCCGTTTCTCTGGCGCAAAGTCGCCAAGGGCCTTTCGGCCGGACGCGTCCAATCCGTCGCCGTGCGTCTCGTGGTCGAGCGCGAACGCGAAATCCAAAAATTTATTTCCGAAGAATATTGGAGTGTGGATGGGATTTTTGAGAAGGAACAAGGAGTAAAGAATAAGGAACAATTTACCGCAAAACTCCATGCCATTGCCGGCAAAAAACTGGACAAATTGGATCTGAAAAACAAAGAGCAAGTCGATAAAATTCTCGCCGATTTGGAAAAAACAAAATATACCGTCACTGCCGTGGACAGCAAAAACACCAAACGCTTTCCCTCTCCCCCGTTCACCACTTCTTCGCTCCAACAAGACGCCAACAACCGCCTCGGTTTTTCCGCCAAACAAACCATGCGCATGGCTCAACAGCTTTACGAAGGTATCGAGCTTGGCTCCGAGGGGCAGGTCGGCCTTATCACCTACATGCGTACCGATTCGGTCAATTTGTCCGAAAAGTTTTTGGCTGAAGCCAGCGACACAATCAAAAAAGAATTTGGCGACAAATACGCGCTCGCGACCGCGCGCACCTACAAGAGCAAAAGCAAAAACGCCCAAGAAGCGCACGAGGCCGTGCGCCCGACCGAAGCCAGCCGCACTCCCGACGATGTCGCGCCTTTCCTCGAAAAAAACCAACTGCGTCTTTATGATCTAATCTGGCGTCGCGCCATGGCCACCCAAATGTCGCCGGCCGAGCTCAACGCCACCACGATCGAGATCGAGAGCGCCAACAAATATTCTTTCCGCGCTTCCGGCCAGACGATTGTTTTTGACGGTTTTTTAAAACTCTATCCCGACAAATCCAAAGAAAATCTCTTGCCGGTGCTCAAAGCCGGTGCTGCAGTGGACTGCGCCGAGCTCAAACCCGAGCAACATTTCACCGAGCCACCGGCCCGCTACAATGACGCCTCGCTCGTCAAAGCACTCGAAGAATACGGCATCGGCCGGCCGTCCACTTATGCCCCGACAATCGCGACGATCGAGGACCGTGGCTATGTCGAACGCAACGACCAAAAACGCCTCGCACCCAAAGAGATCGCTTTTATGGTAAACGACTTGCTCGTGGCGCATTTCCCCCAAATCGTGGATCTCGACTTCACCGCCCAGATGGAGGAATCCTTCGACAAAGTAGCGCGCGGCGAGGAAAAATGGAAAACTTTGATCGCGGATTTTTACGGACCATTCAAAGCCAACCTCAAAGCCAAAGACAAAGAGATCGACAAAAAAGAATTGACCGAAGAAAAATCCGACGAAATTTGCGACAAATGCCAAGCCCCGATGATCATCAAAATGGGTCGCTATGGCAAATTTTTGGCATGTTCGGCCTATCCCGAATGTAAAAATATCAAATCCATGCCAGGGAGTGACCGCGACAAAAACGGCCAGGCCGACAGCGAGCAAATCATCGCGCTCAAAGCCAAATACGCCGGCAAAAAATGTGAAAAATGCGACTCGGATATGGCGATCAAAGTCGGTAAATTCGGACCGTTCCTCGCCTGTACCGCTTACCCTAAATGCAAAAATATCGTCGGCATTGCCGAGCAAAACCCCTCTACCGGCGTCAAATGCCCCACCTGCAAAGAGGGCGACATTGTCATGAAACGCTCCCGTCGCGGACCGTTTTACGCTTGCAATCGCTATCCCGATTGTAAGACCATCCTCGCCGGCAAACCAACGGGAGAAAATTGCCCCACCTGCCAGCACCCTCTTGTCGAATACGGCAAACAGAGTAAAATTAAATGTAGCAACAAAGAATGCGATTACACTAAATAAATAGTATGATAGCAATTCCAACCAATTTAACCGTCGAATTGCTACTGGAAGAGGCCAAGAAATACTGCGACGCCAAAACCGTCGACTGGATCCAATTGGCCTATGAATTCGCCGATAGCGCCCACGCCGGACAAAAACGCAAATCCGGCGAGCTTTATATTTCTCATCCGCTCGCGACCGCGTATATCCTCGCCACCATGCGCATCGATCCCAATATCGTGGTGGCATCGCTCATGCACGACATCCCCGAAGACACCGCGGTCACCCTCGCCGACATTGAAAAAAATTTTAGCAAAGATATCGCTTCGATGATCGCGGGCATCACCAAGCTCGGCACGCTCAAATATCGCGGGGTCGAACGCTACCTCGAAAATTTGCGCAAAATGTTTGTCGCCATGGCCGAAGATGTGCGCGTGATGATCATCAAATTTGCCGACCGCATCCACAATCTCACCACTCTCGACTCGCTCCCACCCAACAAACGCCACCGCATCGCCTGGGAAAGTCTGGAAATTTACGCCCCCATCGCCAACCGTCTCGGCATGGGCGAATTTAAGGGCATGCTCGAGGACCTATCTTTTCCCTATATTTATCCCAAAGAATTTGAAAAAGTAAAAGCCATTCGCGCCGACACCCTATCAAACGCCGCTGAAGCACTCAAAAAAACCAGTGTCCGTATCAGTGAAGAATTAAAAAAAGCCGGCGTCAAAGTCGTGTCACTGCATTCACGCGAAAAACAATTATACAGTTTGTATCAAAAACTATTAAAACGCGATTGGGAGACTACGAAGATTTACGACATTATTGCTTTGCGCATCGTGGTCCAAGATGTCGGTGACTGCTACGCCGCTCTCGGCATTATTCATCAGATCTGGCGCCCGCTCAAAGGACGCATCAAAGACTATATTGCCCAGCCCAAACCCAATGGCTATCAGTCTTTGCATACCACTATTTTTGGCGAAGACGGCAAGGTGATGGAATTTCAGATTCGCACCAAAGAAATGCACGATGAAGCCGAGTATGGCGTGGCCGCGCATTGGCACTATGATGAAAACGGCGTCCGCCTGCCCAACAAAAATATCGCCTGGGCGCAAGAGCTCGCCAAATTGCAAAAAGAAACATTAGCAAATTTATCTGATTTGGAAGAAATGAAAATTGATTTTTTTCATAATCATATTTTTGTGTTCACCCCCAAAGGCGATGTGATTGATTTACCCGAAGATGCCACGCCGGTGGATTTTGCTTATCATATTCATAGTGATATTGGCCATCATTGCAGTGGGGCTAAAATCAATGATCAACTGGTGAGCCTCGATACTCCGCTCAAAAGCGGTGATGTAGTCGAGGTCATCACCAGTAAAGACCGCAAAGGACCGAGCCCTGATTGGATGAAGACGGTAAAAACCCACGCCGCCAAAATGCATATCAAAAACAAACTCAACAAAACCAAATTACAATGGCTCAAATCAATTTTGCCGAAAAAGAAATAAACCTGATTTAAAACAGCCAATGAGATAATCTTTTCGCTTTCCTCGACCGCGAGGTCTCGGGGATGCGCCTGCGGGCGCATAACCCGCTCAAAGAATATCTCACTGGCTGTTTTTTTATTTGATGAATTTTTTAATTTCCTTTTCAGCATCAGCGATATTTTTTACCCATACGATGCGCGAGTCTCTTTTGAACCATGTCATTTGGCGTTTGGAATAGCGACGCGTGTCGCGTTTTAATATTTCGATGGCCTCGGACAATGACATTTCCCCGCGCAAAAAGTATCCCATTTGTTTATACCCGATTCCGCTCATGCTGGGCAAAAACCAATCATATTTTGCCGACAATACTTTTGTTTCTTCCAATAGCCCGTCAGCCATTTGCGCGTCCACTCGCGCATTGATGCGCTCATACAATTCTTCTCTTGGCCACTCGATCCCGATTTGAAGAGCGTCATACAAAAGCACTCCTTTTTTTTGTTGTTTGGCAAATGACTCCCCGCTCGCGATCGTCACCTCGAGCGCGCGCAATACTCGGCGCGGATTTTTGATATCGATCGTTTCAACTGATTCGGGATCAATTTTTTTGAGCATGGCCACCTGCTCATCCAGCGTTTTCTTTTCCAATTCAGCGCGTAATTCATTATTCGGCGCTATTTTGGGAATTTCCAAATTATCCACGATGGATTGAATATATAATCCGGTGCCACCGACAATGATCGGGAGTTTTTCTCGGTGTAAAATGTCGTCAATCGCCTTGATCGCTTTTTCTTTAAAATCCGCCAAAGTAAAATTTGCGTCCGGATCGACAATATCCATCAAGTGATGCAACACTCCGTCCACCATATACACCTTTCCACTGTCATTCTGAGCGGAGCGTAGCGCAGCCGAAAGCCTGCCCTGAGCGACAGCCGAATGGGAATCTACCGCCACCCACTCGCCATTTGGTTTCGCCGTCCCAATATCCATCCACCGATACACCTGCCGGCTATCAGCATTCACGATCTCTCCATGATATTTTTTTGCCAACGCCAAGCTCATGCCGGTCTTACCCGATGCGGTCGGACCCAAAATTACCAAAATTTTAGGTAGTTTTGCGTTATTTTGGCCATTGTCATTTGGCATAATAAATACTATAATATAGCGTAGTAACTCCGCCTTGTTCGAACTTTATCATACTTTACTTGATATTTCAATATGGAACATGAAAGCGAGTTTAATCCGGAAATTCTGAAACCAAAATTTTTATATCACGCCTCACCCAACCAAAACATCGAACTATTTGAACCGCGGGCGGAAAGCGTTCGAGATGCAGACGAAGGACCGGTTGTCTTTGCTACTCCAGACCTAGGGTACGCCTCTATGTTTTTAGTGCCGGTTGATGATACCTGGGTGCAAATTTCTACTATTAGTGGAGCTGGCGACAATAAACACTATATTGTAATTAGTGATAAAAACCGCTTTACCGCGCTTGATAAAGGCGGGGCTATTTACTGTCTGCCCAACACGGATTTTACTACTGACCAACATAAAAGTAAAAATGCGATTGAATGGACCAGTAGAACCAAGGTTGCGCCAACGAATAAAATTGATTACACGAGCGGACTAAACGCGATGATAGAAAATAATGTGCAAGTATACTTTGTTGATAGTGATACTTTTGAAAAAATTCAACAATCACCAAAACATGGTGCTAAAATATTGCAAAATTTACAATCCGAAAATCAAAAATTAGGAAAAAATATTGTGGATATAATGTGATACACTTTATACATGAAAAATAAAATCCTCGTTACCATCGTCGACAAAAACGACAAAATTATTGGGCATAAATACCGTGATTCACTTTCAAATAACGACATCTATCGCGTGTCCGCTCTTTGGGTCGTGAATAAAAAAGGTGATATTTTACTGGCCCAACGACATCACGCCAAATTGCACCACCCAGGCAAATGGGGCCCAGCGGTGGCCGGCACAGTGGAAAAGGGCGAAACTTATCGACAAAATATCATCAAAGAAACCCACGAGGAATTGGGAATAAAAAATATCAAACCTACTGTTGGCCCTAAGACCGAAACCACCGGGACATGGCGACATTTTACTCAATGGTATTTACTCCAAAACAATTTAGCCACTGACCAATTTAAAATCCAAAAAACTGAAGTTCAAAAAATAAAATGGTTTTCACGGGATGAATTACTAACTGATTTAAAAACTCAACCGCAAAAATTTTTACCAACCATGAAAAAATATTTTAAATTATTTTATGCCCGATATTAAAGCGCTTCAAAACAGAGATAATCATCATCACTTCAAGGAAGCATGGTCGCGGTCACTGCTTAAAGCCATCACCTACCGAATCGTCATCCTTATTTTAGACTTTACAGTGATCTACTGGCTAACAGGCAAATCCGAGATCGCGCTCGGATTTATGGTGGCTAGTAATATCTATACTACTATCGCTTATTATTTTCACGAGCGCGCCTGGGACAATGTAAAATGGGGCAAAACCAAAAAACTTTTGACAACCGACATCACCCCTTACGACCCCGCCGGCCACACCAAAATCGCGGTATCTGATTTCAAAAAAAGTCTCGCGTTTTATAAAACTATTTTTGAATTTCTTAATTATAAAATGGTTTCCGAAAAACCTGATCACGCCAGCTGGGCCAGCCCCATGGGTTATGGAATCATAATTGCCCAAGCTACCAACACCATCAACCAATACCAAATTGGAATGCCCGGGCTCCATCATTTATGCCTCAAAACCGATTCTAAAGAGATTGTTGATAAAATTTATCAAATACTAATTCATTCAAAAACAAAAATTTTTGATCCACCCCAACTTTATCCCGATTATACCGATCAATACTATGCTGTCTACTTCGCTGATCCTGATGGCATTAAATTGGAGGTGGCTTATTACTAAAATTTATTAATAAATAATGGAGCCTATTGATGGGTAGATTGTGGACAAAAATTACAACGGGTGCTAATGTATTAATAGTTCCTTGCCCAACAAAGGAGGTAACGAATGGACGACGAAAAAAACCAGGATGAAAAATACCACCAGATGTTTCAATCTATTGAGAAGCTGGTCCGACTGGGGCAGGACCACGGCGAATTACCGTGCCCGGAAGAAGGGTGCGGTGGAACGATCGCCTGGCGTTCCGGTCCCCGCGTCGATGGGCGCGGGATTCGTTACACCGGGGGCTGCAACCGGTGTACGATAGGATTTGGTTGAGAGGAGTTATTCGCTCTCAACTCACCCCGCATCACCCACGCCATCGGCTGGGTGATTTTTATTTTCACAAATTGGCCGACCAGATCGGGCGTGCCGAGAAACTGCGCAAACTTTAAATCGTCGGTAATACCCGAGCAGATCCTCTCTATGCATTTATCCACGAGCACCCGCGCTGTCTGCCCCAAATATTTTTGATTTTTCTCCAAAGTTCGCTTTTCCATATAGTCTTGAAGTACTTGCCACCGTTGTTTTTTTACCGCGCGCGCCACATCATCTTGGTAGGCCTTGGCCGCGGTCGTGCCGGTGCGCTCGCTATACATGGCATGATAAGAAATGTCAAAATCGCATTGCTTGTACAAATCAACCGTATTGGCAAATTGCGCGTCGGTCTCACCGCAAAACCCCACGATAATATCGGTGCCCAATGCGATGTCCGGGACTGCCACCCGAATTTTTTTCGCCGTTTCGATGTATTGCTCGCGGGTATATTTACGATTCATTTTTTTAAGAATTTCGTTGTCCCCGCTTTGCACGGGTAAATGTAAATAATTTACTTGCTTAGGTAATTTAAGCGCCTCGATCTGTTCATCGTTAAAATATTGCGGATCAGCGGCCGTAAAATGAATACGAAAATCACCGGGAATTTGATTGATTTCCCAAAGCAGGGCCGCGAAGTCATCACTAAATGGATTATTTATGCTCTTTGCAATTGCTGGTTCGCAGCCAGTTATTTTGTCATTTATCGTATAATGATTGACCACCTGCCCCAATAAGGTAATTTCTTTCGCGCCATTTTCCACCGCTGTTTTTATCTCGCCCAAAATATCACCGAGTGGTCGATTGCGCTCGCGACCGCGCGCGTAAGGTACCACGCAATAAGTACAAAAATTATCACAACCGGTCTGGATTGAAACAAATACCGAATTGGTGTTGGCGCGCGCGGGATTTATCTGAAGATAGTCGCTGATAGATTCTTCGCTTTCGCCCTGCCTGCCGGCAGGCAGGTCTGAATGACAATTGATATCTAATCCATCGAGCCAGCGCGGCAACATCGGCAAATCGTCAATCTTAAAAAATAGATCGGCGCCGGAAATTTTGTGTTTCAATTTTCCGTCTTTATCTCGCCCGGCCATGCAACCGGTCACCGCGATGATCAAATCCGGGTTTTTCGCCCGCAATTTTTGCCAATTATATATGATTCCGACCACTCGCTCTTCGGCGGTTTGACGAACACTGCAAGAATTTATTATCAATAAATCCCCCTCCTCCTGATTTTCTGTCGCCTCATATCCAATCGACTGCAACAAACCGGCGATTCGTTCCGAATCGTTTTTGTTCATTTGGCAGCCGAGGGTCAAAATGTGATATTTGCGAAGCATTTTTATTTTCTTTCTTTAATCTCGCTCAGCACTCGCGTCACAAAATCCGCCCTACTAATTTTTTCCTGCTTCTCCACCCCGCGCAAACGCACCATCCAATCCTCGCCACCGAGTTCTTTATCGCCGACTGCCACGATGTATGGCACTTTTTGTCCTATTGCTTTACGCACACGATTCCCCAAAGTTTCATTGGCATCGTCCACTTCGGCGCGGATTCCCAGCGCCAAAAACTCTTGCTGTAACGCGAGCGCCCCGTCACCGTGTTTTTCGGGCGATACTGGAATTAGCTCAACTTGTACCGGCGATAGCCACACCGGAAACGCGCCGGCATAGCGTTCAATCAAAAATGCCATCGTGCGCTCAAACGCGCCAATAGACGAACGATGAATCACCAGCGGTTGTTTTTCTTGGCCATCTTGATCTATGTATTTTAAATCAAATCGCTTGGGCATCACAAAATCATATTGCACCGTAAAGGCGGTTTCTTCGTGTCCGCTCACTTTCTTCACTTGCACATCGATCTTGGGACCATAAAACGCCGCCTCGCCCGCCGCTTCAAAAAAAGGCGCGCCCGATTCTTTTAATACTGTCCGAAGTACCTCCTCAGCTTTGTCCCAAGCCGCGTCGTCTTTGTAATATTTTTTATCTTCATTTCTATCCCCCAAAGATAATCGATAACGATAATCAACACCTTTGGTCATGCCAAAAATACTATTGGCATAATCAATCAAATCCAACACGCGTTTAATTTCATCTTTGGCTTGATCAGGCATGAGTACAATATGCGCGTCTGCCAAACAAAAAGTGCGCACCCGCATCAACCCCGAGAGTTCGCCGCTTTTCTCATAGCGAAACTGCGACGCCATCTCGGCGATACGCATCGGTAATTCACGGTAGCTATGTGGCCGGCTTTTATACAACATAAAATGATGCGGACAAGTCATCGGGCGCAAAATCAACTGATCTTCGTCTACCTGCATAATCGGATACATCGTATCTTTGTAGTAGGGATAATGTCCGGATTTTTCATACAATTGAACTTTGGCCAAATGCGGTGTAACCACATGCTGATAACCCCGTTTGGTTTCTTCTTCATACACAAATTTTTCCAATTCTTTACGGATCACGGTGCCTTTGGGAGTAAGTAACGGCAAACCCTTGCCCACCAAATCTGAAAAAGTAAACAAGTCCAAATCTGCTCCTAATTTGCGGTGGTCGCGCTTTTCCGCCTCTTCTTGTAATCGAAAATACTCATCCAGCTCGGCCTTGGTTTCAAATGCTACTCCATAAATTCGTTGCAACATTTTATTTTTTTCATCCCCGCGCCAATACGCGCCCGCCACCTTGGTAAGTTTGAACGCGTCCGGATTAATTTCTGATGTATCTACCACATGCGGACCGGCGCATAAATTGTGAAACCAATCGGACTGATAAAAACTGACGCTTTTTTCGCCTCTGGCTTTTAAATCCACGATCAGTTCGGTCTTATAGGGGTCATTTTTATACTGATCTAAGGCAGTATCAAAATCCGACTCGCTTTTTACAAACTTAATTGGTTGCGCGATCATCTCGCGCATGCGTTTTTCAATCCACTCGAAATCTTTTTCCGATATCGGCTCGGGTAAATCATAATCCTGATAAAACCCATCATCGATCCACGGTCCCACCCCGAGTCCGGCCTGCGGATATTTTTCTACAATCGCCATGCTCATCAAGTGCGAAAGCGAGTGACGCAAACGGACAATTTTGTCGTTGTTGTCTGACATATAGTTGATTCTTAATTTAAAAAATTAATTATACTATTTATGTTTTTTAGCCGACCACTCTTGGTGTAAAATACTCATCATATACTCATCACAATATTCCATTCCTACCCAAGCAAAGATATGTTTCCGCAAAATTCCCTCTTTCTTGAATCCCGCCTTTTGATAAGCTTTAACTGCTCGCCGATTATCGGTAAAAACTGTAAGGTGAAGCCTGTTGTAGTTTAATTTTTTAAAAACATAATTCTCTAAAATCTTCAAACATTCCGGGCCATATCCTTGTCCCCAATATTTTTTATCACCAATCACAATTCCGAATCCGGCGCGCTTATTGCCATCATCCAAACGCAAAACAGTATTGCCAATATGCACGCCATCAGGCGCAATTATTGCCCACAATAAGTTTTCTTTACTTCTTATCATCTTGCTAAAAAAATCCTTAACACCCTTTTCTTTAATATTTAATAATTTATTGCCTAAATATCTAACAACTTCTTTGTCTTTAAACCAACGCACATAATCTGACGCATCGCTCAATTTAATTGGTCGCAAGGTTACCCGTGGGCCTTTGAGAATTGGTGATTTCATATTCTCGCACATTCATTTAATTAAAAACCCCCATACCAAAATTTGGTATCGGGGTCTCAATAATAATTGGGACGGTTCCACCCGAAGTTTCGCTTCATTATTTGGCTTAGCTCCGACTGAGTCGGGATCCCGCATGGGGAGAATGGCTGGTAACCACTCCAATCGCCTGTGTATATATTATACCAATACCAAAATATGTCAAGGATGGCGTTCTATTTGAAATTTTTGACTATGACCTGAATCTTTTCCGGCACCGATGGCGCCGACATCATCCATACCGGAGAAAATTTTACCTCGACGCCGGTCACATGATCAAGCCCCAATACATATCTTTGAATCTCGTCCTTGGATCGGCCCAAGAAATTTCCCACGGATAATTTATCCGCGTTGGCATCCAAAGTCACGATCGCGTTTTGCGTCACGGCGAGTTGGGCGGTCTTGCGGGCCAAATCATATGACGCGATGCTCACTTGCGGGTCACCCGAAAGCGATAATATTTTTTCCGATCCCGGATCAATTTTTGATCCGGCCGTCTTATTTAATAATTCATCGAGCTCGGCTTGATCATACCAAGCCACCACAACCGTGCTCGTGCCAAAAAGCTCAAACTCGCTCACCTCTTCACCCGTCTTGTGACTTGAAACCAACTGGCCGGACAAAGTGGCGATCACTTTTTTTCCTGAAAATTCCGCGTTTTTTGAAGTCAGGTAGGCTTGTTTGGCTTTTTCCCAATAATCCGCTTGCGCTGATTTATAATCATCATCGGTAATCACCCCGCTTTTTACCATTCCACCATTCATAGCTTCTTTACTTTCGGCATAAATCACCCTTTGTTTGCTCACATCCAATCCGGGAATAGTAAATTGCGATGGACCGATATCGCTCGCGCTCCCGGGTAGATCCGAATAAACTTCGGCCGTAATTTCACCGTTGGCCGGCACAAGCACGCGATCAGTCAAACGAAACAATACATTGCCGGGAGTTAACAGTCGCGTTGTTTTCACGAGAGTCTGCGCGGCATTGGTTTTATTGTAAATAATTACCTTGCCCTTCGATACTCCTTCGACAGTTTTATTTCCGGTGGGTGAATATTTTTGCGACCAATAAAAATCCGCCGTATCCACCCCTCCGTTGATCGCCCGGGAGCCATCACTTGCTTCCGCCCCGCTCTCCAAAGCCACATTAAAACTGACATTTTTCACATCTTCTTTAGCGAGCACGGTCACAGTCGCTTTTTTGGAAGTAATAAAAATCACGACGCCCAAAAGCACGATGGTGAGCGCCAAAAACGAAACCGCGATAGTGCGATAAAACTTCACGGACGGCTCGGGTTGGTGAGTTTGGAGGCGATGGGCGATCATATTCGAAATGAGTGAGTGAAATAAAATTGTGAGAAAAGTAATCAAATCAATTTAATTACTTTTTGAATAATTTTATTTCCGAGCGAATGAGAATATATAGGCGAAGCCTATATAAGATAACTATTCCGCCACGCGCAAAACTTCCTCAACGGTAGTAATCTGGTCGAGCGCTTTCAGAATTCCATCTTGCGCCATAGTCACCATTCCACCCTTCACGGCCAAATCTTGAATCAAATATTCCGATACTTGGTTGGACAAAATCACCTGCTCGATTTCTTTGGTCATGGAAAAAATTTCATAAATACCGATGCGTCCTTTATAGCCCAGACCGCTACACGCCTCGCACCCCTTGCCATGATAAAATTTCATGCCATGCGTCGCGACTTGATCTTGTTCTTCTTTGGGCAAACCCTGCATTATTTTGCCCACTCGTTCAAGAGATGCCGAATCCAATTCTTGCTCTTCGATGCATTTGGGGCAAATCCGACGCACCAACCGCTGGCCAATCACCGCGTTTAGCGCGGGAGCAAGTAAAAACGACTTGACTCCCATCGACAAAAATCTCGGCACCGCGCCCGACGCGCTATTGGTGTGCACGGTCGAAAGCATCAGGTGGCCGGTAAGCGCCGACTGAATGGCGATCTCAGCCGACTCCAAGTCGCGGATTTCACCGACCATGCAGATATCCGGATCTTGACGCAAAATACTGCGCAGTCCTTTGGAAAAAGTATAATCCTTGCTCAAATCCACCTGACTCTGATTGATCCCCTCCATTTTGATTTCGATCGGATCTTCGAGAGTGATAATTTTCACTCCCGGTTTATTGAGAGTATTCATGATGGCATACATCGTCGTGGTCTTACCACTACCGGTCGGCCCGGTGGTGATGATCATGCCGTTGGGACGCTCGATTTCGCGTTTGAGAGCGACATACGCCCGACCACGCAACCCCAGCTCGTCATAAGTGACGCCCTTGTTGCCACTGTGCAAAATGCGCATCACCACGCTCTCGCCATAAATCGTCGGCAAAGTGGATACACGGACATCGAGGCTGTATTTCGGCAATTGCAAGGTCACGCGCCCGTCTTGCGGTCGATCAGTGACATTCATCTTGAGCGCGGCCAGGAGCTTGATGCGCGAGACGAATTTTTTCCATTGCTCAATCGGCAAGCGCGCTACATCATGTAAAATCCCATCGACGCGATAACGCACTACAATCCCCGACTCTTTGGCTTCAATATGAATATCCGAAGCATTTATTTTTAGCGCTGCCGCCACCATCAAAGTCAAAATATCCGTCATTGAAACATTGGAAAATTGCTGTTCGATGCTTTTTAAATTATTGATGCTAATTTGATAGCGATTGATTTCTTCGTCAGTGATCACGATATCTTTGGTAACCGGCTTCACGATCGGTAAGTTGCTATAAAAATGCAACACCGCTTCGAGGCTGTGCTCGGAAATGAGAAACAATTCCACTGACGCGTGATGGCGTTCGCCCAATTGAAAAATAAAATCGTCGAGATCGGGCGTGTAATGCACGCAACCGACTTTGATTGATTCGGGGGTGTAATAAAAACAAACAATTTTTTTCGCGCGCGCGATCTCCTCGGGAATAGCGCGCAAAGCATCGGCCGAAACCGGAAAAAGCGCGAGGTCGATATGTGGTAAACCAAATTTAACCGCTTGCGTGGCGACCATTTTTTCCAGAGTCTGCAATTCCATTGATTTCATTTTGTCGTGAAATTGCGCCTGCACGGCGCTTTTGTCTTTGTCTATGACAGCGCCTTTGGACTCTTTGATAAGATCGTTAATCGACGGAAAATTCGACATAACCCAACGATAACACGATTATAAATGAAACAGCCTTTCGATCCTATAAGCGAGCCGGCTCGCGATACCGGTATGTTTCATTTTCATAAAACAATAAATCCAAGCGCTGACCGTAAACGCATTGAACAACCCGCCCGCGATCACAAATACCGCGGCCAGAAATACCATGCCGATGATGAGGCCGAGCCACATGAGCGCCACCGAGCCAAAACTGGCGCCGATAAGCCACATAAATACCGACGGTAAAAACGCGATAAACGACCAAAGAAACACTCCGGCCAGCACGATCCAACCGACAAAAAATAATAAAATGGAAAGTTCGATCGAAACCAATAAATGCTCCACAAATAATTTCGCGCCTTGATGGTAGGCGTCAAACATATCGCGATTTTCCACCACAATATACCCGATCGCGTAGATCGAAATCGCGGCGACCGCGAAAGCAAGAAAAAATACCACGGCAAAAACCAATCCCATCAAACCCAAACTAATCATCCCGCCCAAACGCAAATAGGTAATCGAAGCGGCCAAAACAAAAAGCAAAGCCCCAAACGCCATTTTTTCAATGATATTGACGCCGAGCAGTCTCCAAAAATGCTCCACGCCTTTGTGCCAGGCGAGCGATAATTTGTCGGTCTTTTTGGTCTTGTACCAATCAGCTACGCCAGCGACGAGCACTCCTTGGGCGCTGACCGACACAAATGCCATAAAACCCATGAGCAACAGTGTAATAAGTCCGGCCCAAACCACCCCCATGGTAGTGCCGATGCCAAACGGCAACACTCCGGCCAAATGACGCACGAACGGAAACACATAAAAAGGATGCGCCAGACGATCATTCCAATACAAAAATTTGCCGACGAAATCCCCGAGACCAAACTGCCCCACCATCACCGATAGCAAACCGAAAATCCACAAAATTTTATTGTGCCACACGAGATGCCAGGCTTTGACCATGGCTTCGCGATAGATGGGACCGTGCATAAATATTAAATCAAAAATAAAATATCTTAACTCAAAAATTGAGTACTTATATTATACCACATTTTCCTCAATTCGGCACCATGTGGATAAACAAAGACGGAGATAACTATTTTCTGGCCAAGCTCGCCCGCCTGCGGGCGGGCTCATAAGTGCCAGAAAACAATTATCTCCGTCTTTGTTTTTAAATAAATTTTATTTCAAAATCTCTACGATCTCATCCTGCTCAATCGTCTCTTTTTCGAGCAATACCGCCACCATTTTTTCCAATTTCTCTCGATTGGCGGTCACGGTCGCGCGCGCGGTCGCGATCGCCTCATCCACGAGATTGTGGATTTCCTGGTCGATCTCTTGCGCGGTTTTATCCGAATAATCGCGGTCTTCATGGCTCTCCCCACCGAGAAATACCAAATCATCTTGCCGGCCAAAAGTGCGCGCGCCCAATTTGTCGCTCATGCCATAACGCGTCACCATATCACGCGCGAGGCGAGTGGCGTGTTTCAGATCCGATGACGGTCCGGTCGAGATTTGGTCCTCGCCAAAAATCATTTTTTCTACGACATATCCGCCCAGCATCATCGCAAGCTCGTCTTTGAATTGCGCGCGAGTGTGATAATGTCTATCTTCGGTCGGCATTTTGAGGGTATATCCCCCAGCGCTCCCACGCGAGATGATCGACACCTTGCGCACCGGATCGCAATTTTTGAGCAAGTGTCCGACCAGCGCGTGCCCGGCTTCGTGATAGGCGGTCATTTTTTTATCTTGTTCCGAGATCACGCGATTTTTTCGCTCCGGACCGAGCATGACTTTTTCCACGCTTTCGAGAATTTCAATTTCATCAACGATTTTTTTATTGCGACGCACCGCGAGGATGGCCGCTTCATTGAGCAGATTCGCGAGATCAGCGCCCGAAAATCCGGGTGTGCGCTGAGCCAATCGACTAAGCGACACCTCCGAACTGATCGGTTTGTTTTTCGCGTGGATTTTCAGAATCTCTTCACGATCTCTGATGTCGGGCAAATCAATCGTGACCCGGCGATCAAACCGCCCCGGACGAAGCAACGCGGGATCCAAAACATCCGGTCGATTGGTGGCCGCCACCACAATCACCCCGATATTGGGTTCAAAACCATCCATTTCCACGAGGATCTGATTGAGCGTCTGTTCGCGTTCATCATGCCCGCCACCCAGCCCGGCGCCACGCCGACGGCCCACCGCATCGATCTCGTCGATAAACACGATCGCCGGCGCCGCTTTTTTGGCTTTGGAAAACAAATCACGCACGCGCGACGCGCCCACACCCACAAACATCTCCACAAATTCCGAACCGGACATATGAAAAAACGGCACCCCCGCTTCGCCCGCGACCGCGCGCGCAAATAGCGTCTTACCGGTGCCGGGACCCCCCATCAATAGGACACCTTTGGGGATTTTCGCGCCCATGGCCGAGAATTTTTTTGGATCTTTGAGAAAATCCACCACTTCTTCGAGTTCTTGTTTAGCCTCTTGCGCGCCGGCGACATCGACAAAAGTTTTTTTGTCTTTGCTTTCATCCGGTTTGATCTCGCGCGGATTGCTTTGGCCAAATCCCATCGCGCGATTGTTGGCACCTTGCGCCGAGCGCATCATGAAAAACAAAAATAAAATAATGATGCCGAGCGGAAGGACAATCGGCAATAAATTGATCGCCCAAAATTTCAGCGACCCTTCGTCTTTTACTTCGACGGCGAGAGTCGCTTTGGCAGTATCGGTCACCCCGTAATTTTTTAAAATATCGCCAAACGATTCGGTCGGCTCTTTTTTGATGGTTTGCTGTTTGGCATTTTTGTCTTTCAAATCCACAGTGATCAGGTCGCCCTGCACCGTGATCTTATTCACCGCTCCGGTGTTTATTTCCTCGACCATCTTACCGATGCCGATGGTTTCGGGCTGTTTGCTTTCTTTGCTTTTCATCCAGCTCAAACCCGAGGCCGCGATGAGAAGCACCAGAAATACAATCGCGAAATTTTTGATAAAGTCTTTCATATTATATTGTCATTCTGACCTGCCTGTCCGGTAGGCAGGGCGAAGCGAAGAATCTCTTCGTTTTCGTCATTAATAAATAACGATTCAGGATAAGCCCGAAATCCAGCCCTTATCCTACCGCAAAACCGAGAAAAAATCAAGGGAATAAAAAAGACCCTTGAACCTTGCGCGAACGCGAGATTGCGAGGGTCCAAGCGACCGATATCCAAACGACCCGACCGAACGGCATAGTTACCGAGCGACCGAGGGACGCTTGCGGAGGACGAGCCACGCATAGACCGGACTGGCATCGTGGTCGAGGTAGCACAAGTGCAGGTCGCGCTGCTGGCCGTCATCCCAATGGCGAGCGAAGATCGGCACGACCAGGCTGCCATCGGAGTTCTGCGCGGCGAGCGGGATGATCACCGGGTGGTCCAACTGCGCATCCGGGTGATCCGCGATCCACTCCATGGCTCGACGCGAGCCGACCAGTAAGCGGATCTCACCTTTCATGGCGAGATCCTTGAGCATGGCGAGGCCATACTTCAATTTCACCGTCTTGTCGAAGTGGTGCTCCACCACTTCCCACTCGCGCTCGTCTGCGGCGACCGGCTCCAACGGCCAACTCGGCTCGATGAAGTCGTTGTTGACACAGTACTGCCGACAGGCGGCGAGAAGCTCGGTGAATGATTTCTTTGTGGCAACGGCGACAGCCGCAACCGGTTCGACGGCGACCTTGGAATACTTCATGACCGTCGCGACCAACTGGGCCAAAAGAGCCTTGTTGGTCTGAATGCGGGCGATATCCTCGTCGGATCCGCCCGCTGTCAGGACCGCATCGACCAGGCATTTGAAGATTTCAAATGCCTTTCCCCACGCACTCAAAAATTCACTTTTTTTGCGCGGCATGAATTTCTCCTTTCGCGCTGTTGGCTCACTTCTTACCAATGCACCTTGCACTGGCCCAAAGCTTGCCTGAAAGAACATCTTAACTTACCATGGTTTAACCAAAATGTCAACCATCCACCTGTGGATGTGTCATTTAAAATTTAAAACTGAACACTTTTAGAATAATTTAAAATTTAAAAGTGAACATTGCTCAAAAGGTTGTTTGGCGGTAGAATGGCTGGTTTAAATCTTTAACCAGCTATCGTATGG
>JBAYHH010000009.1:0-43065 GCA_041666265.1 Candidatus Magasanikiibacteriota bacterium | reverse complement strand
CGACCGAGCGATTGCTTTGTACCTCGGCAGGATATTTAAGCCCAACGCATTGTCATTCTGAGCGAAGCCCAACGGGCGTAGCCGAAGAATCTACAATTGTTAGACACCTGCTGTCTATGGTTTTCCCTGTCCCGCAAAGCGAGACTAAGGTGTCGATATCTTACAATATTAGCCCGAAAATGTCAAGTTTTGGGGTGTGGATAAGCCATGGGGATAACTTCTGTCTCTTTTTATTGCTTTTTGCCAATTTTTTGCTAAAATATGGGCGTCCGTTCTTTCCAAGGGTACGAAACAGCTCAAGGGAGGTGGGCATGTTTCCTTCGTTTTTGGTCACGATCGTTGGCCTTGTCATCACCGGCATTTTGGCCATCAAGGCTAAAAAAGCATACGACCAACAAATGGTCGAGCAAAACAAGGAATATAAGGCCTTCGTCAACAGCCACGGCAAAGAGCCATATGGCTGGACCAACGAGCCTATTTATGTGTTTTATATAGCGTGCATGCCACACGCTTTGATCGCGACCATCCTTTGGGTCGTGGTGTGGCTTACATACTATCGCTCATGATTGTTTCCAAGGGAGCGTCCGCGCGCTCCCTATTTTATTACTCAAAATTTTGAAATAAAAGGATGTGGATAAGTACCTAATATCCACAAGCTACACTCGCCTCACCCCCCTCCCTTGACAAAAATACTGTTTTGTGCGATAATGATTTGTTGCTTGGTCAATTTCGACCAACAACACTCATTGACGATGGCCTGATTACAGACCGCATTCCCACGCGGTGGGAAGGGGGAAAAATGATTACCATAATAATCATTTTAGCGATTCTGGCCTACTACTATCCAGTAGCAGGCCCAATCATAGCGGTCGTAATGACCGCCATGATGATCAAGAAAATGGGCGCGTGGCCCGCTACGGTGGCGGGCATGATGTTGTGCGCCGTCTTGATGATCGGCGCATTCCTGTATGAAATCGTCGTTTACGACGGTTTCATGCCGGAGCCAGTGATTTGCATGGCAACACTGGCGCTGGGATGCCTGCTCGCTCTTGGGGCAGCCATATGCGTCATAGTTGCCCCTCATCTTGCCGGTGACAAGGCAAGGTGACAGAGCAAAAACACCATGGGAGCGCCTGCGCGCTCCCTATTTTTATACTCAAAATTTTTCCGGCCGAAAAAATCACTCGATGACCGTCCCGTTAAATTTTATATCCGCGAGCAAATTCGCCACCGCCTCGAGATCAGTCCCTTTGGCAAAAATAACTTTTAGTTTATTTTTTTGCGCGAGTTTCGCGGCTTCGGGATCAAACGGCACATTGGCGCCCGGCACCCACTTGTCCCCCACTATTTTTCGAAATTCGTTCCATGATAAATTTTCCATTTTTTGGGCATCGTCAAATTTATTCGGATCTTTGTCGTAAACAAAATCGACATTCGACAAATTGGCGATGGTTTTGACTTTCAGATTTTTCGCGAGCAGGACCGCGTCCTTGTCGGTCGAGCAACCCGGCTTCCAACCGCCGGCGATAATGATTGATTTATTGGTCTTGATTTTTTGCGTCGGATTTTTCACCACTTCTTGGTGCGCGTATTTGCCAAATAGCAAACGGACAAATTCGGCGTTATACCAAGTGGTGTAGATGCCAAGCCAATCGAGATCGGTGTTCCAGGCGTCGGTCACGGCTTTGAGCGCCGACTGATATTGCCGACAGGTCGCGCCCCCGCCGATCACCAACACGAATTTGTCGCCTTGTTTCACGCGCGCGAGAATTAAGTCGCGAAATTCGGTCAAAAACTCGATGTCAAAACCGGTTTTGGGGATAATGATCGACCCGCCGACCGAGAGAATCTTATACATAAAATTTTAAAATTACAAATATCAAATTACAAATCACAAATAAAATTCAAGCTCCAAATTTCAAAATTGTGATTTAGAATTTGTAATTTTTGATTTGTTATTTACAAACTTATTCTTGAAATTATCGTTGCGTGATTTAATGTCCGCGATATACACCGCCTTATTCGCGCGAAATAAACTCGGCGTGCGATACGCGGTCTTGCCTTTTTGCGCGCGATTGGAGGCGTAATTTTTCACACTACTTTTTCAACATCGCCCCTACCACCCAACCCACGACCGATACGATGAGCGCGCCCCAAAACGCCGGCCAAAATCCGGACACATAAAATCCTTTGACAATGCTCGATGCAAACCAAAACATCAGGGCGTTGATCACAAAAGTGAATAGCCCTAAAGTCAAAATATTTACGGGCAATGTCAAAAGCAACGCGAGCGGACGAATAACGGCATTGATCAACCCGAGAACGAGCGCCGCGATGAGAGCGCTGTAAAAACTGACTACCGCGATACCGGGCACATAATAAGCCACGAGCATAAGAGTGCCGGCCGAGATCAACCAACGAAGCAATAGATTCATATGATTTTAATAAACAAATTAAATTTCTTTTTTTAATTCTTTAATTTTGTTTTCCATCGTCTCCAAATACTGCTTCATATCTTTCACCAATTTTGACCCTTCTTCAAACTTGGCAATCCCATCTTCGAGATCGACATTTTCTTTTTCAAACCAATCCACAATCGCTTGTAGGTCTTTGTATGACTTGGCAAAATTGAATTTATCTTTGGGCATATTACATTTAAATTATTTTAATTTCCCCTCCCACAAAATTTTGCGACAGGTGCAATGGTCGCCCAGATGGCAAATCGCAATGCGACGCGCGTTAAATTTTATCGGCAATTTTCCTCGAAATTTGGCATGATCTGTACGCAAAGTAATATGAGGATTAAATTTTATAAAACTGGAATTTTTTAAATAATTACTTACAAATTTCCAACCTCTGGATATTTTCTCATTTTTATTTTTATAAAACATGCTCTGGGTGGCCGGTCCGCATACATATTTTCTTATTTTTTTAACGATCAATTCGTGGAGGTGCTGAAGTTGTTTAGTGTTTTTAATATCAAAATAATACATTGGGATACCGGCCGAATCCTTCGCTTTTGAATATAACCGCGATACGACGCCGACGATTGGATTGAATTGACCCATAATTAACTGTAAATCTCTGTCAATTAAACCGAGGTCGCTATATTTTACCGCCCCCATAAATAATGAGATGTGCGGAAAATTGTCTACGCGATTTAATAACACGCCTTGATGGCCATTTTTTATCGCCCGATTATTTACCTTAATACAAATAGAGGTAATATCCCCGGGTGGGAATAGCGCAATATCAATAGCAATCATTTTTGGCATACTACAAATTAACATCATCAATAAATTTCTTGAACATTTGGTAATACGGTTCCAACTCTTGTTTACAAATATCAAGGGACAATGCTTTATGCTTTTCTTCTAATTTTTCCTTTAATGTGTCGATGGCGTGGTTCAAATCCAAACTTCTGCTTCCTTGCAAAATTAAAAAGCCAAACACACCGGCGGGATAAATAAATCGATAACAATCGGCATTGCAAGCTATCTCTGCCTCTTTACAAATAAAAGGCGCTGTACCGTGATGCGCCTCCACACAGTTAATAATTCTATTTTTTGTATCAATATCCAAATTGTATTGGTTCAAAAAATTTTTGGCGGCTTCAACACCCATTTTTACATGTTCCTCTTTTTTGCCTTGTTTTCTGGCCTCACCCAATTTTATATCCATGAGATATGTACCAATTTCAGCAATATCTCTATCAGCCCCCAACCTTTCGGCTAATTCCAATGCCTTTTTGGCCGCCAAATCCAAGTGTCCAATATAGGGTGTGCCAAATTTTTCTATTTCTGACAATGCGTAATCTTTGGCGTCTTCAATAATCTTTCTATCCATACTAAATATCACTTAAATTACCAATTTTCACCTCACCGGTAGTAGTGTCGTAAATCGAGAAAGTCGGTGGATAATATAGTCCGCCCAAAGTACCCGGGTTTAATATTTGTTTATCGCCAACCGGCGCAACACCGGCTTGATGGGTGTGGCCATGAATAACCAAATCATACACGCCAGCGCTGGCGATTACTTGCGCGCGTTGGGGAAAATGGGTGACATAAATTTTCTTTCCGCCCAATTGTACCTCGCCCTCGTCACCCAAATATTTAACATTGGCTAAATCTTTACTTGCTTTCGCTAATAATTCTTTATCGGTGACATTGCCATTAATCAAATAAATTTCTTTATTGAATCTGGGGGATAAAGTTTTAATCAAAACACTGGGCGCACTCAAATCACCGGCGTGAATTAACGCGCCGATGTCATTGGTCTGCGCCCACTTTAAAACCTTTTCCAAATTGGGCACATTGTCGTGGCTATCGGAAATTATTAAAATTTTCATACAAATAATTTGATCTGTGCCGGCTGGGGCTTGTCGCCAAAGACCTCCGCCCCGATGCTCCCCTCGCTCAATTCTACCACGATCAGGTCGCCCGCGTCCACCTGGCTGGCCGCGCGAATGATCCGACCCATCCGATCGCGCGCGATGCTAAATCCTCGGCTCAACACCCGCTTGGGATTGACATTATTGAATAATCGCTCCGCTCCGAGGACAAACTCGCGCTGGCGCTCTACCCGCGCACCCAGGCGTTCGAGTAACCCGCCAAACGAATCAATGAGCGATCGACAGTCGCGCAATGGTTTCTCCAGTCGGCTAAATATCGCGTAGGACAACTGCTCCAGCCCGCGTCGCTGTTTAGTCACTTCGTGCTCCAAATCGCCCGCGATATTATCCAAAGAAAATTCCAATTGCGCCACAAAATCTTTTTTATCCGGCACGACGATCTCAGCCGCGTTTGACGGCGTCGAAGCGCGCACATCGGCAGCGAAGTCAGCGAGCGACTCATCGCGCTCGTGCCCCACTCCGCAAATTACCGGAATCTTGCTCCCATAGACCGCTCGCACCACGCGTTCGTCATTAAAAGCCGATAGATCCTCGAGCGACCCGCCTCCGCGAATCATCACGATCACCTCGGCCTCATCGCTATGCGCGTTAAAATACTCATACGCCCCGACAATCTCACCGACCGCCTGCTCACCCTGCACCGCTGTATTGTATAAATTTATTTCCACTCCGCCCCAGCGATTGTTCAAAATTCTTTTGAAATCGCCGAACGCCGCGCTGTCGCGCGAAGCGATCACCCCGATGCGCGCGGGCAATTCCGGCAATTTTCTTTTGCGCTCGAGCGCGAACAGCCCCTCATCGGTTAATTTTTTCTTTAACAATAAATACGCTTTTTTGAGCGACCCCTCGCCTACCATTTCCACTTTTTGAACGGTCAAACTAAACCGCCCGGACTTGTCGTGAATTTTGGGATAACCGAGCACCAGCACTTTCATCCCGTCTTCGAGCGGCTGACCGACCTGATATACAATCGCGAAACAACTTAGCACCGACCGGTCGTCTTTGAGATCAAAAAACACCCACTTACCCTGGGATACTTTGTAGCTCGACACTTCGCCCTCGACGACAAACTCGCCGGCGATAATATCATTGATTTGAGAAATAAATTCAGAAACGGAAACAACGCGTATCATAATTATCCGACTAACAAACGAAACATCGCTTCGATCACGGGCGAGATGAGATCAAACAAATAAAACGCGAGTAAAAGTAAAATGAAAAATCCCCAACGATCAAAAAACACTTGCACTTTATAGGCTAAGGCGTTCGGTAATAGGGCTAATAATACTTTGGACCCATCAAGTGGAGGCAAGGGGATCAAGTTAAATGTCATCAAAAGCAAATTAGCGTAAACAATAATCGCGAGAAATGGCGCGATGGTCGCGCCGGGAATGAAGCGAATCAAAATCGCGAACGCGCACGCGAGCATCAGATTGGACGCCGGACCGGCGAGACCGACGATAGCCGGACCCCATTTTTGATCGCGCAGATTGTATGGATTATACGGCACGGGTTTGGCATAGGCGAACATAAACGATCCATGCGTGAGCAGCGACAGCATCACCGGTAAAATAATCGTCCCCCACAAGTCAATATGCTTGACCGGATTTAGGGTGAGCCGGCCGGCATAACGGGCGGTTTTATCCCCCAAACGCTCGGCCATCCAACCATGAGCGTATTCGTGGATAATCGCCGAGGGCACGATAATCAAAAAATAGAATAGGATATTGGCGAAACTCATAGGGTATTGACAATAATAATAATTAGTGGTATTATTATACTACTTTATTTACAATAATTCAACCCAATTTTATGTCTCGCACCTGTGACCTTTGCGGTAAAAGAGCGATGCGCGCCAACCATGTTTCGCACGCCAACAACAAAGTCCCGCGCCGTCAGAAACCGAATTTGCAATTACTGACCGTGGGCAAGGAAAAACTGCGCGCCTGCTCCACTTGTCGCCGCACTTCCGCCAAAAAAACCGCGTAACATTGACTCCTTTAAAAACCCGCTGTGGCGGGTTTTTTCATTGGCAAAATTTGGCGATTATGATATAATATTACCGTTATTAAAATATTTTTATGTCTAAACAAACCATCAATATCTTGGCCTTGGCTGTGTTTGGCCTCATTGTGACATTTGGAGCATTCATGATGTTTGGCCGGGCTTCGGCGCCTACCGCCGGCATTATTTTTTATTACGGCCAAGAATGTCCGCACTGTCTCATAGCCGAAGAATACATGAAAAATAATAATATCGAAGCCAAGATGACCATCGAGAAAAAAGAAGTTTGGCACGATCAAACTAATGCGCGCGATCTGCTTCAAAAAGCGCATGCCTGTGGAATCGCGACTGATAGCGTTGGTGTTCCCCTGCTCTACGATAACGGCAAATGCTACTCCGGCGATACCGATATTATCAACTACTTCGCGTCGAAATTGTGAAGCATCATTTCAAAAATCCAGCGTGACAAACAATATTCGCCACGCTGGATTTTTTTGTTTGAACAAATATATTACCCGTGAAAATCATTTGATTAACGAGGTAAATTTGTAGGCGAGAAGGAGCGTTCCGCAGGATTTGGGCCAATGTGTGACCCGCCTCGCGGCGGGGAGTTTTGGCCCAAAAGCGACTTCGAGTCACAAATTTCGAGTTAATCAATTTGATTTGAAGGGGTGATATATTTGCGAAAACAAAAAAACCGACTAAACAGATACCCGTTTAGCCGGTTTTAAAATTTTTGAATTTTAGTCTGTAAGACGGCTATATTTGTAAATCGGCTTTTTGCCAAACCAGTGTTCGATCTCGTGCTCGGCCTCGGCCGCAGTCTCGGAAGCGTGAACGAGATTCATCACCGCGCGCTTCTCGCCATTGGCGACCGCCGGCGAGTCGGCGCTGTAATCTCCGCGAATCGTGCCCATGTCAGCGAGGTAAGGCAAGGTCGCGCCGCAAATCTTGCGCACCATGTCCACGGCATGCACACCCTCAACTACCATTTTCACGAGCGGAGCGCTGGTCATATAATCCACGAGCCACTTGCGCACCATCTGGCCAATCTCGAGGTCTTCGGCCGTGCCCAGCTCCTGCACCGCGTCCACGCCATATTTGGCATAGGTGGTCAAAGTCTTTTGACCGACTCGGCGGATCCAGGCTTCGTCTTTGGGATAATGATTATCAATCTCATCATGAGTCGGCTGAAACATCTCGAGAGCAACGATCTTGAGATCGCGCTGTTCAAATCGACGGATAATTTCACCGGTCAAGCCTTTTTTTACGCCATCGGGCTTGATCATCACATATGTTTTTTCCTGTTTGAAATTTTGCATATTTTCAAAAGTTAATAATATTGACCATAGTATATCACCCAAATCGCCAGGCGTCAAGGTAAAAAATACTACTCTATCTCCACACCGCCAACCGAAATTTGACTGTCCGACTGGCGCGATCAACAAAAACTATCAGCCCAGCCAGAATAAGTCCGGTTTCGGGCACATTGCGCCGATAGCAATACGCCCGCACCGCTCGCTCAAATTTCATTTTTTTGTGCGCTGTCACTGCCATATCCGTGGCGAGCGCGCGGTCGGTCCGCGTCTTGACCTCGATAAAATAATAATCGCCGTCCTGGCGGGCGACGATATCGATTTCTCCGGTGGTAGTATGATAATTGCGCTCGACCACGACAAACCCTTGGCGCTTCAAAAATTCACAAGCTTGGCTTTCACCCCAATCCCCGATGTCTTTGAGCCTCCTACTCATAGCTTACTTCGGCAAATATTTATTCATCACTTCTCGTTGTTTTTGCTCCTCGCGAATGGCCGGCAAACGACGAAAAACATACCACAATAATTTGCCGAGCCACACCACCGCTATCACAGCAAGCCCCAAGAGCCAAAATCGCCACGCCAAAAACGGCACATTTTCTTGGCGAAAAAATAACCACACCAGTCCGAGTAGCCCGGTGGTGAGGCCGAGATTGGAAAAACGACGAATCAATTCGCGAATGGATTTTTCTTTTTGAACGGAATAAAAAATGCGCGCGATGAGTCCGGCCAAAACCAGAGCCAAAAATAATACCACCCAAATCCACTTGACCGCGCCGTGCGCGATGTAGGGCTGACGAAACCAATAATCCAATTTGAGCAAATTAAAAAAGCTAAGCGACATAACTAATTTTTCTTAAAAATCAAACAAAAATGATAATCCCCCAAATTGATATTTTCCATTAAATTTAATCCGCTTATTTGCGCGTGCTCGATCATTTCGCTCGGGCTAACCATCACGCCATCCTTGGGACCGAGCGGGCCCAAATTTTTGGACCAATCAATGAGAACGATCTGGCCACCGTCTTTGAGCAGTCGGGATGCCTCGCGCAAAGCCGATTCCTTGTCCCGTAAAAGATACATCACATTCACAAAAAAAGCAACATCCAGACTGCCGGCCGGGATCGGGGTCTTTTCGACCATTTCAATATCCGACCAAACCGTGTGGACATTGCCAAACCCTTCCGAACGCACGCGACTATTCAGACTCTCCAAAATATCTTTAACCACATCGATCGCGTACACCACGCCGGTGTCGCCAACCACGCGCGCCACCGGAAAAACGAAGTGTCCGGTGCGTCCGCAACCCAAATCCGCCACCCGCATACCGACGGTAAGGCCGATCTTGTCAAATACTATCTTGGGGTCGATGAGCGCCGTGCCGGCATGAGTCATATTAGCGAATTAATAAACGACCAACGGTGGCCATGAGAAACCCTTCCCACATATTGGTGAGTGCGAGAAACCCGATGAAAATAAAAGCCAACCCAATCAGTTTATACATGATGCGGGTCCCGCCCTCGGTGCCAAAAGTGCGTTCAGCCCAAGCACTCGCGCCAAAATTCGCGACATACCACTCGGTCTTGAGGATGAGCGATACGCCGGCCAATACAGCGACGATACCGATGAAATATTGCATAATTCCTAAAATGTGCCCGGGAGAGGACTTGAACCTCCACACCCTTGCGGGCCCCGGCACCTCAAGCCGGTCTGGCTACCAGTTACAGCACCCGGGCAGAGTGCGTAAATATGATACTATATGGACTTTAGTATAGCAAAAGCTTTAAAAATTTTCAAGTGCTTGCGACGAAGACAAAGAAATGATGTGCCTTTGTACATATTTCTAACAATCTTCATACTTTCCGATTTAGCATATTTTAACTGATAACACGACTTGCCGCTTGCCAGTGTAATATGGCCAAATACACCCAAAAAATCGCTGATTTTATGTTGAAGCCAATATATATGTTTTTTGCTAGCCGAAGCAAATGATAAATAAAACATAAAACTATTTTTCCAACGCTTATCCCAATAAGAATAAAAACTACCATCACCATCGAAGTGTCCGCGTAAAAAATCAAAAAAATACTTATTCGGAATTTTAATACCGCTCAAAATCTTGGTTTTATTCGGCATCAATCCTATTTCCATTAAAAATTTATAAAACAGCACATCGCCGATCTGAATAACAAAATATTTCTTTTCTTTGTTGATTCCATTCCCTTTCATGCCAAAATTGCATGATATAGACAGTCCATTATTTACATTTTCAACCAATTCCTTGTCCTTTGAGGTAAAACTAATGTGCCTGCCATCGGAAGATAAGCTGCCATCTGTCGTTAACAGTCCAATCACATAAGCAAAATCACGCGACCATTTGATTTTGACTTTTGACATCGGCTTCATAATTACTCAAGGTAATAGTGACTACCATTAAAATTAAAAAAATAATTAAAACCTCCGATTGCGCCCTACAATCATCTCGATCTTGCCATGCGCCAGTTTTATTTTTACCTTGATTTCCTTGGAAATTTTGCCGTCCGCCTCCACCGTAAACGGCTCTTTGCCAACAATCTCCATTTCCTCAAACGGAAAGATGCTGGGGCTCTCATATTTATACCCCCACCAGGAGGCTTTTGTCAATGGCCTTAAAAATGCTTCGAGCTTGCCATCTTGAGGATGCACCACCAAGCGCTCTTGGCTTTTTTTATCCTTCTGCCAATAAAAAGGCTGTAAATTACATACTACGACCTCCATTTTATCGTTGGCATAAGCCTTAAATCGCTCGTCATAGATCACTTCGACCTTGGCCGGCAGTACATGCAACTGCGAAATAAAATAGCGATTGTTCATCCACCCGACATCGAGGCGCTCTTTGCGTCGACGCGATAGAACATCGCACGCCTCTATCCCCACCGGGATCCCGAGCACATCGGCGATCGTATTATCCGTCCCCACCGGTAAAAAAGCAAACACGCAATCGCAAGTAGCGCTGCGCGACAACACATTTCCCAGCGTCACATCATTGCCGACAATCACCACCGTCTTCGCCCCTCGCCTGATCTCATCGTCGATCATCGGCTTGGCATCGGTATAATTATTCAAACGCAAAATTTTACCGGCGATACCGTAGTCAGTCAGGCGCACTTCAATCGATTTTACGATCGACTCATATTTCTTGTGGCGCAAAAAATTGTCGTAGATGTAAACATACATAAAAACCGGAGATCCCAAAAACAAAGTTACAGATTCCCAACATCCAACTATTCGGCCATGACCGCGATTTCTTCGCTTTTCTTGCTAAAACCACGCGTTGTTTTGGGTTTATTTTCTTCAAGTCCGGGCATTGTCACTTTGCCAAGCAATAGCGCCCCGGCCTCAATCACCAAAGTTTTTGCTTCGATATCTCCGAGCACGCGCGCCGTCGACTGAAGCTCAAGCGATTCTTTAATTTTCATATTACCGCGCACCTCGCCGGCGATTTGCGCGCTACCGGCTCGGACATTGGCCATGATGCGCGCGCCCATCTCAACTACCAAATGACGGCTGGTATGCACACTGCCGGCCACCGAGCCTTTGACAATGATATTTCCCTCGGACGCGAAATCACCCTCGACATTCACCGACGGCCCCACTATGGTCTCGACATTGTCTTGGGAAGTATTGGGAGAAACCGGCGCCAAAATCTGCTCTTCTTCGTATTGTTTGGGGGATGATTTTTGAAAAATCATAGTAACAAATTAAAAAATAAATTTAACAAATTCATTATATCACATTAATTTTTGATTGGGAAGCGACCATCTGTTCTTTGGTCGGTCGCGCCACGAGCGGCAACCAAAACCCAAACTCACTCCCCTTGCCCGGACCGGGCGATTTGGCCCAAACTCGCCCACCATGACCTTCGACGAATTTTTTACAGATGTATATGCCGAGACCGGTGCCGACCACATTGTTGGTATTCTTGGTATTTTGTCCGCGATAAAATTTAGTAAAAAAACTGGCCTCATCGATCTTGTCAAAACCGATGCCATGATCCTTGATGCGCACTTCCACTCCGCCGTCTTTTGACTCGAGACTAACGATTACTTCGTCATCATCGCTGTATTTCACCGCGTTATCTACAAAATTAAACAAGGTGTGATAAATCTTTTCGCGATCCATCGTGACATTCATGGGTTCGGCGTTATCATGCCATACCAAAGCCATTTTCTTACCGGTCGCTTTTTCTTTGAGCTCATGCACCACTTCGCCGATGAGTTGGCCGATATCCGCCGGTTTGAAATCCCACTTGATCCTCCCTTGTTCAATGCGCGAAACATTTAAAAATTCATCCACCAATTTGATCAAATGTTCATTGTTGATGTCGAAATCATGCAAAATTCGTTTAGGCTCGACGCCGATTTTTCCATATGCCCCATCGCTAAGCAGTTCGATATATCCCTTAAAAATAGAAAGGGGCGTGCGCAGTTGATGCGACGCGATCGATAAAAAGTCGGTCTTTTGTTGGTCCAATTCTTTGAGTCGAGTGTTGGCGGTTTGTAATTCACCGGATAGCTTTTGCAGTTTTTCGCGCTGCTCCACTTCTTTGATTGTACCCTTGATCAAAGAAACGCCAAAAATTAAAACCAAAATAAACAAACTAAAACGAAATATTATTAAAGGCAAAGTATCCGTCAACAATACTTCCAGTAAAATCGTCAGAGCTAAAGCCAAAGTAATAAACTCTGTGCCGATAATGCGAATATTCAACAACCGATGCTTGACAATAGCATAACCGGTGGCCGTAATAAGTGGAAATGTGAATATCGCACCCAACGGCACAAAATCGGACCGATTAAGCCATGCGGGATAAATAAAACTAAATACTATAATTAAAAAAAAGGTAATTGTTCCCCCGGTCCAAATAATAATAAACGGCAAACGATTTTGTCGTTCCGTTTTTATGGTGCGACCAAAAAATACCAACAGACCGGATAATACCAATCCGATAGCGGTTAACCCAAATAGCGGCATCAAAGGTCCAACCACGGTCGTGGGTGGAGTATTGGGAATAAAATTTACGATATTCGCGAAGATAAAATTGGTAAATGTCAGAGCGGAAACGACAATGCAAACGATTAAAATTGGCACACCGGCTGTCTTGGGCAAGTTATAGGTAGGCCGTGGAAAAATATAAAAAAATCTAAACAAAGCGTATGCTTGCCAAACCGCCAAAAACATTACCGCCCGAGTCAAAAAAATCGCCGATGAAATCGACGCGACATTACAGGCGGCATAATTAACCATCCCCCACAATCCGGTGATTAATGATAAAAATAAAAACGCCTTGGTGGTGGCGCTCTGACGGTTGTTAAAAAATACCACAAAACCAAAAATAGTACCGGCGGCCACGATAATCCCAACTGATAGCAAACTGAAATTCATTGAATCAAACATGTTGGTGGTGATTAATAATACATTGGTCCGCGTCTCTACGCGGAGAAAAAAGCACTGGTTTTTGGGACACTCCGAAGCGAAAAAACAACGCCGGAAAACTATTTAATTTTGCCAAACTCTTCAAGCGCGCGCTGGCAGTCGCGGACTCCGTTGGCGCGCCCATTAGAGCGCAGTCGAACCCGATTGATTTCAGAGTCAGAGCAGTTTGTTCAAATAATTCGCCGGCTCGCAACCAACTCAACTGATTTTCTTCCGCCACCCCAATAATACCGATACCGGGTGTATTCGCCACCAACTTACCGGCATCGCGCGCCTGCATTTTTCCGGTATCTAAATGGGCGATCGCCCAAGGAATCAAACCGGATAATATGGCGGGCACACCCACTGTCACCGCGGGCATACCATCAAGCCGATCGCTCCAGCTCGACCGAACCCACTGACTTAATTCAATACAAAAATCATTGTTGGCAAAAGCTTCACGGGTACCCAAATATACGATTTCAGCCATTTTAACAATGTCCTCTTTATTAAAAAAGAACTTCAATTCCATGCCGGGCGAAGATAGATGTGATACATCACCAATCTGATCAGATGACAATTTATTGTCAAGGTAGGCTAATTTGGCGCTATGTCGCTTGGAAATGTAAGGCAAAAGATCGCCAAATGATTTTCCACCCTGGCCGCTTTTGGATAAATTAATTACGGCCAATAATTTTGATTTTAAATTTTCTGCATTATCATGGGGCAAGTAATCAACTTGAGTGGAGAAACCAAAATAACTGGCGGCGCACAAAATATTAAATATCATGGCGCCCATACTAACATAAGTCTGACGAGTGGTTGGATCTGAAAGTCCCAGGACACGCGTTTTGTCTAAATACACAAAAATCTTGTTTTCTTCAACCGCGAATAGCCACGGCTGAGTGTTGTGAGCCGAAGGAGCCAAAACGGCAAAACGCAATAAAAATCGAATTTGCAGCGATATATTTTGATCGTTTGGATAGTCGCTAATTTTTACTTGCCACGCCTCAAATATTTTTTTCATGTATTTACCGGTTTAAACATTTCTAACTCATCGACGACAAATCGTCCACTGGATAGCTGTTCTCCGATGACAATTCTACGCGCCAAATTCGCCAATGTTGACCCGCATAAAGTAGCCGCGGTGCCCAGTTGCGGCCAAGAATAAATTGTTTTCCCCACCGCATCAACCGAAGACAACATTCGTGCGGACGCGAAATCCGCGCCCGCCATCTTAGCGATTATATTCGGCAACTGTTTAGGGTCAATATTTACCAAATCGCGCGGATGCATATCTCCTAAAATCCCATGCAACAAAGGTCGATCCGGCTGGATATCATAGCGTTCGATATCGACGATTACTCCGTCGCCGTTATCGGCCGCCATAATCATCGGCACGCGGCTGGCGCGGGCCACTTCACGCGCTCTCAATTTTAAATACGGATTATCCATTTCTTCTATTACAAGCTGCAGACCATCGTTTGATGAAAAAAAATCATCAATATTGTCATCAGATATGCCATCCGGATAAATCTTAATGTCAGAATAAGGATTGATTTCAAAAATTTGTCGCGCCACCGCCTTCACTTTGCTCAATCCGAGACTGGAAAAACCACTCCGAATACGATTCAAATTTGAACCGGAAATAGTATCCAAGTCCGCCAGTCTCAAATGTTTGGCCCCGCCGGTCATCGTGATGGTAAGAGCCACATGGCTACCCACACTCATCCCCATCACCCCGATCCGCGCTTCATAATAACGATTTTGCTCATCGGCATTAATCAAAAATCGATTACGGCCGGTGCGCAATTCATTATGCTCGGTTTCATCCAAATAATGAACCAGCTTGTTGTCCCAGGGGAAATAAAACCAATTACCCGCATTATCAAAAACAGAAAAATGATCTTGAATATATTGATCCAAATGAGATTGATAATTTTTGTCAAATCGATATTCAGGATGCCGCAATAAAAATAATTCGTGCAACTGCTCTTCAATTTGATTGACCACGATAATACCGGAGCGATTGTCGATAAAATTTTGTAAATCACCGAATAAATCGACTCGACCCGCACGCACGCACACCGGCTGCCAGTCATCTCTATTAACGATTTCTTTAATCATAGACTAAGATTTTAAAACCCATTTTTGCTTACCGCCACCGCTAAAATATGGCGCGCTATCGTATTCCCATAATTTAATCACGGGAGCGGCACCGCCCGGTTGACGATGAGTTTGGTATATTATTTTATATTCCGAATTTTCCATCAATAATCGATCCACCACACCCTGCTTTAACATGTCAATAACAGCTGATGACAAATCCGTTACCCCATTTTTCTTTTCAATGTTTAACACCAAAGACGGATTCTGCTGATTGTCGTGATCGATTACCATAGTAAATTTGCCCGTCAAAAAATCACTAAACCGGCTCTCAATGAGAACTTTCTTGATTGTTTCCGGATATACATTTGCGCCTGAAAAACTGACACTCAAATCCTGGCGCTCATAAACATAAACAAACGGCAAACTCCAAAGAGTCGTTCGAATGCCGGCTTTATTAATTTCACCCATAAAGTCATATCCGCAAGAAGCAAAAATTTCTGCCATCTGATGAAATCCGATTACACCGCCACTATCCTTTAGGTCATAACGCGCCAGTGGCAAACCGCTTTGCGAACTGCAGATTACACCGCCATCGTCCTCTTCAAAAAAGAACATTTCCGGTAAATATTGCGCCAAAGTCGGCAGGTGGAAAACTCTCTCTTTAAAAATCGCTCGGTACAATCGCTCGTCTTTAATTGCCAAACGCCTGATCATAGTAGTCAAAGGAGTTTCATGCGCCAGCGTTCCTTGGTCGACAGTGCCGTAATGATTTAATGAATCCAAATAAATATTTTTCGAACCAACTATCTGAGATACATAATCCCTAAAATCTTCACTAAAACCCTCGGCGGAAAAAACAAATTTTATATTAAAATCAGACCAATTCAGTCCTTGCACTCTACCTTCGTCGATAACATCTTTCACAAAAGGCGGATAGCCGCCAATAATAACCTGATCGAAATTACCCCCTATTTGTTTGATAGCTTTTAAAATTTCGGATTTGTTTAATCCGGGATTAATGATCGACAGCGAATAACCGCCCCGACGAGAAACCATTTTTAATGCCTCATAGGTAAATAATCCGCCGATCCAAACCCCCAGCGCGAAACAATTGACATACAAAGTCGTCCGTCTGTCAATTGAAAAATTATTAAGCAAATACAATTCGGCCAATAAAGCATATTGTGCATTTTGGTCGTCCTGGCGAGGAAAATAATACGGCACGCCGGTAGAGCCGGATGTTGATGAAATATCCCACTGGCAATCCGAAAAAACCCCGTCCCAACACAAATTTTGCAAATCATTCTTTTTCAAATAGCTATCCTTGCTGATTGCGGGCACTTGTTTAAAATCGGCAATAGTTTTTATTTTACCGGCATCGATACTGTTTTTTTTCAAAAAATCGCGGTAAGCCGGCACACGCCGAGACATTTCGTTAAATAATTTCAAAGTCATCTTTTCGCCTCGTTTTACCCAAAAACCCTCCGGTTGGACGCGCAGCATTTTTAAAAATTTTTTAGCCTCGATTTTTTTCCAATCAATTATCGGCTTGGACATAATTCGCAATTACTTTATCCGCGATTTCTGTCGCCACGGCATTGGGCGCTTTGTTTTCGCGGCGACTGGTTTCAAAAATTGTCGAAAGGCTCTCGCCTACTTTTTTCAATTTTTCAAGCACTCGCGCTTCAGAATGTTTGGAATTTTCGTATTGATCCACCACGCTAATCAAACCGCCGGCGTTAAGCACGAAATCAGGCGCGTAAAGAATGCCTTTTTGAAAAAGTAAAGCACCGGTTTCCGCGCGATCCAACTGATTGTTCGCGGACCCGGCCACCACTTTACATTGCAATTGCGAGACACTATCGGCATTGATCGAGTGGCTCATGGCGCACGGACAAAAAACATCGACCGGCTGACAATGAATCTCGACCGCGTTGACTAATTTAATATATGGAAATCGCAACTTGGCAAACCAAGCCTTGCGCGGATTGACATCGGTCACATAAATTTTTTCTGCCCCTGCCTTTACTAAAAATTTTAATAATGGATAACCGGTTTTGCCGAGTCCCTGGATGGCAAAAGAATGATGTGAAATATCGTCGGTGCCATAAACTACTTTAAGGGCGCGCTTGATGCCGTCAAACACCGCCATGGCGGTAAAATAGCCCGAATCAACACCTCCGCCAATCATATAACTGCTCTCCTCGCACATTACATCCAAGTCTTTATTACTGACTCCGACATCAGTACCGGTAATAAACTGGCCTTTAAGCTCGTTCACTTTTTTGGCGTATGCGCGAAACATGGCTTCACGATGAAGTTGAGTTTTGGGACCGAAAATCAGGGCTGCTTTGGCGCCCGTATATGGTAAACCGGCCAAAACTGATTTGTAAGTCATTAATTTTGACAAGCGCAAAGCGTCGCGCAAGGCTTCTTCCTCGGAATGATAATTCCATAATCGCGTCGCTCCGAGCGCCGGATACGCGCCATTCGCGCAATGAATCGCGATGAATCCTTTTAAACCAACTGACTCGTCCTCCACTTTTACGACTAATCGGTGATTATCGTATTCGGGCAATCCCGCCATGTCTTGCTTGGCTACGATCATAAAATTTTAATTATTTATTTGATAAATATTATACCAAATTTTGATAGTATTGCCAATTAAAAACTGACTACATCTTCGCTACGACATCCTTTCCCACCGCTTCACTGATATTTTTATATCCGTCCCGCTCAAGCAATTTAATCATGTCCTTATTCAACTGACGAATAAAAAACGGACCGTTGTAAATAAAACCGGTGAACACCTGCACCGCGCTCGCCCCCAATTTTATTTTTCGATAAGCGTCTTCGGCTGAAAAAATGCCACCCACGCCGATGATTTTGAGCTTGTCGCCAGCTCGCTCGCGAATTCGTTTGATTACCGCGTCGCTTTTTGACTGTAAAAGCATGCCGGAAATACCTCCCGGATGATTGAGCTGTTCGACCGAGCTCTGTGGCGTTATCCCCTCGCGTTTTTTGATCAGATTGGTGGCCACAATACCGGTGATACCGTTAGCCACGCACACATCGATGACCTGATCCATGTCTTCGATTTTCATATCCGGACCAATCTTTAAAAATATATTTTTGACGATTTTTTGCGCCCGAACCGTTTGCATTATTTTTTCCACCAATTCTTTAATAAAAGAAATCTGCGAAAACACATCGCAAGAAGCCACATTGGGACAGCTGACATTGAGGGTGATAAAATCGGCGTAAGCGTGCAATAATATGAAAGATTTCAAATAATCCTCGGCCATTTGATCAATGGTAAGCCCGGTCGTAGGCGCGATACTGACTCCGAGCGGAGTGGGACGACGACGAATATTTTTCAAACGCGCTATTGATTTTTGCGCTCCGGAATTGGACAAACCATAATACACGATTAGTCCTTTGTCTTTGGGGATCCGCCACAAACGCGGTTTGGGATTACCGGGTTGCTCACTATAAGTTATCGACCCCAATTCGGCAAACCCATAGCCCATCATGCCGTGAGCATAAGGCGCTTCGACATATTTATCAAAACCAGCCGGCAAACCCACCGGATTCATGAGTGACAGACCGCTAATTTTTACGGTAAGGCGCGGATCGCGAATCAAACAAAATTTCTCCAACCAAAAATTCAATGGCCAAATCCGGCTCGCGACATTTAATCCCTTAATAATCACATGGTGAATCCATTCCGGATCGGTTTTGAAAAAAATCGGCCTAATAATGCGGGTATAGAACATAATTATTTAGATAATTCACGCGCGCGCTTTTGCGCCGCCGATAAAGTTTGGCGCCACAGGGCGGGAACAATTTTTTTCATTTCCTTGAGACCGGCTTCGGTAGTACCACCTTTGGAAGCCACCTGTTGTTTTAAAATTTCCGGCTCGCCGGATTGCTGTAAGAGCGTGTTCGCGCCATCGATAGTCGCGAGAAGCATTTTTTTTGTTTCTTCTTTACCCAACCCCATTTTTTGAGCGGACTTGAGCCACTCCTCGACCAAATAAAATAAAAAACCCGGACCACTGCCGGCAATCGCCGTCGCTGTGTCAATCATTCGTTCGTTATCAATCTCCATTTCAAATCCGATCCCCCCAAACAGCTTACGGATGCAATCCTTGTCCGGCGCGCCGATTTTTTCAGACGCAATCCAGGTGGTCACGCTTTTTTTCACTCGCGCCCCCATGTTGGGCATGGCCCGAATGACACTTTTTACACCTAAATCTTTTTGAATTTTTTTGATGGATACTCCGGCCATAATCGAGATCACCAGACTGTCGCTACCGATGGCGCCCTCGAGATGACGCGCCAAACCTTCAAATGACTGGGGCTTAACCGCTATTATGATGAGATCGGCATTGTTGATGGCAATCAGATTGCTAAAAACAGTTTCTACCGTGGGATGATTTTTTTTGATCGCGTTTAACTTGTCGACATTCTTATCAACCACGCAAATTTCTGATCCCGCAAAAACATCGATTGCTCCCGTGATAAATATTTCTCCCATCACTCCCCCGCCGATAATCGCTATTTTTTGGATATTACGCATACGCCATGATAGATCATGATATTATCGGCATGCATTACCTGCACTCCGGTTTTATCGGATTTTAAAACTTTTTCTAAATTTTTGGAAGAAACATCAACGATGCCAAAGGCAATTCCTTCTTTTTTGCCATTGACCAACTCCACGATTTCTTTTTGATCAAATGATCCGTAAACTTTTTTTACCCCCACGGCGAGCAAGCTCTTGCCACGACACAGTGCCGCCTCGGCGCCATCATCAATCATGATACTGCCGGCTGAACTTTTGGCTGATAAAATCCACCGATCGCGATTTTTTATCGCTTGGGCCGCCGGTAATGGAATAAAGACAGTGCCAATCGATTCATCATTAAGCGCCCGGTCAAGCGCCCCGCCCAACAGTCCATTGACAATACGCGTCTCGATGCCGACCGCCGCGCACAATCGCGCCGCTTTCAATTTTGAAACCATTCCGCCGCTACCGAGCGCGGAAGTATCTTTGGAACAAAATTTCATGATCATGGCATTGGCATCTTTCACTTCCGGAATAAATTTGGCTTGGGGATCTTTGGCCGGATCACCATCATAAAGTCCGTCGACATGCGATAAAATAATCAGCCGACGAGCCCCAAAAGCGATCGCGAGCGACGCCGCGAGCGAATCATTATCGCCAAACGCCCAATCACTGCCCGAAACAAGCGCGTCATTTTCGTTGACAATCGGAATAATATTATTGCCGAGCAACCCCGCCACCGTCTCTTGTAATTTTAAAAACTGTTCGTGATCCACCAGATGCGGACGCGTAATCAAAAGATCAGAAATCAATAAATTTAATTTTTTGGCGCTCTCAAAATAACCGGCAATCAGATTAACTTGGCCCACTCCCGCCACCACCGCCTTGGACAATACGCGCTTGTCGTCATGGAGAGCCGCCCGACCGAGCGCCACCGCGCCCGATGAAATAATAATAATTTTTTCGCCATTTTGAATACGACGACTAACCAACGACAAAATTTCATCAATCAAAGATTGGCGGATGGTTTTATCGCCATCGATCAAAGTGTTGGAACCGATTTTTATGATGGTTAAATCGCGTTTATTCATAATATTATCTGATTTGTCCATTGCCTTCCACCGTGTATTTGGTCACTGTGAGATCGGCGAGCCCCATCGGACCGCGCATGTGAATCGAAGCGGTCGAAATGCCAAACTCCGCGCCCAGACCAAAAATACCGCCATCCACCAGTCGAGTGGAGGCGTTGACAAGAGTGGCCGCGTTATTCACTTGATTCAAAAATTTCTCGGCATTGTTTTTATTTTCGGTCACAATCGCGTCACTATGGCGCGACCCGTATTTTTCAATATGCGCGAGCGCCTCATCGATATCTCTTACCGTTTTGACGGCAACGATCAAATCCAAAAATTCTTTACCCCAATCACTATCCTGCGCCGGTACGCAGTTTTGACTTCGCGCGCGCGCACTCGTATCACCGCGCACTTCGACGCCATTTTTAATCAATTCGTTTATCAAATCCGGTAAAATTTTATCGGCGATTTTTTCATGCACCAAAATCGCTTCGGCCGAATTGCAAACCGCCGGATTGGACACTTTGGCATTGACCGCGATTTTGATCGCTTTGGCGACATCGGCAAATTCATCGATATAAATATGACAAACACCGCGCTCATGAGCGATTACCGGCACACGCGCGCGCTCTTTGACTGCACTGATAAGCTGTTCGCGTCCACGCGCCACCGCGAGATCGATATATTCTGATTGGCGCACGACTTCATAAATCGCTTCATGGCTTTTGTCGGTAAGTTGCATCACGCAATTTTTTGACAATCCGGATGACGCCAGCGCCTCTTGAATCAGTTTTTCCAAAATTTCATTGGAATGGCACGCTTCTTTACCGCCACGCACAATGAGCGCATTACCGCTTTTGATCGCGAGCGCGGCCGCGTCGATGATCACATTGGGTCGAGATTCAAAAACAAAAAATATTACACCGATTGGGATACGCACTCGGTTGATTTTGAGTCCGTTGGATTCGATATGGCTCGACACCACTTGACCTACAGGATCATCGAGATCGATCACTGTGCGCACGCCCTGAGCCATATTATCGACTGACGCCTCTACCAAGAGCAATCTTTTTTTCATCGCCTCGGTCAAACCAGTCGCACCCTCGACATCTTGGGCGTTGGCCTTAAGTATTTGAGCCTTATTCTTCGACAACAACTCGGCCAGTTTTTCTAAAAACAAATTTTTTTGTTTAGTCGAGGCTGTTCGCAGTTGACCGCTCGCCAGTTTCGCCAATTCCAATTGTTCAATAATTTGAGACATAAATTACATTTCGTCCACGGTTTCGATGCCGAGTAAATACAAGGAATTAATAATCACTTGACGAGCGCTCGCGGATAAAGCCAAACGCGCCAATTTTAATTCCGAGCTGTCGGCGCCAAGCACGGAATGTTTGGTGTAAAAATCATTGTAGGCTTTGGCCAAATCAAATGAATATTTCACAATTACCGAGGGGTTGTAATTTTTAAAAGCCTTTTTTAACATATCGCCAAACTCATCCATTAAAAGCGCGAGCGCTTTCTCCTCCGGTTGCGACAATAAATCAAAACGAATTTTTGCTTTTTGATATTTTATCTTTGATTTTCGCACGATGCTATTGATCCGCGCCACGGTATAAAGAACATAGGGACCGGTAAAACCGTCGATTGAGGCCGCCGCGATCGGATCAAACACCACATTTTTTACCGCCTCATGTTTTAAAAATTCAAACTTGATCGCGGCAAAAGCGATTATCCTGGCCGTGTCAGAAATTTTCTTTTTACTCCAATCGCTGTGGCGGACAGTTGTTTCGCCCAAAACTTTTTCATACACCGCGTCGCGCACATCGTCATAGAGCACGACATTGCCGAGGCGCGAGGCCATCTTGCCCGCCGGCGTGCTGACCAGCCCGTATCCGATATGAGTCATTTTGTAGTCATAACCGGCCAATGCCAACACTTTAAATAACTGCTGAAAATAAAAATTTTGTTCACTGCCGGTGAGATGAATGCTTTCGGCTACGCGCGAAAATTTTTTATTCTTCACGATCGCGAGCCCGAGATCGCTCGTCAAATACAGCCCGCCGCCATTGCTTTTGCGCAACAGTCCGATGTCCAAATTGTATTTCTCCAGATCGACTATGATCGCCCCGCCCTCTCCCACGGTAGCGATGCCTTTTTTTAATAATTCATCAACCACTTTTTGACCCAGATCTTTGACATCTTGCTCATAAAAAGTGATGTTGTGCTTCACGCCCATCTCTTTGAATGATTTATCGAAACTATCCAGACTCCACTGGCGAGTAGTGGTAAATAATTTCCAAATACTTTTATCTTTGGCTTCCAATTTTGCTTGAGTGTCATAAACTTCCGATTTCAATTCCGGGTGATCTTGGAGATAAATGCTCGCTTCGGTATAAATTTTCGCGAGCCAACCTTGCTTGTCTGCCGGAGGCTTTTCGCCGGCGTGAAATTTTTGCAGTCCCCACAAGCACTTGCCGACATGAGCGCCAAAATCGTTGATATAATTAATCGGCGTAATTTTGAAACCATTGGCCGAAAAAATCCGCGTCAACGAATTGCCGATGCAAATATTGCGCAAATGTCCCACATGCAATTCTTTGTGGGTGTTGTTGCTGGGATATTCGATCACCACGCTTTTTTGGGCGCCAAAATTATTAGCCCCGAATTTGATTTTTTCTTTGGCCACCGCTTTGACGATTGTTTCCGTCACGACCGCCGAGTTCAAGAAAAAATTTACATACGGACCAAACGCTTTGACTTTATTCACCAAAATGTCATCCTGAACGAAGCGAAGGATCTCCATCTCAATTTTTTTCGCCACTTCTACCGGGCTCATTTTCCATTCTTTGGCGATATCAAAACACGCGAACGCGAGATCGCCCATTTCGGATTTGGGCGGAACAGATAAAAAAATCTCACTCGTTACATCGATATTTTGTAAAATTTCTTCTACTTGTTTTTTTATTATGGACATAAAAATGAAATCCTATTCCCAAGAAAAAATTGCCCCCATTCGTCGCAACCAATTCTGAACATCGCCTTCATTCTCGTTAAATGGTCTTAAGAAATAATTACGACCGCGTCGCTCAACGCGAAAAGTAATAGTAGGTAAATTGACTTTCTTAATATTGGATAGAGTTCGTTTCAAATTAACTCTCCATGAATACCAATCGGTAACACTCACAAAATCATCGCTTGGTGCGACCATTTCTGCCGAAAATTTTTTTAATTCTTCAGCAATATTTTGCAACTGTGACCGCGCGTCGCTTTCTGGCAAACCAACCGCGCTAATTCGTTTTCCAGACTCGACTAAACTACTAATTACTTTTTTTACTTCTCTGTCTAACGCTTCTTGTTTGTTTCGACGCCAATCTTCGAATGACCGTTTGTCCTCCGACTGATTCTTGTGATTGATGCATTTATCTGAAAGGGTACCTTCACTGGCGGAAATTAAATTAGGATTTTCACGATTCAATTCCTTTAATTCAAATCCGTCAACTCTTTTTTGTTCTCCTGACTGAATATTTCTAACTTTAATTACCGTAAATTCTCCGCTCTCATCCGGCACTAATTCAACAACTTCCCAACCCGCTTTTTCAACTCTCATTTCGCTGGAAGACCGCACCCAGACCTGCTTTCCAATCGTAAATAATTTTTTAAAATATTCAAAATCTGACGGCATTACCGCTCGAAACTCTTGAACCACTCTTCGATTACCAAACTCGACTGTCATATAAAGATTGATGATCTATATCACTTTTACAAACCACCGACTACCCTTTTGAATGGTATCGCCGACTTTGACCGCGAACGAATATTGACCAACCGGCACTTTGACATCATTCACCTTCACTCCACCTTGATCAATCACCTGGCGCGCTTCGGATTTGCTTTTACAAATTTTGGACTCCACCAGCACCGTGGCAATATCATATATGCTCGGCTTTAATTCCGGGATTTCGGTTGGTGTTTCTTTTTTGCTGAAAGTGGAAATAAAATGCGCTTGCGCTTTGGCCGCAACAGTTTCGCCCAGAAATGTTTTTACCACTTCGCCGGCGAGCCTTAACTTTAAATCGCGCGGATTGACTCCGCTCTCCATTTGTTTTTTGATCTGCTCAATTTCCGACATTACAATTTTTGTGCATAGCTCAAATCCGGGCGCGATCATACCATCACTCCAGCTCATCACTTTGCCAAACATATCTTCGGGGGTGTCGGTGAGCGCGATCATGTTACCTTCGCTTTTACCCATTTTTTTGCCCGAGCTGTCGGTGAGTAGTTTGGTGGTTAAAACAAATTTTTCTTTTTTCTTAAGATCTTTCATCAAATCGCGCCCGGCGAGCATATTGAAGGTTTGGTCGTTGCCCCCAACCTCGCCATCCACCCCATCCGGCACCATGGCCACACTGTCGTATCCCTGCATTACCGGATATAAAAATTCATGAAGATGAATCGGTTTGGCCTCGGCCATTCGTTTTTCAAACATGTCGCGCTCCAACATCCGTTGAACGGTAAAATGCGAGGTCAATTCCAACACTTCGGCAAAATTTAATTTGCCCAACCATTTACTGTTATATTTCACCTCCACCGCATTGGGGCCGGTAAAATTCAAAATTGTGCTGGCTTGTTTTTGGTAATTTTTACAATTTTCCAGAACCTGTTTGCGCGTCAACGGCTGACGCGTACTGGATTTGTCGCTGGGATCGCCAATCATACCGGTAAAATCCCCGATGAGCATGATAACTTTATGCCCCAAATCCTGAAACTGACGCAATTTCATCATGGTAATGGCATGGCCGATGTGAAGCGTGGGCGCAGTCGGATCGTAACCGGTATAAAGAGTTAGTTGTTTGCCTTCTTTTAACCGCGCTTCCAAAAATTCGCGCTTAGGGTAAATGTTTTCCACCCCGCGAGATAATAATTCTTCGATTTTTTGTGTGTCGGTATTGATTTTCATATTCAAAATTTATATGATTGAAAATATTCATTTACTCCCGCTTCATAGGTATTTTTCGTGAATATAACGGGAAAAGCTATCAATGTGTCTTTTAAATATTTTTGTTCACCTACGAATACAAACTCGAATTGTTTGCCGTGTCTCACAGCTGACCTGACCATATCTAAATCAGATTTGCTGTCGCCAAAAAATATAATCTTGTCTACCGGTTTCTTATTTTTATCACACCACTCAATAAAATTTTCTGTACCCAAATCTTTACCCACCGCCTTACTTTCCAAATCAGTGGCGATCCTGGATGAATCAACTTTAAATTTTTCCGACAAATCGTTGTCTGCTAACATCATTTCCAATGCTTTGTCTAAATCTTTTTGCTCGCGCCAAAAATCTTCTAAACTATGGCCATCATTCATCTCAACGGACACCATTGTTAATTTAGTCTCATCAAAGAACATTGAATCGAAAAACTTACTTTTTACCAAATTCCTCACAGCATTCTGAATTTTGATTGGCACGGAAATTCTATCATTCTTCATTACAACCGGATGAAAAATATTATCAAAAGTTACAACCACCGCCCCCTTTTCGCAACTGATAAATAAATTTAATAAATCAGATTGATTGTCAATTGCTTTCAACAGCGGTTCTACCAAATGTTTCTCCACAAAATCATAGGAGCGACCAGTATTAAAACCAACAGTGTTACCAGCATGCAACAAATTACACAATATGTCCAGAGTTTCGTTTAAGACAACAGTTTTTGTGGTCGGATCTACCAAGACACCGTCAAGATCAAATACAAAGGCGTTTGCAGTGGGCATACTAAATACTATCGCCTAATTTTTTAATCTTTTCTTGCGCTTCAGCCAGCTTGGCGCGTTCTTTTTCCACCACCGCTGTAGGCGCGTTTTGGACAAATTCGGCATTGGCCAATTTAGCGTTTAAGCCAACAATGTATTTATTCAGCTCATCTATTTCCGTCTGCAACCGAATCTTTTCTTTGGCCAAATCAATCACACCGGCCAGGTCGACAAACACTTCCGAGCTTCCTACTACCGCGCTGACAGCGCTCGCCGGCTTTTCCGCTTTGGGCGCGATCGCGAGGCTTTCGAGTCGGGCGAGAGTTTCGATGATATCACGATTTTCTTCCAAAAGTTCAGCTTGTTTTCCGGCGCTAATTATTACACTTAATTTCTTCACCGGCTCGATTTTGTTGTCGGCGCGAAGCGAGCGGATGGCGGTGACAATGGATTGAATGACGCTAAAATTATCGGTGACAGATCCTGCGCTACTCTCAGAGCCTGCCCTGAGCTTGTCGAAGGGATGACAAATCGGCCAGCGCTCCACCATCAGCATCTTTTCTCCTCCATACATCTCGCTCCAAATCTGCTCGGTCACAAACGGCATGAACGGATGCCATAATTTTAAAATTGTGTTGAGAATATAATTTAAAATTTCAGTTTTATCGCCCTCAATTTTAGCAATTTCCAAATACCAATCGGCGAGCTCGTTCCAAGTAAAATCACGCAATTTTTCGCCAGCCAAAGAAAATTGATATGATTCAATAGCCTGGGTTACTTCAAAAATAACTTGATTGAGGCGAGAAATAATCCATTGGTCGGCCAAAGTGGAAGGAGTAACGAGTAAGGAGTAAGGAATATTTTGGCCGTCGTTACTTATTCCATTATCCTTATTCGTTATTCCTTGTATAAACCGCGCGATGTTCCAAAGTTTATTCGTAAAATTGCGGAAACCGGCGATTTTTTGTTCGCCCAAATTCAAATCATTGCCCGGAGTATTGCCGATCAAAAGCGACAAGCGCACGGCATCAGTGCCAAACTTATCCACGATATCCTTGGGCTCGATACCATTGCCTTTGGACTTGCTGATTTTTTGTCCTTTTTCATCGCGAATGAGGCCGGTAAAATATAAATTTTTAAACGGCACTTGACCGGTGCGATACAAACTCAAAATAATCATGCGAAAAGCCCAGAACGGCAAAATATCGCGCCCCATGATCATGGTGTCGCTCGGATAAAAATCTTTAAAATCCTGTCCAGCCGGATACCCCAGGGTAGTATATGCCCACTGTCCGGAAGAAAACCAAGTGTCAAAAGTGTCTTCGTCTTGGATCCAACCATCGCCGGGCGAATCAATCGACGCGGTAGACTCGTCACCCCGATACCACACCGGAATGCGCGGACCCCACCAAATCTGCCGGCTGATGCACCAATCGCGGACATTATCTATCCAACTAAGCATCACATCTTTGAAGCGCTCCGGATAAAAATTTATTTCGTTGTTTTCGATTGCCTGACGCGCTTTTTTCTTAAGAGAAAAATTGGCATGATCGACATTGACGAACCATTGTTTGGAAACCAAAGGTTCAATCGGAGTTTTACAGCGTTCGCAAACCGACAAGTTATTCGGATAATCTTCTTCTTTTTCAATCAAACCACGAGTACGCAAAGCCTCGATCACCGCGGTGCGCGCTTCGACAACTTTTAGCCCACTAAATTCACCAAACCCGGCGCAAATTTTACCGGATTCATCAATCACCTTTACAATCGGTAAATTATTTTTTTGCGCCATCTCCCAATCAACCGCCGAGTGCGCCGGCGTGACACCGAGTGCGCCGGTGCCAAAATCCATATCCACCTCATGGTCGGCGATAATTTTTATCGTCAAAGGAACACCGACAAAATCCACCTTGAATTCTTGACCGATATATTTCTGATAGCGCTTGTCTTTGGGGTTGACCGCCACGGCCGTATCACCCAATTTTGTTTCCGGACGAGAGGTGGAAATAGTCAATGGAAAATCCGGACTGTATTTAAAGGTATACAACTTAGCGGCTTGCTCTTCGTGCTCTACCTCAACATCCGAGAGCGCTGTCGCGCATCGCGAACACCAATTGATGATGCGCTCACCACGATAAATCATGCGATTGCCGTCGGCATCAACTTCGTTGTACATTTTTACAAAAGTTTCCAAAACTATTTTGATTAAATCCGGATCCATGGTAAATTTTTCGCGCGACCAATCAGCCGACACGCCAAACTCTTTTTCCTGCGCGCGCATGTAATTGGCACGATCCAGACAAAAATCGAAAATTTCTTGATAAAACTTTTCCCTACCTAAATCATGGCGAGTGATTCCTCGCTCTTTGCGAATCTTTTTCTCATAAACCACCTGCGATTGGATACCGGCATGATCCTTGCCCGGTAAAAGCAAAGTCTTTTCGCCTTTCATGCGATGGTAGCGCCCGAGCAAATCCATCACCGCGTAGCCCGAAGCATGACCAAGGTGCATCTCGCCATTGGCATTGGGCGGAGGCAAAACATTGACATAGCGACCGGTCGTATCGGGCAGATTGTCGGGGTTAAAAAAACCACTCGCCTCCCATTTTTGGCCAATATTATCCTCATATAGCTTGGCGTCGTAATTTTTAGATAATTCAGACATACCTTTTCAATGAAATAAATTTATTAAAACACCAAAAACCAACATATTTTGATGTTTTCCGCAAACCTTTGACAGCTCATATTATACCAAATACGGTAGAATTTGCAACAGTTTGTGATAAACCACAGTGAAGATCCTTCGCCCTAAGTGGCTCAGGATGATTTCGCCTGCGAAGGCGAAATCACTTATCCACACCCCCTTTGAGGGCTAAAATTGACAAAAAGGCTAATAGCTGATAGGATATCCAATTCCTATGCTAACTGAAATTGAACAAATCAAAAAGCTGTTTGCGGACAAAAAATATGTCTTGATCGCGCTTGCTCAAAACCCGGATGCCGACGCGATCAGTAGCGCGGTCGCTCTCAAGACCATGCTCGAAAAACAGCACAAACATGTCGAGATTGCCTCGGCCGGTTTTTGCGCGCCGGCAAATTTAAATTTCATTCTCAAAAATCAAACCATTAAAAATGAGTTGGCTAATTTACAGAAATTTATTATCAAGGTAGATGTCTCGAAATCACCGATTGAATCTCTTAGCTATGATGTCAAAGACGGCTGGTTGTCGATCTATCTGTCTCCGAAACACGGTGCCATCACCAAAAACGAATTACGCACCGCGCAGACTTCGTTTAAATACGACCTCGTTATCACTCTCGATACTGTTGACCTCGATGCGCTCGGGCCGATTTTTTTTAACAACACCGATTTATTTTACCACACTCCCGTCATTAATATCGACCATCACGCGAGCAATGAGCATTTCGGTCAAATCAACTTGGTAAATATCACCGCTACCGCTACGGCCGAAATTGTCTGTAAAATGCTCGAGGATATCGCTCCTGACCAGATAGATGGTTCGATCGCCACCGCGCTTCTGACCGGAATTATCGCTAAAACCAAAAGCTTTAAAACCGCCAATGTCAATCCATTTACTCTCAATCTCGCCGGCCATTTGATGAAATTGGGCGCCGAGCGCGACCTGATCATCCAAAATCTATATCGCACCCGATCGCTCGCGTCGCTCAAATTGTGGGGCCAAGCGCTCACCAACTTGCAAAACGATAAAGAATTGGGGTTAATTTCCACGGCAATTACGCGCGATGATTTTACTCGTTTGGGCGCGGACGAAAACGACATCAAAGGAATTATCGACGAACTGCTCTCCAACTCTCCGGAAGCTAAAATGGTATTACTGTTACTCGAATCAATAGATGATATCAAAATCGTGCTGACCGCTGAAAAAGAATACGACACCAAAGCCATCCTTGCGCCTTTCAGTCCCGTGGGTGATAAAAAAAGAACAACCGGAACCATCAAAGGCCAGTCGCTCGCTATGGCACAGAATCTCATCATCGCGGAAATAAAAAAATATTTGACCAAGCCTAATTAAATCAAAGATCGGCCGGTCATCGCTTCGGGTTGATCCACTCCCATCAATTTCAAAATCGTCGGCGCGATATCCGAAAGCATCCCCACCGGACGCATCAAGCTCAAATCTCCTTCGGGCGGATCTCCGGCCGGTCCGGCTTGTCCGGCAAAATCCTTGCCAATGATCAAAAGCGGCACCGGATTGGTGGAATGTTCTTTATCCATCGCTCCCGTTTGCAAATTCAAAACTTCTTCGGCATTACCATGATCGGCGGTCAAAACCACCACCCCGCCTTGAGCCAACGCATGATCAACGATTTTTCCCAAGCACTCGTCCGTCACGGCGCAGGCTTTTTTGGTGGCCGTGAGATCGCCGGTATGGCCAACCATATCCGGATTGGCGATATTAATCGCTACAAAATCAAATTTTCCACTATCGATCGCTTTGACCGCTTCTTTGGTAATTTCACGAGCTGACATTTCCGGTTTCTCGGCAAAATTGGCGACTTTGGCCGACGGTACTATCGCTCGCTCTTCACCGTCAAACGGAGTTTCAATCGTGCCATTTAAAAAAAATGTGATGTGGGCGTATTTTTGCGTTTCCGCCACATGAAATTGTTTGAGTCCGGCCTTGCTTACCACTTCGGCGAGCGAATCACGCACGACTTGCGGACCATAAGCGACCGTCACCGGCAAATCTTTTTCGTATTCCATCATGGTGACAAAATTCAAATCCTTGATATATGATCGTGAAAATTTATCGAAACCGGGAAGGGTAAACGCTTTGGTCAATTCGCGAGCGCGGTCTGGACGAAAATTGAAAAAAATCGCGCTGTCGCCCGGCCGGACAGTCGTGATCGGGTCGCCTCGTTTTCCGGTGATCACGGTCGGAATAAATTCTTCGTCGTAATTTTCTTTGGCATAAGATTCGCTGATCGCCTTGATCGGATCGCTATTTTTTCGCTCCGCCTGGCCGAGCGCGATCGCGCAATAAGCTTTTTCCACGCGATCCCAGCGATTGTCGCGATCCAAGGCGTAAAACCGCCCGCATAAACTGGCGATTTGGCCGATACCCAATTCGTCAATCTTGTCTTGCAGATTTTTTATAAACTGCGCGCCGGAATTAAAAATACAATCACGCCCGTCGAGGATCGCGTGAATAAACACCTGGTTGGATTTTAATTTTTCGCGTTTACATAATTCGAGCAACGCATAAAGATGCGCGTCGCTCGCGTGCACCTTACCCACACCGATAAGCCCGATCAAATGAATTTGGGATTTATTTTTCTTGACCTGTTCGATTGCGGATAAAAACGCCTTATTTTTAAAAAACGATTCATCGGAAATACTTTGATCTAAGCGCGGACACGATTGATAATATATTCTCCCGGCTCCGATATTGAGATGCCCCACTTCCGAATTTCCCATTTGCCCAAACAAAAGCCCAACCTCAGCGCCCGAAGCATGCAGAGACATTGCCGGATACTCCTTCAAATATTTTTTGTAATTGGGCATCGCGGCGCGCGTCACCGCGTTGCCGTCGCTATCCGGCGCGATGCCAAAGCCATCTAAAATTGTGAGGACTATGGGTTTGTGAGACATAAGTAAAATACCAAATCCTAAATTACAAATTCCAAATAAATATCAAACTTCAAATAACAAAAATTTATGATTTAGAATTTGGTATTTGAAATTTACTTGTAATTTGTAATTTTATATTTGTGATTTAATACAATGCTTTTCCGCTCATCTCTTTTGGTTTGGATATTCCCATCATCTTGAGCAGTGTCGGCGCGACATCGGCCAATTTGCCGGCGCGCACTTTTTTTGCTTTTACTCCCACCAAGATGCATGGCACGGGATTGATCGAGTGTTCGGTGTCGATCTCGCCGGTTTTGAGATTAATCATCTCTTCAATATTGCCGTGATCAGCCGTGATCAGCGCCTGTCCGCCGTGTTTCACGATCGCCTCGATCACTCTCCCTACCTCGGCATCCACGGTTTGCACCGCGAGCGCGCCGGCCGCGAGATCACCCGTATGCCCCACCATATCCGGATTGGCAAAATTGACGCAAATAAAATCATGTTGGCCGGTTTCAATTGATTTGATCACAACATCGGCCACTGCGCGCGCGCTCATGCGCGGATTTTCGGCGTAGCTTTTTACTTTTTTTGATTCCACTTTTGTCCAATTTTCATCACAAAAATGTTGCGCGTAACCGCCGTTGAAAAAATAGGTCACATGCGCGAACTTTTCCGATTCGGCGATATACAATTGCCGGCGCGGACACAGCATCTGAACCAGACTGTTTTCCACATCGCGACTGGGAAAGGCGGTCAAAATATCCGGCAAATCAGGACCAAAATCTGTCATCGCCACGAAGCGGGTGTTTTTGGGCAGATGCTCGCGGACAAAAGCGCCCGGATTGATTTTTTCAAAATCCGTCTGGACAAAAGATTTGGCGAGTTGGCGAGCGCGATCACTCCGCAAATTAAAATAGAATATCGCGTCGTTGTCTTTAATAGTCCCTACCGGTTTTTTATTTTCAAAAATGACTGTGGGCGAAATAAACTCATCGGTTTCATTTTTGTTATAAGCTTGGGTGATTGCCTGACCGGCGCTATCGGCGGTAATTTGGGATCGACCCGAAACGATTGCGTCAAAAGCCAGTCGGGTATTTTCCCAATTTTTATTCCGGTCCATAGCATAGTATCGCCCCATAATACTTGCGACTTTCGCGCCGTGCAAATGCTCTTCCAATTTTTTTAGATGGTGGGGCGCGTCGTGCTGACCACTGTCGCGACCATCGGTAAACAAGTGTAAATATACTTTTTTAATTCCCTCACGCTCAAGCAGATCAAGGAGCGCGTAAACATGTTCGGGGCAAGAGTGAGCGCTATTATGATTGGACAAAAGCCCCATCACATGCGCCGCGGTGTTGTATTTTTTGATATGATGCAGTGCTTGATGAAAAGCGGGGTTTTTGAAAAAAGTGCCGTCAGCAATCGCGTCGGAAACATACACCGCGTCTTGCTTCACCACCCGGCCGGCGCCCAGATTGAGATGGCCGGCTTCGCTATTTCCTTCTTCGCCCTTAAAAAGTCCGACCGCTTCGCCGTGCGCCACGAGCTCGCTATGAGGATATTTTTTTAACCACGAAAAATAATTCGGCGCGTTTGACGGCGTCACCGGATTGCCTTTATTTTTAGCGTTGGCTATTCCCCACCCGTCCATGATGATGAGGGCGGTAGTTTTTTGGTTTGGCATAGATTATATTCCCAGCTCACTTTCAATCTCCATCAAGCGATTGTATTTCTCCACGCGCTCGGAGCGCGACAGTGAGCCGGTTTTGATGTATTCGGCATTCACGGCCACGGACAGATCCGCGATAAAAGTGTCCGCGGTCTCACCACTGCGATGCGACACCGCCACCTGATAACCAAATTTCTTCGCGGTCAAAATCGTTTCGATGGTTTCGGACAAAGTGCCGATCTGATTCGGTTTTACCAAAATCGCGTTGGCCACTTTTTCTTTGACTCCGCGCGTGAGGCGCCCTACACTCGTCACAAACAAATCATCGCCCACGAGCGCCACTTTTTTACCCAGCTCTTTGGTGAGCGCCTGCCAGCCAGCCCAATCATCCTCGGCGAGGCCATCCTCGATCGTGGCGATCGGATATTTTTTGGCCCAACTCGCGAGCGTGGTGATCATTTTTTCAACGCGCCAACCTTGTTTTTTTACCAAAAAATAATTGCCTTTGTTGTAAAATTCGGACGCGGCCACATCGAGCCCGAGATATACATGCTTGCCCGGTTCCCAACCGCAATACCGGATCGCCTCGATAATAATCTGCAAAGCGCGCTCGTTATTGACGAGCTCGGGCGCGAACCCACCCTCGTCTCCCACAGCCGTGGAAAAGCCTTTTTGCGCGAGAATATTGGCCAGGGCGTGAAAAATCTGCGAACCCATACGCACGCGTTCGCGCATATATTTGTTACGCGGAATAATGATAAATTCTTGCACCGTGAGCCCATTGTCCGCGTGCCGTCCGCCATTTAAAATATTCATCATCGGCACCGGCAGACGATAGCCTTTTTCCGAAATTTTATAAACATGGCGCAGATAGGCGTAAAGTGGCAGATTGAGCGAAAGCGCTCCGGCGCGCGCGGCCGCGAGTGATACGGCGAGGATCGAGTTGGCACCAAGTTTGGATTTGGTCGGTGTGCCATCAAGAGCGAGCATTTTTTTATCGAGCTCAATCTGTGCGGTCACTTCCATCCCTTTGATAGCGCTTGCGATGACTGTGTTTACATTGCTCACCGCCTTGAGCACACCTTTGCCGCCATAGCGCTTGCCGCCATCGCGGAGTTCGAGCGCTTCGTGTGTGCCGGTACTGGCGCCCGACGGCACTTTGGCACTGCCACACATTCCATTTTCCAAAACTACTTTTGCTTCCACGGTCGGATTGCCACGCGAGTCCAAAATTTCGCGCGCGGTGATATTTTTGATACGCATAAGGTATAAAAGACAAAAAACAAGGACAAAAAAGCCTACGAGTATTTTACCATACCCCGACCCCCTTGACAACCGGCTGATTTTGTAGTATTTTATCCTATCCACCAAAAAAGGCTGGTGGATAGTTCTTTGGGCGCCAATGCCCACAAAAAATGGAGGCTGGGGAATGATACAACATATATTGTTGACCGTATTGATGATTGCGTTGTTTTTTATCGCGATTCTCCTACTTGGTTTTGGGAGTTCGTATGTGTGGAAACAAATCCACACTGGCCACCCCGTCGCCACAACCACTTGCTCATGCCCGAGCAACGAGCAGGTGGAAGCCAAGCTCGACGCGCTCGAGGCGAGCGTGAACCGCCTGGAACAGTCCATCCAGGCCGCCTGCGTGACCGCCACCATGGAGGACTATGACGGCGACGAACAGCCGGCGTTTGAAGCGCCCAAACACCAACCACCGCACTAAGGAGAGATGCTGATGCGAAAGCAGGATAAACCCTGGAGCAAGGTGAACGGTCACCCACTCCTAATCCACGCTTCCGATGCCACGCTGGCCGACCAGTTGCGACAGGTCGCCATAGATGAGTCCATCTGGACCGGCGAAAGCATCGCCGCCGACAACCAGGCCTGGCAGGAGGTGCTTCGGCGCCACCGCGCCCAAGGCCTTTCGGAGGATGCATTGAACATCCTCCGAGAAATCCGCCTGAATCTCAGGCGGAAAGGAAAGTGGATGCATCCAAGCTATGCCACTTGGCTTGTACGGTTAGACTGGCTCCTCGCCGACGTGGTGAAGCGAGCCCAGACCTGACCAACAAAGGCGGCGACATGGACCAAACTCCATGTTGACCGCCTATTTTTTTACAAAAAAATCGGCGGTGGATAATATATTTTCAGCACTCTACGAACGAAGCGAGCTTGGCTGAAAATTTATTATCCACCGCCGATTGTAACTTATTTTATTTTACCACTGGCTGATCGGCAAAATCTCGAAATTGATACTGACATTCATCGAGACATCTTTGCTCCCGGAAGCAACCGCCGCCGGCGCCATCATGCCCCCACCCTCGGCCGCGCCCATCATATATGATTTGGCCATATCTTGACCACCTTCGTATTCATTGTAATACACCACCCCGCCGAGTCGCACGCCAAGCGATTGCGCCAGTTTGACCGCCTTGACCTTGGCATCAGCGAGCGCCTTATCGCGCGCTTGAGTTTTTAGATTTTCCGGATCATCAATCGTGAAATTTAAACCGGACACTTCAGTCGCGCCGTATTTGCCGGCTAAATTCAAAACTTGATTGATCTTGGCGAGATCGCGAATTTTAACAGTCACTTGATTGCTCACACGATAGCCATTGAGTTGTTGACCTTTATCTTGGGTATAATTATAGTCCGGATAAACCGTATAATTGGTCTGCAAATCCTTGTCAGCGACACCGAGCGTTTTTAACTCCGCGAATACTTTATCCATCACCACTTTGTTGTTGGCTTGCGCGGTGGCCACATCTTTATTGGTATTGGAATAACCGATCGTAGTGACGGCGATATCATTATTGCCGGTCACCTTGCCGAAACCATTGATGGTCAGAGTGCGTTCCATTTTATCCGCCTTGCCGATATAGTCATACTGTTTGATATTGTTGCGCACCAAAGTGCCGAGATAAAAAATCCCGTAAACCAATAATACGCCGGCCAAAGTCAGCAATAATTTCTTGCCGAAATCAGCGCCCCAGCAACTGGTGCACCGGCAACCGCCGACACAGCAGCAGTCTTTTTTAATTCCATTCGCCATATATGAACCTCCAACAAACTTTTTACCGTTTAGTAAAAGTTTGATTATTATTAATTAATTATTAATTTCGAATTTTGAATAAATTTCTAATATTTAATATCGAAATTAGATTTTTAAAAATTGATTCGAAATTCAAAATTAAATATTTATAATTTTCTCGTCACCGCCTTTACTCCGGGCAATTTTTTCCCGCCCAAATACTCAAGCATCGCGCCACCTCCCGTAGACACCAAATCAATATCATCTATTATACCAAGTTTTTGTAAAATTTGCACGGTCTCCCCCCCGCCGGCGACTCCAAACGCCCGGCCTTTGCTTCGCCCGGCAAACAAACGCGCGATCGCGTAGGTCCCATGCTGATAGGGCGCTTGTTCGAAATACCCCAAGGCGCCGTTCATCACAAGTGTATTGGCTTTTTTGATATATTTAGAAAATAAACGCACCGTGCCCGGGCCAATATCATAAATCGCCTCATCGTCGGCCAATTTCAAATTACGAGAAAAACGAAAAACATTTAACGCTCCCAATAATTTTTTGGCCAGTCCGGTTTTTTTACATTCATCGCCTTCGCAATAACGGACGATGCGCGCGTCACTGCCGTCGTGCTTGCCCACGATCGCGTCAATCGGCAAAATGATTTTTTTATGAGCGCAAATTTTTAAAATTTCTTTTTTAAAATCCTTGTCCACGCGCGATGCGCCCACTTTTTGCCCCTGCGCCCAAAAATATGTACTCGCGATTCCTCCGCCCACCAAAATATAGTCCGCTTTTTTTAAAAAATTATTTAGAATCGGGATTTTAGTCTCGCATTTTACTCCGCCCAGTACCACTACGAGCGGTTTTTTGGGTTTGCCCACCACTTTAGTGAGGCCGGATAACTCCTCGGTCAAAAGCATTCCGGCATAGGCGGGCAAATATTTGGCCACACCGGTCACCGAAGCGCTGTCTCGATGCGCCACCGCGAAACCGTCGAGCACAAAAATATCCGCGAGCCCGGCAAACATCTTGGCAACTTTGGAATTATTTTTTTCTTCGCCCGGAATAAATCGCACATTTTCGAGCAGTATGATTTTTTTGTTGTCATTCTGACCTGCCTGCCGGTAGGCAGAGTGAAACGAAGAATCTATTCGTCTGTTCGTAAAAGATCCTTCGACCATTACCCATGGTCTCAAGATGACAGATGCACATAGTATTTTCTCGAGCGCCTTCGCTACCGGAGCCAAACTTAATTTTTTATCATAGCCATTCGGCCGACCCAAGTGGGACATTAAAATCACCTGCGCGCCTTTACCGAGCAAATATTTAATGGTCGGCAAACTTTTTTCAATTTTATAAAAATCCTTAACCTGACCGTCTTTCACCGGGACATTAAAATCCACGCGTACCAAAACGCGCTTGCCTTTGAGATTTTTGACATCGGTTATTTTGCGAATACGCATAAACAAAATACAATATACATGGAATACGATACAAGATTGTAAATTATTCCATGTACCGTGTATATTATCATTATACCATATTTTGTCTATTCCACCAACTCGCTATACCCCTCATCCTCCGGCCAAAGGTAATGCGCGAACACCCAATTAGCGAGATCGCGCGCTTCCAAAAATCTGGTTTCGTTGGAGGGGGCGCCCATGATCACCACCCGAATACTGTGGTTATTGTTGTCGGTCAGGCGCACGACAAAATTAAAATTTGAATCCATGATATATCCGGTCTTACCCGCGATTTGCGTTCGGTCAAAACCGCTCGCGATCCAACCGGTCAACAGCCAATCAGTGCTCCACACTCGGCGTTTTTTTCCGCCGATCGGTTCGGCATAATATTCGGGATTTTGCAACGCTTGCGCGATGCGTTCTTGTTTGAGGGCGATGCCCAGCAAGCGCGCCACATCTTTGGCTTTGGCTACATTGTCGCCATCAAGACCGGTGGGATCGGAAAAACGCGCCGAAGTCATTCCTAATCGTTTGGCTTTTTCATTCATAAGAATCACAAAATTATCCGGCGTGATCCCGCTTGAGCGCACCAAAATTTTGATGGCGATATTATCCGAACCAACGAGCGCCACATTCCACAAATCATCAAGGTGAAATTTTTCACCGGCATTGAGGTGGTGACTACTGCCATCGAGATCGCTCGCGAGCACCTCGGTGGTCGCAGTCCAGTCGATGGGCAAATCGAGCAATACGAGCGCGGTCATGAGCTTGGTAATACTCGCGAGACTGCGCACGGCCTCGCTATTTTTTTCAAAAAAAATCGTGTCGGTCTTGTCGTCAATGGCCAAAATCGCCACGGCCGAAGTAGTGGCTGAAAAAATACTTTTATCACGGGACAAGGGCACAGTCGGACGCGCGCGCGGCAATGACGGCGTCACCGCGATATCTCCGCCGACCGCCACCCTCGGCGCCGATCTGGGCAATGTCAAAAATTGCTGATCTTTCTTGAGCTCGATCGAAACCGAACTGACAAAAAGCAAAATCACGCCGGCAAGCATGAAGCCAAAAGAAGACAAAAAATTAAATACTTTTTGCGTCATAATTATTTTTGTTCAAACGCTTGAGTAATATTTTGATGGGCATGCAAGGTGTCATAATCCGGCAAGTCGCGCAAATTATTTACCCCCAAATGACGCAAATAATCGGTCGTAACTTCGTAGGTCGGTAATAAATTGGTCGGGTCTTCGTGTTCTTTGACCAAACCGCGCATCATCAAATTGCGCAAAATAAGCGAACAATTCACTCCACGCAAAGTCTCAAGCTCGGGCTTGGTGATTGGACCGCAATATGACACTACCGTGAGAGTTTCGAGCTGAGGACGCGTGAGCTCACCTGATACTTCGGCTTTGAGAAAATTTTCCGCGGCTTCGCGATTATCGGGATTGCTGACCATTTGCCATTCGTCATTATTTTGCACGAGAATTATCCCTGATTCGGGCGTATTGTATTTAGTCAATAGAGTCTCGAGCGCTCCGCCGATTTCTTCGGACGGCACATTCAGGACTTTCGCGATTTTTTTAAAACTCAATGGCTTGCTCGCGACAAATAATATTGTTTCCAACCGAGATAAAGTGGTCATAAAAAATATTTAATTAAACAGCGCGCACTTCCATGTCGCTATACGCATCTTTTTGATGAACAGACGCTTTGGAATCTTTAACGAGCTCGAGTAGCGCCAAAAAACTAATGATGACTTCGGTGCGATTGTAGGCGCTCGCCAGCAGGTCTTTAAAATTCAAGTGACGACGCGATTTAACCAGATTATATATTGATTCGATTTTGTGCTTAACGGAAATAGTATGGTCGATAGTCGCGGTCGGCAAAGCGCTAATCGGGCGCAAGCGCGCCACGAGCGCCAACATCGAACGGTGCAGATCGGTCGTCTGCGCATTTCCCGGTAAAACAAAACCATCGGGTTTTACTGGCGGCTCAATGCGTCCATACGCAATCCGATTTTGCTCCCATAAAATTAAGATTTTTTTGCTGGCCTCGATGTATTGCTTGTAAAGTTTGAGCTGATCGGCGAGGCTCGGCCCATCATCTTCCTCGGGATAAAGATAGGGCAAAAGCGTGCGCGATTTGAGATAGACGAGCTTGGTCGCTATGACCAAAAAATCCGCGAGTTCTTCAGAACGATTTCCCTCGAGCTTATTCAAGTATAATAAAAACTGATCGGTCACTTCGGAAAGCGCGATCTCGGAGATGTTCATTTTCTCCAACTCGACGAGCTGTAATAGCAGATCGAGCGGACCCTCAAATTTTTCCAACTTAACGGCGGAAATCATGACTCAATTTTACCATGTTTACTCCTCGACTTCAACACTGACCATCTTCACATCGGTAAGCGGTCGATCGGACGAATCAGTTTTGGTGCCGGCAATCGCGTCTACCGTGTCGAGTCCGGCGATCACGCGTCCAAAAATTGAATAGCTGTTTGGCAACGGATAATCCGCGTGCATAATGAAGAATTGACTGCCATTGGTATTGGGACCGGAATTGGCCATCGCCACGGTGCCCCGCACATATCCGCGTTTGTATGATTGAGTCGCCGGATTGAGCTCATCGTCAAATTTGTATCCTGGTCCGCCTCGGCCGGTGCCGGTCGGGTCACCGCCTTGGATCATAAATCCGCTGATAACACGATGAAAAATCACGCCATTATAAAATCCTTTTTGAGCGAGCGTGACAAAATTTTGGACGGTGTTGGGCGCCTCATCGGAAAATAGTTCGATTGTGATGTCGCCTAAGTTGGTTTTGATCTTCGCGATTGGCATAGTATTTTTTTTAGTGGTTAAAGTGGTGGAAGAGATAAATTCAGCGACATCCTTGCCCACGACGACATCGTCTGATACCAAAGGCGTGCCGGTGGCGGCCACAAACAAATTATTATTGGTCCGATCAATCGGGACAATGGCTCCATTTTTGTTGGCTTCGACTGCCGTCGTTATATTCAAATTCTTGGTAATTTTAAAATACAACGCGCCGACAATCACTACGAACATAGCGATAGCGCCGATGATAAAAATTTTACTTGATTGATTCATATACTACAAATAATTATTTCTTGTCCATTATAGCGACAAAATCAAATTTGGTCAATAATAAAGTCGCGCTATGGTAGCACGCCAGATACTTCACACTTGCTAATGTTTTGTAATTTGTCAATGCGGACGATGTTTAAGCTGAGATTTGTTTGCCTATTAGTGACCATGCCCAGCCTTTAATAGAAACATCAGACCAATACCCGCGAAGAAACAGCCAAAAGCAATCAGTGATTTACTAAACTTAGATTCTTTGTGAAGTTCTGGAATTAAATCAGAAGCGGAAATATAAATAAAACCACCGGCTGTCAAACCAATCAGCAGTGGCATTGCTCCGTGGGCAATACTGATAAGCAAAGATCCACAGAGTGCTCCTGCGACAGCAGTAATGCCGGAAAGAAAATTAAATAGCAAAGCTTTACCTTTGGTAAACCCACCATATATAAGAACACCAAAATCAGAAATTTCCTGAGGAATTTCATGAAGAATAACGCCAATTGTGGTAGCTATTCCCAATTCAACGCTGAATGAAAAAGCTGCGACAATAACTATACCGTCTATAAAATTATGCAAACCATCCCCAATTAAATTCAAATATGTAAACGGGTGGATAGGACAATCGCCACCATTTTTATGGCAATGATGCCAGTGCAATACTCTTTCTAAAATAAAAAATAAAGCAAAGCCAACAAGCACAGCGAGAGCAACATTGTCTACGCCGTGTTCACCGCCAACGCTTTCTATGGCCTCGGGAATTAGGTGTAAGAAAGCACCTCCCATTAGAGAACCGGCGGAAATGGCCACTAAATAAAATACAATTTTATTTAAGATTTTATCTTTTAAGAACAATGTTACTATTCCAACGAATGAAATGACGCTGACTGCAAAAGTAGCGATAATTGAATAAAATAATACATCCATACATTATTTACTTAAAGCACATTTATTACATACCCCAGTTAGTGTTAACTGATGATAAATATTAGTAAAATTTTTAAAATGTCCAAATGAGTGCTTGCACTCAATCCTCTCCATATATCCACATTTTTTACAGATAATATGGTGGTGTGGCTCATCAGCTGAACAATAAATTTTCTCTTTATCTATTACCTCTACATTCACTATACGCAATTCTTCAAATAGGTTTAGTGTTCTGTATACAGAAGCTCTATCGAAATGTTTTACCTTTTTGTGCAAATCTCGGGCTGAAATAGAAATATGATTGTTAGATAAATATTCTAAAATAGCTAAACGAGCTTTAGTTAATGCGTAGCCGGCTTTTATTATTTTTTGTTTCAGTTGTTCCATAGTGAAATTATAATAACACAAATGCGAATAGTTCGCAATAGTAGTTTATGCACATACAAAGAATATAGTTTTAATACCATACATGCACAACGAGAAATTAGCAAGATTAGAACCGGATATTTATGGCTATGATTACAAAAAAAAGCAACGCTCTTGCGTCGCTCAATCTGTCTTGGCGG
>JBAYHH010000008.1:0-45600 GCA_041666265.1 Candidatus Magasanikiibacteriota bacterium | reverse complement strand
GAGTAAAAATTTGTAGACGAGCGGGAGCGATCCGTTAGGATTTGGGCCAATGTGTGACCCGCCTCGCGGCGGGGAGTTTTGGCCCAAAAGCGACCGCGAGTCACAAATTTACGAGTCGAGCAACAGATTTGAGGAAGTTTGGCGTCGTTTTTCATCGACTTCACACAAAAAAATCGGCGGTGAATATTATATTTTCAGCACTCTACGAGCGTAGCGAGCTTGGCTGAAAATACAATATTCACCGCCGATACTAACTTAGTTTATTTCACCGCGGATTTCAACTCCTGCACTTTGTCGATTTTTTCCCACGGGAACTGCGCGCGCCCAAAATGTCCGTAAGCCGAAGTGGCTCGATAAATCGGACGCAACAAATCCAACTGTTCGATAATTTTGCCCGGGCGGAAATCAAAAACTTTGAGCACCGCTTTTTCCAATTTCTGATCATCAACTAAGCCCGTGCCAAACGAATCCACATGGACGCTCGTCGGCTCGGCTTTACCAATCACATACGCCACCTGCACTTCGCATTTTTCCGCCAGTCCCGCGGCCACAATATTTTTGGCCACATAACGCGCCATATAAGCGCCACTGCGATCCACCTTGCTCGGATCTTTGCCGGAAAAACAACCACCGCCATGTCGGCCCATCCCACCATAAGTATCAACGATGATTTTTCGTCCGGTGAGCCCGGTGTCGCCCTGCGGACCGCCGATCACAAATCGGCCGGTCATATTCACAAAAAATTTCGTATCTTTATCGATGTATTTCCCGCATACCGGCTTGATCACTTTGGCAATAATATCAGCGCGTAATTTTTCAGTCGAAACATCGGGATCATGTTGGGCCGAGATCACCACATTGGCGAGACGCGTCGGTTTGCCGTCGCTATACTCCACTGCCACTTGCGATTTACCGTCCGGACGCAAATATTTTAGCGTTTTATTTTTTCGTACCTGCGCCAACCGCGCCGCCAACTGATGCGACAAAGTGATCGGCAACGGCATCAAATCTTTGGTATCGGTACAAGCATAACCAAACATGAGCCCCTGGTCGCCGGCACCCTGCTGTTCAACTTTCTTTTTATCAACGCCCTGCGCGATATCGGGCGACTGTTCGTGAATCGACACCAAAATACCGGCGTGATCATAGTCGATGCCATAAGCCGGATCATTGTAGCCGATATCTTTGAGTACTTCGCGCGTGATTTTTTGCACATCGACATATCCTCGGGTCGAGACTTCTCCGCCCACGATCACGAGGCCCGTCGTAGTGAAGCACTCCACCGCCACATGCGACCTCGGATCTTGCGCGAGTAATGTATCGAGCACCGCGTCGGAAATTTGATCGCAAATCTTATCCGGATGACCCTCGGTTACCGACTCGGAGGTAAAAATATATTTTTCTGACATAAAATTTAGGTATTAAATCCCAATTTGCTTGAGCAAACAGGATGACACACGCGACAGAAGAGAATTATCGAAAAGTAATCGACCAAACACCATCCGATAATCAGCACCGTCGATGTTATCTTAAAAATAAAAAATCAAAGATTAAATATTAATAAAACGCGGATATCGACTGATTTGATTTTTGCAATTGCTGGTTCGCAGCCAGTTCTTTTATTTTTAATTTATCTGATAATATTAATCACGCTCACCACCGACGCCAGAATAAACACCACCAGCACCGGCACGGCGAGGAGCCAAAAATACGCGACGCCATAACGCGACGCGCCCAAGTCGCCGTTACGACGCGCCCTATAGCACGCCATCACGAGCAATACCGCCTCGATCCCCACAAACAATCCACCCACGATATCGAGAATAGCGACGAAATTATTAAACCCTAAAATAAACAACGCGAGCGGAATAAATACTACCGCCAAATTAGCAAGATAATGACTCATCTTATGATCCCAAATCAGCGTTTGCTTCAAGGCCACGCCCGTGCCCATGAACGCCGTGCCCATCGCGAGGATAGCAAATAAATTTCCGGCTACGAGCACCCAACCGCCAAATGTTTGACCCATGCCAATGGTCGCGACCGGAGTCGTCGCGAGCCCCGATACTCCCACCACCGCCGTCACAAATAGAACATACAATACCACCGGAATCATGGTGCCGATGATCACCGCGCGCCGATAGTGTTTTTGACTGCCGGGCATCACCGCGTGCGCCTCGACGATCGCCGGCGCCGAATGCAGAGCAAACAATACGACACCGAATGGCAAAAATATTTGGGCCGAATCAAAAAACGCCCAATTGGCCATTTCAAATTTCGGTAAAAAATATAGCGACAAACCGGCGATAATCGCCATCACCGCCAAACTAAAAATCTTTTCCATCGTCTTGACCGTCTGCAATCCGCGCCAAACAAAAAATCCGCCGACCGCCCAAAATACCAACGCGCCATATCGTGGATCAACCCCCAGTAGCGCCCCGATTGACTGTCCCTCGCCGATAATATACGCGAGTAAAACACCGAGACCCGATAGCACCACGATCACCGACATGAGCGCTTTGGCCTGCGGACCAAGATAGCGCCCGACAAAACCGGCCAATTGCAATTTTTCATTGGTGCGTACGGCGATCTCGCCGATCATCAGATTGAGCAGTATCATCACGATACCGAGTAGTATGATATATACGAGCCCGACGCGCAAACCGACCTGCGCGATGACATACGGCAACCCCAAAATACCGGCACCGATGGTCATACCGGTAATCATAAAAACCGCGGACGCGGTGGAGGTGGTGCGCTTGTAAACGCCATCATGTAAAACTACGGGTTGATCGTCCATAATATAAAATCAAATCTTAAAAATCAAATATTCAAAGAATATATAAATTTGACTATTAATATCCGACTTTTTATTAAGATAATCTTATCACAAAAACAAAAAAATGCCAAGCGGCGATTTGGTGGGTGTTGCAGGACTCGAACCTGCGACCCTCGCGATGTAAACGCGATGCTCTAACCAACTGAGCTAAACACCCATCGAAGCCCGTCTATCAGGCTCTTAACCCCAAAATTATATCTTATCACCGACAAAAAGTCAATGCGCCACCTAACGAAAATCCCCGCCGGCGGTCTATGCGCGACGAGGATTTTTTCGCTTAATCGAAGGTTTACTGAAGAAAATTTTAGTAATTTTTGATCATCGTAGTCGAAGTCTGATTTTTTATATCGTATGTCACCGCGGAATAATAGCCGTTTTTGGCCATCAAAACAGGGAATGATACCGAGCAATTTTCGTTAATGGTGACACCGGAATAATTACAGCGCTTGATTAAGACCACATCTTTGATCGCGAGCCCCCAATAGAGCTCGGTCTTGGCGAGACCATAATCGTCGGTCGCTTGCGCGGATAAAGATACATAGTCCACGCCAAACTGATTGGTCACTCTAGCGTCGGCCGAGATGGTCGGGGCGCTATCGGTGAGACCGCTCGCAGTCAGATACACCGGCGCCGAAACGCCGACATTGCCGTTGCGATCGTGGGCCTTGGCCACAAATTTCATCGTGCCATTAGTCAAACTGCCGACAAAACTTTTGGTGGCGGACAGGCTCATGTTGTCATTATCCCACCATGAAAATGTCGAGGTGGCGCTGTCATTTACAAAAATTTCCATACCGCGCAATGGCGACTGGCTGTCGATCGTAGTCGCGGTCAAACTATAATTTCCACCGATAAGCGCTCCACTCAAAGAAACACTGGGCGCGGTCACATCACCGGACGGATACAAAGTGATGGTCACAGTCTTGGATTCGCCGACATTGCCGACACCATCATAAACTTTGGCGTAAAAAATATTGGTGACAGTGTAATTGCCGGGAGCGATGGTGAGCGCGCAATCACCGGCGCCCGAACAAGCGCGCATCACGGTTTTATCTTTATAAATTTCACTGCGCACCACGCCGCTACCACCGCTATCGCGGGCGTGAGTCGAAATCTTCACATAGCCATTGGCCTGGCGCTCGTAAAAAATATCAATCGCCGGAGCCACGGTATCAGTATAAGGCGTGATGTTGATTTTGCGTTCGCCGTAGCCGACATTGCCGTAAATATCATAAGCGCGCAAACGATAAGCGCGAGTGCCGCGCCAATTTTTGGCAAACGGACCGACATCGAGATTACAAGCGTTGATGTTTAAACAAGTTTTCAAAATTTTTCCGGCTTCGTCGAGATATTGCATTTTGACCACACCGGTGTCATCGCTGGCCTCGCCTTTGAGGTGCACCACTTCGTTGGTGAGATAATCCGTTTTGGGCGAAGAAACATTGACAGTCGGCTTCACGGTATCGACGCGTGTCAAATCAATCGTCACCGAAATCCCCTCGTTGCCGGCGGCATCAAATGCTTTGGCAAAATACGAAGAGTTGGCGCCGACGGCGGTAGCGGTCAATGACATCCCGACCGAAGCGGAATTGGAAGAAGCGGCGGCCGTGCCGTTCACATGGTAAATCGTAGTTTTAGTCACGCGCACATTGTCGGTGGCGGTAGCGGTGACACGCGTGATGGTGCCTTCGCGCGACACCGACAAGGTTACTTTTGGAGCGACCTTATCATTACTGCAATTATCCACCCAACTCACTTTGTATTGAGTGGCGGTGTTGCAGGAAAGCGAATAATTGCGCAACCCATAACCGGCATCGCGACAACCGTTGGTGAGAGTATATTTCGCCCCTTTGTTACGACTGATTTTGACACCGTTCGACACGGTCTCGCAAGAAGTGACATTGACATTGCTTACGCCCGAAGCGGAATGGGCGGATGTGGCAGTCAAAACCATCGATAGTGCCATGATGGCCAATATGGCGATAAATAGAGATTTTTTGTGCATATATACGAAAATTTAGGCTAATTTAAAGCTAATTAAATAGTATTAACAATGAAGTATAGCACAAAAACAGGGTTTTGTCAAGGGAACTACCTGTGAAAACTTGTATTTGACAGCTGACCACCCCCTCGCTTTCCTCGCACGCGAGCCTGCCTACCGGTAGGCAGGCGCTCAGGGTGGGCCTAATGGCCCAACAAATCAAAACTTTTTCACTGATTTCACCACCTCTGAAATCGCGGTCTCGCCCCGGGTCTCGAGCCAATACCACCACTCTACGCCCCACAAATAGGCGCGGGGCATGCCGGTCGAAGCGGCAAAATCAAGATTGGTTTGTAGGCGCTTGATATTCATCGATTGATATTGCTCGGCAAGCGGAGTATCAAGTAAATTATTATCCGGGATCCACGGCTCGGCCTGAAGCTCGGCTACAAACGCCTGATCTACTGACCGGCCGTTAAAAAATAATTTGGCGCGGTAAAAAATCGCCGGTAGCCAATCGTAATTAAAATAGCCGAACGATTTGGTCCAAACGACGCGATACATCGTGGTCCCAAACAAATCGCCGGCCCGGGCAGTGAGACGCCAACTGGAAAGCTCGCCCGAATCGGTGATGAGAATACGGTGCGCGGTGTCGAGCGAGCGCGTGAGCGCGATCTCATCGGCAAGAAGCGCGGGCGTGAACGGCCGACAACTAACGCCGAAGGGTAAAAACGCCTCGTTCTCTACCTGCCAAATCTCGAGCGCTGTATGATCGCGGTAGCGATTGACTACGACTGCCATAAATTTGTGAAGTTTGGTGTAGTACTGCTCGTCAGTGAGCGGAGCGGTCCACGCGGGGGCATGGCATTCGGGCCAGCGGGGCGTTTTTTGCCCGAGCGCCAACGAGATTTTGGCGCCCTGCCTGGCCGCCTCGTCCATTTGGCGATCGAGCTCGCCAAAATCATATTGACCATCCGCGGTTTCGATGGCATTCCATTGCGCCGACAATCGGATATATTTAAAATGCCATTTTTCAAACAGCGCGGTATATACTTTGGCCGGATCGAGTCCGAGATAGCGCGCGTACTGCGAATTAAACGACACGCCGTAAACCATTTGATTTTTGAAGCGAATGAAGCGCGCGACGATAAAAAGCGCGATGATGATTATGATTATTAAAATTATTTTTTTGAGCATACACAATAAATTACAAATATAAAATTACAAATCACAAATAAATTTCAAATAACAAATAACTGGCTACGAACCAGCAATCGCAAATTCAAAAAAACAATTTGAAATTTAGAATTTGGTATTTATTTGGAATTTGTAATTTTATATTTGTAATTTTCATATTAACAGCCACAATCCCATCGCGATCACCGCGACCGCGAAAATTTCCTGCGCGATTTCTCCGCGCGCGTATTCTTCGCGAAATAATTTCGGCCAAAAGAACGACAATAAAATCACCAAAAGCACGAGACAGCCATACTGCACGCCCACGAGCGCGTTGACCACCGTGACACTGCCGATGGCGATGGCGTATTGCTCGAGTAGTACGCCGACGAGGCCCAGCAGTTTATTAATTCCCACGAGTAATATTTGCTTGCCCACCGAATGTCCACCCGCGTGATTTTTCTTTTTTGAGGAAAACAAACCACGCACCGTAGGCGATGCTAATAGCAGAACCCCGAACACCCCCATAAACACCCGCGTCCAAATGAGTCCGCTGTAAAATCCGTAAACTCCGTAAATATATTTCGACGCGATATGCGACGCCGCGAATAAAAATCCAGCGAGCACTCCCCAGACCACTCCCCCGTGCCAGCCTTGAAAATTTTTCTTTTGCTCAAGCGAAATGATGAGTGAGCCTAAAATCAAAAGACCGATGGCAATGAGTTGGCGCGACGAAAAAACTTCCGGTAAAAAAATCGCGCCGAGTAAAAAAACAAAAAACGGCGTCGAGGCGCCGATGAGCGGTCCCAGATGGCTGACCTCGCTATCTTGGAGCCCCCGATACGACGCCCATAGCGCCAAAGAAAATCCAAAGCCGGAAATAATACAAGCTGACCAATCCCAAAGGCCGGACGGCATCTCGGTGCCAAACGGCGTCAAAAAAACCAAAGGCAACAACGAGACAGTAGAATAAAATGTGAGCAAAATTGGACGCGGGACGGATTTGTCGACGATGAATTTATCGAAAATGGCGACGATCGCCAAAACCAAATAAGCCCCGATCGCGATGGTGATATACATACGCGGGTATTATACCAAAAAATATTCTTACTGTCATCCTGACCTGCCTGCCAGTAGGTAGGGCGAGTGAAGAATCTAATAAAAAAGAGCCTAAGGTGTGCTTAGGCTCGACGATGAAAGAGCGATGGCAGTCCTCCTATTCGTGGAACTGCCAGGTGATCTTGGCCTGGTGCGGATCGGCGCTCGTCGCCGGCTCGGGCAAAGTGCGACCGCACTTCGGGCAATTCCCGCCAGCGATGGCCGGCGAGATGGTCCGACAGCAGGTGCACCGCACCGTGGTCGGAGCCAAAAATGAATCGGCGGCGCGCGGGGCGCCCCCAAACCCGGACCCCGATTGATCAGGCATGACTTCCTCCCCCAGATTAGATCATGATGTTCCCCGGCTCGATGCCGGGGGGAATCGGAGCTTGGGTCATGCACAGTCGCGCGGCCATGGCCAGCGCAACCGTGCGGGGCACGACCGGAGTGGCGCACCCCACCACCGCCGGCCCTTTGAATTCAGCCCCGCACGACCAACACCGCGTCACCGGTCCGGCGACCGCGAGGTTGATCACGACTCCGCACCCGCCACAAGTGGTGGTGTGCGTCACGCCCTTGCCATTCGCAAAATCCGTCATGTTTTTCTCCCTTTTCCCCAGGTTGTGGTGGCTCGGCCACCGAAAAGCGACCCTTAGGCCGCGTGCTTCTTTTTCTCACTGCGGTGATACACCGCTCCATCGGAGCCATCCTGACTCCAATAAAGCGGTTGCTGGCACTGCGGGCAAATCCTTTTGCCCTTTTTCCCGGCGAGCGCTTTTCCGTCGGGAACTTTGCCATGTCGGCCACATTTCCAGCTCATTCCAACCTCCCCAGGTTGATGGTTGATAATCGATGCACTGTCGCGCACCCGACTGCTTTTTTGTCAGCAATCGGTTACGCGACAACGCCAGTGATTTGTAAGGAACTATTTTTAACGAAAAACCCCGCGGACATTTTGCCGGCGGGGTGAAAGTATTTAAGATTCGCTAAACATTATTTATTCTTAAATCTATTTACACCCCGCAACGACAAATACCACACCTTGCAAGTGACGGTAAAAATCGGACGAATTGTAAAATAATTTAATTTCATAATTTTAATATTTTTATCATATCAGATATTTCATCGATGTCAACAATAGTTATCCACAGTTATCAACCCCAAGATTAGCCAAAATCAGGAACTTGGCCAAAAAAACACTTGACAAATGGCCAAATTTGTGCTATATTGACCTGTTTTAATGTATACTTGAGCTATCGAATATGCGTATCGCCATGATAGGACAAAAAGGTATTCCAGCCGCCGCGGGCGGGGTGGAGCGCCATGTTGAAGAATTATCCAAACAGCTGGCCCAAAACGGCCACGAAGTTTTGGTATACGCGCGTCGTTGGTATGGTCAAGAAAAAAATTCGACCGATTTTGTCGCGTCGAATCTGTCGAAAAATATTCAAATTATTTACACACCTTCATTGCATACCAAAAATCTCGACGCTATCACCCATACTATCACCGCGACTATTCACGCCCTCACGCAAAAAATAGATGTGATTCATTTTCACGGCGTCGGCCCGGCGCTTTTATCCTGGCTCCCCCGCCTCCTCGCCCCGCGCGTGCGCGTGATTGCCACCTTTCATTCGATGGATCGCTACCAATACAAGTGGGGTAAAATCGCCAAGTGGTTTTTGTCTATGGGCGAAATTTTTATCTGTCGCTGGCCCCACGCCACCATCACGGTTTCACGCGGACTGTATCACTATTGTTTAAATCAATACCAGAAAATTACCATTTGCATCCCAAGCGGGGTCCCGATTTGGGACGGAAAAAAATATCCGGAAAAATTATCGAATTATAATCTGACTCCTGAAAAGTATTTATTGACCGTGGCGCGCATCATCCGCGGAAAAGGCATCCATCATTTGATTTCCGCCTGGAAAACTTTACGCGCGCGCGCTCCGCAGATTATTGAAGGCTATAAACTCGCGATCGTGGGCGATGGCGAAGAGGCATACATGGACGAACTGTTTGAGCTATCAGGATCGGACAGTGATATTATTTTTACCGGCGACCAATACGGCGAAAATTTACAAACGCTTTTTACCAACGCGAAATTATTTATTCACCCGTCGGAAAACGAAGGCCTGCCACTCGCGGTGCTCGAAGCCATGTCATTTGGATTGCCGGTGGTGGTGTCGGATATTCCCGGTCACCGTGAAATCGTGCCGGACAATCAATTTTGGTTTGACACGGCCAACGCGGATTCCTTGACTGAAAGATTAAAAGAGATTTTACCGCAAACAGAGCTTCTGAAAAAAACCGGCGAACAAAATCGCGCGCTGGTAATGGAAAAATACTCTTGGCGCGATATCGCGCTTCAGGTGGAGCAAGTGTATCAATCGAATGAAAAGAACAAGAAAATTGAATAAATAATAAGAGATAAAAATAATAGAAAAAATAAAACATCAGACATCGGTATCAAAGCGACACTGCGAAGCACAAGGAGCGTGATACCGATGTCTGATGTTTTATTTTCAACCACTACTTCACCGCCACCGCGAACATGTTTCTTCCGCCTTTATCGTCGCTCCAGGTGGCATCGGAATACTTTATTTTCACATTTTTAAAACCGGCCTTGATCAACAGCCCAGACAATTCTTCTGAAGTAAAATGGTGATAATAACGCTCGCTGATCACTTCACCCTGCTGATTTTTCCAGGGAACAATAAAGTCGTTTTCGCCGATTTTTTTCCAATCTTTTTTTAACTTTTCTTTGGCCCAGTCACTGCCCAGGTTCCATACCAAAATCACGATTTTGCCGTCCGGCTTGATTACGCGATACAATTCTTGTAGTGTAGATAATCTGGTGTTTTCGTCAGGGAGATGAAAAAACGAAGATATTAAAAATTCCAAATCGAAAAAATTATCCGGAAATTTTTGCGCCTGGAGCGTGGTGGAATAAAATTTGGCCCATCCGGCTTTAACTTCTGTGGCGTATGTCTCTCGGGCGATTTTTATGAGCTCATCGCTTTGGTCAATGCCGAAATATTTGATATTTTTCTTGTCTTGCAGACCCAAAATAAACCGCCCGCTCCCGCAACCCCAATCCAAGATCGTCTGATCGTCGCCAAGAAAGGTTTTTAAATACTCAAACTCCGGCCACACTCGCACCCGGGTCGCGGAAAAATGCCGAGCGATGCGGTTGTAATCGTCCCGGGTTTTATGTATAATGGCTTGTGCCTGCTTACTATTCATATATTAGCTACCTATAGATAATTGCTTATCAAATTAGTTTAACATTCTTTCGTGCTGTACTCCGACTCGCAAATTTGCGACTCATTGTCGCTTTTGGGCCAAAACTCGCTTCGCTCAAACATTTGCCCAAACCCTACGGGACGCTCCCATGAATCTGCAAATTTTAGCTCGTCATCGTAAGCACTCAATAATATTAAACTAATCTGATAAACCCAACATGACAACACTCCCTCAACAAGTAATTCTAAAATTTTTAGAAAACCCACTGGCCGGCCTCGATGCCGTGAGACGCGGTGTTTTGCGTGGAAAAAAAACCGCCCTCGACATCCCCAAATCCGACTTGTTAAAAGCATACCATGAATTACTGCGCGCGCGCAAGATTGTCAAAAATCCCGAGCTGGAAAAATTGATGATCAAACGGGGGGTGCGCACGCTCTCGGGAGTGGCGATCGTGACCAACCTGACCAAGCCATATGGTTGCCCGGGCAAGTGCGTATACTGCCCTACCGAGGCCCAAATGCCCAAAAGCTACCTTTCAGACGAACCGGCGGCCGCACGGGCTTTGTCGCTCGCTTTTGACCCCTACGAGCAGACCCGACGACGCATCGACACTTTGGCCAAAAACGGCCACCCGACCGACAAGATCGAACTTATTATCAAAGGCGGAACTTGGAATTTTTATCCTCTGGATTACCAATACTGGTTTATTTTACGATGTTTCGAGGCGGCGAACGGAAATAATAAATCAAAGATCAAAAATCAAAAATTCAATTTAAAAATAAAAAATGATAGATCCTTCGCTTCGCTCAGAGCCTGCCCTGAGCTTGTCGAAGGGATGACACAAAAAAAATTGCTCGATGCGCAAAAGAAAAACGAAACCGCCAAGCACCGCGTCATCGGACTAACTCTCGAGACGCGTCCGGATTTTATCAATCTTGAAAATATTTTAACGATGCGCGCGCTCGGATGCACACGAGTGGAACTGGGCGTCCAAACCATCGACGATCGAATCTTAAAAACCGTCAAACGCGGGCACGACGCGCAGGCGGTGCGCACCGCGACCGCGCTACTCAAAAATTTCGGCTTTAAGGTAGATTATCATCTGATGCCCCAGCTCCCGGGCAGTACTCCGGCCAAAGACACCAAAATGATGCTCGAGATTTTTTCCAATCCCGATTACCGGCCGGACATGATCAAAATCTATCCTTGCACCGTGGTAAAAAATTCCGAATTATACGATTGGCTTGTCGCCAAAAAATACCGCCCTTACTCGGACAAAAAATTAATCGAGGTTTTAAAAAATTTCAAAGCCACTGTCCCCCGCTATTGTCGCATCTCGCGCCTGATTCGCGATATTCCTTCTCATCATATCCAAGCCGGAAACTTGACGACCAATTTGCGCCAAGTGATCCAGACGCAAATGACCGCCGAGGGAATGAAATGCAATTGTTTGCGCTGTCGCGAAGCCGGACACCAAAATGATAAATTTCGAATTTCGAATTTAAAATTTCGAATATTTATCGATAAATATTTCGCATCCGGAGGAAATGAATACTTTATTTCAATTGAAGACAAAAACCGCCAGGTGGTGTTCGCGTTCTGCCGTCTGCGTCTCACCCCTAATACCCTGCCTACCGGCAAGCAGGCCGGACAGATAGGCTCTCACCTTATACCTAATACCTTTTACCTAACACCTCACACCTATCCCGCCTTTATTCGCGAACTTCACACCTACGGCCAACTCGTAGGCATTTCCAAAACCGGCGATATCCAACACACCGGTATGGGCAAAGCGCTGATCAAAAAAGCCGAAGAAATTTGCCGAAAACAGCGGGTGACAAAATTAGCCGTGATTTCGGGGGTGGGTGTGCGCGGGTATTATCGTAAACTCGGATACAGACTGGAAAATCAATATATGGTAAAAAAACTCGGGGCTTGATATAATACCGACATGAAATTTTATCTAATTTTATTAGCGCTGGCATTACTCGATTTGGCGGGATTGATCTCGGCCAAATTTTGGTACCTCAAATACAATCCCCTCTATATGGCGGCCAGCATATTGTCGTTCGCTTTGGCCGCAATCGCTATCTGTTTATCGCTCAAATTTCAGGGAGTGGCCATCGTCAATATTATCTGGATGGCGCTTTCTACCACCCTTGTAACCATCGCGGGGTATTATTTTTTTAAAGAGCCGATCGCGCTTTATCAGTTTGTCGGAATTTTCATAATTTTAGTTGGATTGGTAATTGTACAGTGGAAATAAATTTTATGATCTGAGATAATTTGCAATTTACGAGCGAACGAATGACATTTGCGCCAAAGCGACACTGCGAAGCATAAGGAGCGTGGCGCATATGTCATTCGTTCGCGACCAGTGTTAATTAATTCATATTTTTAATTTAGTATTATGTACACTCACGATCTCAAAAATTTCGATCCCGAAATTTTGGCCAGCATCAAACGCGAACAAAAACGCCAAGAAGAGGGACTGGAAATGATCCCGTCGGAAAATTTTGTCTCGCCGGCCGTGCTCGAGGCGCTCGGGTCGATTTTGACCAATAAATACTCGGAAGGATATTCGGGCAAACGCTATTACGGCGGCTGCGAATTTATCGACGAAGTGGAGACCATGGCCATCGAACGCGCCAAAAAACTTTTTGGCGCCGAGCATGTCAATGTCCAGCCTTTGTCGGGCGCACCGGCCAATATCGCCGTATATTTCGCCCTGCTTAATCCTGGTGATACGATTCTCGGTATGGATTTATCGCACGGCGGACACCTCACCCATGGACACCCGGTCACGCACATGACCAAGGTTTTTAACTTTATTCGCTACAAGACCGACGCGCACGGACTGATTGATCTCTATAATCTGCGCGCCATGGCGATCGAACACAAGCCCAAAATAATTTTGGTCGGCTATAGCGCCTACTCCCGTGAAATCGAATACGAAAAAATCAAGGCGATCGCCGATGAAGCGGGTGCGATCACGATGGCTGACATCGCGCATATCGCCGGACTCATCGCCGGCGGACAAATGAATAATCCGGTGCCGATTTTCGATGTGGTCACCACCACCACTCACAAAACTTTGCGCGGGCCCAGAGGCGGCATGATCATGTGCCAAGAAAAATGGGCGCAAAAAATCGACAAATCCGTGTTCCCCGGTTTTCAAGGCGGACCGCATGAAAATAATATCGCAGCCAAAGCAGTGGCATTTAAAGAGGCGGCTCAACCGGAATTTAAAGAATACGCGCGCCAGATCAAGGCCAACGCCAAAGCGCTGGAAACGGAATTTAATCGCCTCGGATATAAATTGTGTTTTGGCGGGACCGACAATCACCTCTTACTCATCGATGTTTTTGGCAGTAAAAATGTCACCGGTAAACAAGCCGAACATGCACTCGATATTGCAGGCATCACCGTCAACAAGAATATGATTCCCGATGATCCACGCTCGCCGATGGACCCGTCCGGTATCCGCCTCGGCACGCCGGCGCTCACGACCCGCGGGATGAAGGAAGCAGAAATGAAAACAATCGCTGTTTGGATCGACGAAGCGATCGCGAACCACACCGATGACAATAAACTCGCGGAAATAAAAAAGCGAGTCATCGAACTCACCAAAAATTTTCCGCTTTATCCGACACTCCGGTAGCACATCGCTGTGTGAAAAAAATAAAATCGACGGTGGATAATATATTTTTAGCACTCTACGAGCAAAGCGAGCTTGGCTAAAAATATTTTATCCACCGTCGATTTTTTAAATTTATTTGATTTCCCGTACCTCGACAAGATTAACATTGCCCGCCTGGCCCACCGGCTCGCCCGCGACGATGATCATCTTATCCCCTTTTTTCGCGAGTTTTTTTTCTTTGACATACGCCATCGATCGTTCCACCAACTCCTCGATCGATCGACAAGGCGGAAGAATAAAAGCGCTCACGCCCCAAGACAGATTTAACTGTCGTTGAACAATCGCGGTATTCGTCGCCACCAAAATCGAAAGCGCTGGACGCAAGTGGCTGATCAATCGGCCGGTCTCGCCGGAAATCGAAGCGGCCAAAATAAACTTGGCTTTGACTTCTTCGGCCAGCGTGCGCGACAACTCTGTAATGGCTACATCGATATCAGTGCCGTGTTTATGAAGCGCCGGCAAATCAGTATCATCATACACGGATTTTTCGGTGCTCACGATGATGTCGCTCATCGTCTCGACGGCCAAAACCGGATTCTTGCCCACCGCGGTTTCATTGGACAGCATGAGCGCGTCGGCATGGTCAATCACGGCATTGGCGACATCAGATACTTCCGCCCGCGTCGGCCGGCGTTTTTCTTGCATCGAATCGAGTAATTGAGTAGCCACGATCACCGGTTTGGCTTTGATGTTGGCCAAATCAATAATTCTCTTTTGCGCGAGCGGCACCTCGGACGCCGGCACCTCGAGTCCCAAATCACCGCGCGCCACCATCACGCCATCGGCGCTATCCAATATTTCTTCTAAATTTTCCACGGCCACATGCCGTTCAATTTTGGCGATGATTCCAATATCCGGACTATTGACTTCGCCCAGTTCTTTTTGGCCATTTTTGATCAAATAACGCAAGTCAACTATATCTTGGGCGGATTTTACAAATGACAGGGCCACTAAATCAACTTTTTGTTTTAGTCCAAAAACCAAATCATCTTTATCTTTGTTATTGATCACCGAAACCAATAATTCGCTATCGGGAAAATTTAATCCTTTGTGCGACGAGACAGTCGAACCATCGATCACTTCGGCAAACACCAAACCGCCTTCAATGCGAATAATTTTGGTCTCGGCGCGACCGTCATCGATAAGGATGCGTTCGCCGATTTTTAAACTTGCCGGTAATTCAGGAAAATTTATCGGTAATTTACTTTCTTGGTATTCCACGCCATTAAAATCCAGAGACACGATTTCTCCCGCTTTGAGCTCCACTCCCGCCGCCGGCAGATTACCCAAGCGAATACGCGGACCCTGCAGATCTTGCATGATCGCCACCGGCTCGCCGGTTTCGATCTCGGCCGCGCGGATATTGGCGATGTAGCGCTCGTGGTCGGCGTGCGAGCCGTGCGAAAAATTAAGACGGGCGACATTCATGCCCGCCTTGATCAGATCAACGATCGTTTTTTTGTCACCGCAAGACGGCCCGATAGTCACGACGATTTTGGTATGTTTATGCATAAATATTATTTGAGCAAAGCTTTGAGTTGTTCGGACTTGGCGCTGTCAAGCGGTAATAATTTTATCACTTGATCCAAAGAAGTTTGGGTATTATCGGCTTTATTGGCGGTACCGCTGATTTGCTCCAAAACACCGCCGTATTGAGAATAAAGATTGCGCAAAACCGGCGGCAAAAACCATAACGCCAGCAAAACCGGAGCAATGATGATAATAATATACAGCCAACTGGCGACTGACGACCACAATAATTTACGATTTATCTTGCGATTTTGTTCGTAAATTATTTGCGACCATTTTAAATTTTTTTCCAAAAGCTCTCCCACTTGGTTGAGATTAAATTCTTTTTTGACCGGCGTCACTGTCACCGGAACACTGGCGACGGGAGCGTCTTCTTTTTTTACGGCGATATTGTCGATCGGCTTCTCCTTGTGACGAAACATATTATTAAAATCAAATCTAAAAACTATCTACGATATAATCTCATTCGCTCGGATATGCCCAAATAAATTTGTCCATATCCTCACTCATTTCGATTATCAAATTTCAAAAATCGCGAATTTACTATTGAGCTTTTTTAAGTTTTGATAATTCTTTCTCAAAAGTCTTGACATCTTTAAAATCGCGATAAACACTGGCGAAACGAATATAGGCCACCTTGTCAAAACCGCGCAATCGTTTCATTACAATCTCGCCAAGCTCTTTACTGCTGAGTTCGCGCTTTTTTCTTTTTTGAATATCTCTTTCGACATCGTGGATGAGCGAGTGAAAATTGTCTTGCAAATAAGGCCGTTTGGTAAGTGAACGACGAATACCGTTCTCGATTTTTTCGCGTAAATAACTTTCTCGTCGACCATCAGCTTTTACTACTACAATATCCAAAAGCTCCATTTCTTCAATCGTAGAAAAACGATAATGACATTTCTCGCATTCGCGCCGACGGCGAACCGAAAAACCATCCTCGGCCGGACGCGTATCCACCACCGCCGTGTCGCGATTGTTGCAAACCGGACAACGCATAATAATCAAGTTCCCATCTTTTTGCGAATAAAGGCCGGAATCTCGAGATCGTCATCGCTTCCGGAAGCGGGCGAAAGCGGCGGAGCGGGCGGAGCATAGCGGCGTTCTTCACGCATCGGCGCCGAAACGGGCGCGGGGGCTGACTGCGCCGGAACATTTTTTTGCACAAATGATTTAAATTTCTTTTCTTCCGCTTCTTCGTCTTTTTGCAATTTACGGACAAAATTACTGGGAGTATACTTGGTAGCGCCAAAAAAATTGGTTTCCTCCTCGCGCGCGAGGGCCGGACGGCGATCGTCAAAACCGGTGGCAATCACCGTGACCCGCACGCTACCCGCCATGCTCTCGTCGATCACCGCGCCAAAAATGACTTTGGCATCTTCGGACGCCGAAGAGGTGATCACGCGCGCCGCTTCATTGACCTCTTCCATCCCCAAATCAGATCCGCCGGTAATAGTAAACAATATACCATGCGCGCCGTCGATCGAAAGTTCTAAAAGCGGACTCGAAATCGCGGTCTTGGCCGCATCCACCGCGCGATTTTCACCGGTGGCGACACCGATACCCATAAGCGCTGATCCGGTATCGCGCATGATCGCTTTGACATCGGCAAAATCGACATTGATGAGGCCGGGAATGGTAATCAACTCGGAAATCCCCTGCACACCCTGACGCAAAACATCATCAACCACAGCAAACGCCTCGAGTAAACTGGTTTTTTTATCGATGATTTGTAAAATACGATCATTGGGAATAGTGATAATCGCGTCCACATTTTTATTTAATTGATCCCAGGCATTGTCGGCAATTTCACGCCGACGCGGCCCCTCAAAACTAAACGGTCGCGTCACCACCGCCACTGTCAAAACACCCAGCTCACGCGCCACTTCGGCCACCACCGGGCCAGCGCCCGATCCGGTGCCGCCGCCGAGACCGCAAGTGATAAACACCATGTCGGTATCTTTGAGTAAATCGCGGATTTCATTTTGCGATTCTTCGGCCGCGCGCCGGCCAACTTCAGGATCCATACCGGCGCCAAGACCGCGCGTCACGCTTTTGCCGATATGTAATTTTTGCGGAGCGTTATTGTGATGTAGCGCCTGCACATCGGTATTGAGAGCGACGAAACTCACCCCGCGAATTTTCGCGGCGAGCATGCGGTTGACGGCTGAGCCGCCCGATCCTCCCACACCCACTACTTTTATTTTGGCGAAAGTTTCCATTTCCGGTTTGATTTGGGGCATAAAAAATTCAGTAATAATTTCGAAATTGAATTGAACACTTTTTGTGTTCAAGGCTTGAAAAGAAAATAGCGAAGCCCGCGCTCGCTATATAGTGTATAATGACAAATATTTACTGTCAAGCAACGAAAAAAAAGAAATGTGTATAACTATGATTAAGGCAATAAACTTTTGGACCAATGCTTGATTTGCGTGAAGAATCCACCTAATTTTTTGGTTAAATCGCCGGATTTCGACACCCCGCTCGATCCTGATCCGCGCATAGCGCTAAACTGCATATTGCTCCCCCACTGCACCAGCCCCACCGCCGTGCTAAAACTGGGGTCATTAACTTTTTCGGTGATGCTGTAAAAATCCACCGGCGCGCCCATCGTCGCCGGCAAACGCAAATATTTTTTGATCATCTCGGTTAGCCCGGGTAATTTGGAGCCGGCGCCGGTCAGCACCACTCCGGCCGGTAAAAGCCCGCTGCGTCCGATGCGACGCAATTCCTCGTCTACTTTTTGTAAAATTTCTTCCACGCGCGCTTCGATGATTTCACTCACATATTTTCGTTTGACCAATTCTTTGCTGGCGGCGCCAACCGTCGCCAAATCAATATCCGAATTTTTGGAGACCAAATCCGCCATACATTCGCCATATTCGATCTTGACCCGCTCGGCAATATCCACTGAAGTGCGCAGGCCAATCGCGAGATCATTGGTGATATGCTCGGACCCGATCGGAATCGCCGCCGTTTGCAAAACATCCCCGCCCTCAAATACCGCGATACTGGTCATGCTGCCGCCGATATCCACGATTACCACTCCGAGCTCGCGCTGGCGTTTGGTGGCTACCGCTTCGGCGGTGGCGAGGATCGACAATACCAAATCGTCAATCTCCAGGCCGGCGCGATAAACCGCTTTGGTCAAATTTTTGATCTGCGTGGTAGCGCCCAAAATAATATGAGTATCCACCTCGAGCCTGATGCCGGTCATGCCGATCGGATCTTTGATATCGGTCTGACCGTCAATATTGAAACTGCGCGGCAAAACATGTAAAACTTCATAATTAAGCGGAGTCGAAATCGTCCGCGCCGCTTCGAGCGCGCGATTGATGTCTTCTTCGGTAATCTCGCTATTGGCCTTGGATACCGCCACTACCCCCTTGCTCGCTTGAGTGAGGATATGCGGATCGGAAATACCTACCCAGACATGATCAACCGGCACCCCCACCAAACGCTCGACGCGCTCGAGACAGGCCGAAATCGAGGATACGGCATCCTCAATACTGGAAATCGCGCCTTTTTTGATACCTTCGGAAGCCACCGCGGAAGCGCCGAGCAATTGTAATTGCATTTTACCGCCATTTTCCGGCTGATACATCTGGCCCACGGCCATTCGGATATTGTGCGTCCCGATATCGAGTCCGGCGATTAGATTTTGATTAACTTTTTTCATGTCAGTATTATACCCTAAAAAAATAAATTTACCAAGTATGGCCAAAAGATCATCGCGCCGATCACTCCCGCGCCGATCGAAACCAGCAAAACCGCGCCCGCCATCACATCTTTGATCACGGAAATCTGCTGATGCAAACGCGGGATGAGTAAATCGCAAAATTTTTCCACCGCCGTATTCAGTAGCTCGGTGCTAAGCACCATGAGCGTCATCAGGAGTATCAAAATCTGCTCGGCCCGTCGCAATGGCAAAAAAAACGCCAAAGCGATCGCGATTATGCCGACAAATATTTGCACCCGAAAATTTTGCTCATGCAAAAAAGTATAGCTCACCCCCCGCACGGCATCACGAAAACTTTTAAAAAATCTTTTTACTGAAAACATATTCGTTATTTAACGCTTCCGGCCACTTTTTCTTGAATATCAAACATCACTTTGGTTTCGTATTTCCCGGTGTGATCATGACCGGCCAAATGGAGGAGCCCGTGGGCGAGCATGCGCGCGAATTCTTCGCGCACCGTAATTTTGTATTCTTTGGCCTGTTTTTTGATTTGCGAAAAGCAGATAAATATCTGGCCCAGCATTTCATTATTTTTATCACCGCTTTCACGCCAAGCAAACGATAGCACATCCGTGACTTGATTTTTTTTACGATAATCAGCGTTAATTTTTTTGATTGTTTTCTCGTCCACCAAATTTATTTCCACGACGCCAAAAATCTTTTTTTCATGGCGCGCGCACGCCTGCGCCACCTGGCGAACCAAAACTATCGGCACCTCCTGGACGCGTCCGTGATTGAAAATCACTGCGATCATAGGGTGGTCGTCACTGTATTGGTGGCCACAACCGGTGTCGGCAGAGATACCTCTTCAGATGCAGACTCAATATCCATCTGCAACGGCAACTCGATCGTATTATTCTCTAAACGAAAACTGCGCGCCATCATGTTGATCACCGATCGGTAATTGACTGTATTGGAATCGGTGGTGTGATACAAAAGCGCGTAGACATGCGTCGCGTCGCCAAAATAATATATGAGACCATCACTCCGGCGCAGACCCTTTTCGTCAAACGCCCCCGCGAAAGTTGTCAGATCGCTAAATTTTTGGCCAATGGCATTTTTCGCGAACCAATCGGCAAACGACTCACCGGCCGCTAAATCAAAAACATGCATCTCAATATTTTCACCGGTAAGCGTGCTAAATAAAACCACGCGCGCGCTTTCATCGACTACGCCCAAAGCCCAATTGTTCGGATAATACATCTGATAGCCAAAATTAGGATTGGAATAATCTTTGACTAATCCGGAGTCGATTATCCGCATCGGCGCGATGCCGGCCGGATTGTACAAATTATTGACTTCGGTAAAATCGGAATATTTGTCACTGTCGGTATCCGGAACTCCGGGCTCGGTGGCAAATGTTTCTTCGGCCAGATCAGTGATGCCGTCTTGGTCGAGATCCACGCTGTCGGCAAGTAAAATCGACGGAAACTCCAACTCATTGGTCGCAATCACCGGAATAACTTCGGGTATGGTGACAGGTACGATTTCCGGCGTTGTTTCCGGAGCGGGCTCGGATACGATATCACCTACCGGAGGAGTATTGTATGTCACGGCCGGCGGGGTCGGTGCTTGATTCGCCCGAAGACCGCGCCACACGGTGAAATAATATATGCCGGCGCCGGCGACAAAAACCAAAAAGAAAACGCCAACACCGGTCCATAAAAACTTTTGACTGGCGAAAAAATTGGCGGGATGCCAACGATTGCCGCCTCCAGCGACAGTGGCCTTATCCATGAGCGCTTTTTCCGCGCTCGTCAAGACAGACGCCGATGATTTATCGAGGACAGTGCGAGTAACTTTTTTGAACTGCACCACCGGATTCGCTCCGCCAAAAAATTCAGCCGGCATAGTATGCACCAAAATATTCTCGTCAGCTATATTGTCCATCCTTTTTTTGCCAAACATATTTAATTATTTTGTGCTGGACGCGGTCGGTATTTGTCCAACGGTTAATTTCCCTTGGCCGAGCGGATTGTAGCCGGCCCGCACTTCTTGGCCGTCTTTGAATGTGTCGCCGTCGGTGTCGGCCTTAAGCGGATCGGTTTTCCAGGTCGCCACTTCTTCGTAATCGGTAAGTCCATCAGCATCAGTGTCGGAATTCTCGGGATCAGTGCCGAGCTCTTGTTCGCGCGCGTTGTCGAGACCGTCTTTGTCGTTATCTACGGTGTCGCCAAATAAAATCTTATCGCTATTGGCTTCGGTGGATAAATCAGCGGAGGTATTGGTATCCCCTGTATCACTCGTGGAAGTGTCGACGGTGATCGGCGCGGTTTCGGTCGGAGCAACTTCATCTGACGGAGACTGTTCGATAGGTTGTGTGATAGCAGGGGTGTTCGCCGGCACATTGGCAGTCGGCGTTTTTACCAAAAATTTATTGTAAACCCACCATCCGCCAAATCCAAGTCCGCCCAAAACAGCGGCGCCCACGACAAATAAAATAATTTTGCCCAAAACCGGACCTTTGACCGTGTAAGTCGAGGCATTGGCCGCGGTCGGCGCATTGAGATCGGGTAAGGTGGATACGGGCGCTACCGGTGCGGTAGCAGGCATCGGCGTCGGTGTCACTTTTCTTTGCAGTTTGCCGGCGTCAAGCGCGTCCGGACCGCCGGTGACCGAAGTATTGGGGTCGTTTTTTTCCACTCCCGAAAACATATCCATCGGCTCGGATGGTAAATTGCTGGGCGGAGCGCCCGCTTGGCCGTTCACTGGTACATCGTCGAACATAAAGATTTATCTTAATATTTTGTTGGTGATTATGTGTGCCACGCTCCTCTTGCTTCGCAGTGTCGCTTTGGCACACATAATCACCAACAAAATATATTTATAAAAGTTATTTAGCGTTCTAATTTACCCGCCCCGAGCGGATTGGCGCCGCGTGCGACTTCGGTGCCATCAGTCACACCATCGCCGTCGGTGTCATATTTTTTTGGGTCTGTTTTAAAAACATAAATTTCTTGATCGTCATTGAGGCCGTCATCATCGGTATCCTCTTTTTTGGGATCAGTGCCGAGCTTAGCTTCTTCGGTGTCGGGGATATTGTCCAAATCACTATCTTTGGTTTCCCATTGAGTGGCGGTCTTGACCCATTGTTGACGAGCTTGCAGATTGGCCGCTTCTTCGGGGCTAAGCACGACACCATTGGGTTGATCGGGCGCGATAATCGGCCGACCCAACAATTTCTCGGCTAAAAACCATCCGCCGGCGAATATCCCAGCGCCCGCCAATATAATTATAGCAATTTTAATGAATTTTTGCATATTATTGATTTTCGATTAGTTCGCCGGTCGCAAAATATTTGAGCAGACTGCCGCGACTGGTCACGATCCGATTGCGCATTTCGATATTACTTAGATCGCTCGCTTTTGTTGATGGATTCCTGTTCAAATTAAATAAATACCAAAAACCTGCCGACGGATTTTCGGATGGCGTGGCATCGCGCAAATAATATGTAGCCACCGGACGAGAGTAATTTGTTTCATAACCACTTTGAGGCGCATATATCTCCACCTTGACTTCGGATTGCTGGACGATGATGGGGTTAAAAATGCCACCAGCGACAATACTGCCAGGATCATTAGGTGGAATCGGTTTGGGACTGTTGTTGCGAATATATACCGCGATCCGATCCTTGAGATTTTCCTCTGATAAATCCAAAGTGGTCATAATCCAGCAACGATGCCCCTCTTCGAAACAGCCGCTCGGATGGAGCCAAACCGGGAACGGCTCGTGCGGGAGAGATAATGTGGATCGATCACTAAAAGGCTGGGTCAAATATCGTTGTGAGCTACTGGTGACATTCTCATCCATATGGAAATTTTCCACATAACCACTGCTTGAAACAAACCCGATCACCGGCTGGAAATCAAACGACGATGCTGTATTGCGCCAGCTCACCACGATGCGCAGATGATTGGCGTAACAGGTGTTTCCTGGTATTCTATCGTCTTGGGTTGAACATCCTGAACCATTACTCGTATTAACTTCTGGATCAATACTCATAATTGGCGACAAAATAACATCACGATCATCAGCGCGATCATCGCCGGTTAATTTAATGTCGATGCGATTTTGCGAATCAGTATCACCACTTTTAACCAACTGATATCTTTGGCTGTTATTATTTTTATCAGAACAAACAGGATTCAAATTTATTAATGCTGGTTTTGAAGAATCACGCAAATCTCTTAATTGAATATATTTATGCACCGTATCATATGTTCCATTACCGTCAGCTACTTTAAAATAATTTTCACTCAACACACTGTTAGTGCTGCTCGCAAAGAACAAATCAAAATACGATGGTATGCCATTGATTGTGAGGGGGTTTACCATATATATCTTCACCGGCATGCCTCGTTCTTTATTGATTCCACAGGTCACGCAATTATGATAAACATTTTTACATTTATTGATGCACTGCTTGATATCCCCGCCTTTGCGTGGAGTCGCCATGATGACAGAAGTGAACAATCCATTTACCGTCGAGGGTTGATTCCAACAATCGCGTAATAAATAACCGTTGTGGGCTTGAATTGAAGCACTGTCAGTCGCGGGATCGTTATACACCAAATCAGTCGACGAGCTATAAGTCGAAGAAACAAAGATGCTGACAACACTGCCATTGTCGGTATAGTCACACACTTCATCGGCTTCAAGGATGCCGTTACCGCAAAACTGCGTCGGCTTCACTTCGATCCAGGCGGTACAATCAGACGCGCAATACTGACACGGTTGGCCATAACTCGGCGCGCATTTCACACCATTGTTCGCCCCCTGATTACACACCTCGCCTTTGTTAGGATCAAATTTACCACTATTGTCACCACATTTAGTTTCGGTGGCGATCGGCTGGGTGGTGGAACAAAACCAATTTTCTACCGTAGTTGTGGTACCGAAACTCAACATCTTGCAGGCCTTATCGGCGCCATCCGAAAGCACACCGCATTTTTTGATTCCCGACACACCATAAGCCGAGCAGGTCTCATTGCCATCGCATTCTTCGTCAAAATCAGTTTGAATGATGCCATCACCGCAATACGGACCGATGCGCTGACAATCCCAACCGCATGATTTATTTTTATATAAAGAATAACGGACACCGGAAGTGGCGCTGACCGTCGTGCTGGTCATCGACTCATAAATATCGCATAATTCTTTACTCGGCGTGGTCGTCGCATCACCACAAAAACCAAAGCTCTTGTTTAATGAGTCGCCGGCGCAAACTTTGGTGGAAGCGGCACCACAATCAAATCCTTTTGCCGGCACTTTACCTTTACATAATAAATTACAATGATTATATGTCCCATTGAGCAACTTGCCGTCATCGCAAATCTCACCGGCCCAGCTGTCGAGCGAACCATTGCCACACAATTTGTCCCCGCTGACACCGCAAGTCGAAGTGGTCGGAGCCATCCAACGACAAGCCGTGCTACATACAGTGGTTTTGATCTCGCCCCCGCCAGATGAATCACAATTTCTCTCCACCACATTACTGCCCGGCGGGTCGCAATCTTCCGAGCCGACATTGACCTGCTTGTCACCGCAATAACCTTTTTGAATAGTGGCGATCTCTTCGGATTTGGTACAAATGCCATTGGCAGATTTGAAATCTATGTCGCCAAAGCGGTCGGTGTTGATAAAATCGCCGGCAAAACCGGTCCAATTGGTGATCGGCACGCCCGGATCTTCCATGCGGAAACGCACTTCAAAACCGGTCGATGACGCTACGATATAGCGATACGCGAGCGATTCGGGCGCGCACGCGAAACTAAATCGGCGCCCCACCGTGCTCCAACCGGTAGCTTTGTCGTGGATCACACAGGTCTGACCCAAAGGACAGGTGCTAAAGGCCGGATCGGGGTTATTACAATAAATAGTGGTCGAAGCTGAACAAGTGCCGGCCACGCCGAGCTTGTTGATCGGATCGATTGGGGCGGTGACGCCGATGGCATTGCTCAATACATTCCACGACGGCCAGGTAGTCAGAGTTTGTCCGGTCAAAAATGTTCCCTCTTTGAGGGCCGGATATTTCGATGCCGAGCCGGCATAACGCGCGCCAATTTCAGCCGGGGTGAGCACGCGGTTGTAATAAACGATGTCGTCCATTTGGCCGTTGAAATAATATTGACCGTTTGAATCTGGGATCCCTTTTCTACCGATTAAAATCGGATAAGTATTTGTACTTAAATTAACATCACCACTGACCGCAGGCAACGAACCGTTAATATATAATTTTGGAGTTTTACCATCATAAGTCGCTACTATAAAATTCCACTGATCGGGCACAATTTCAACAGATGAATCTACAGTATAAATTTGATCTAACCCACTACCAATATTAACATTGAATCGCGCGCTTTGCTTAGTGAGATTATTAAACTCAATATCAAACGAATAAATTTTTTCAAAAATTCTAGTCCAATCTGGTTGACGACCGGATGGCCTAATCCATGTTTCAATTGAGAATACATTGCCATCTAATTTTGAATGACCGGTTGATAAAAAATGTTCATTGTTCTTAGAAAATTGCACAGAATTTTTATTGTGACCGACCGGTGTAACTGTCGGACAATAATTCGACGAACAATCCATTATAATACCATTGATAGAATCAGTAAATAATTGTTTGGTTCCCGTCGCTGTCGAACTATCCAACTTCCACCACGCCACCGCGCCTGATGGAGGAGTCGAGACACCTTGCTGTCCAGAGCTATTGAGCGCCGACTGCAAAGAACGCAAATCCCGCAGACGCTGGAAGTCGCGTTTAATCTTATCCACTTGCGATCCGCAATATGAAGTTTCTTTGTCGCAATCCAAATCACTCACGCACGCGGTGTCGGCATTTTCCAAAACCACTCCGGTGCGCGCGATACAATACCGATCGTTACTCAAATTAATATTAAATTCGACATTGGCGATGAGTTGATCAAATACCTTGCGCGTTTCCGAGCCGGCATTGGCATTGATGCTAAATAAGTACATCAGGGAATACAAACTCTGGGTCGTGGTGGAATAATTCAACACATCAACATAGACATTGAAGCCGTCAGTGACCGCGTCGTAGCCTTTAATGCTCAAATCTTGCACCGGCTTGGCGAATTCTTTGCCACCCAAAATTTTCAAATTGGAGTACCACTCGCGCGCGGTCAAATGTTTGGTGTTCGGAAATATCTGCACGCCGATGACATCGTTGTTTTTATTATTGGGGAAAATGAAGCGTTTCCAAGCGCCGGCCAAATTGGCGGAACTGCAATCGACGGCGCAGTCTTGAGCATTTTCGATACTATCACAAATACCGTCGCCACAAATAGCGCGGTGGCAGACATTGTCCGCACAGACATAGCCGGTTTCGGGCAGACAAGTAGTCGCGGAACAACCATTCATGCCTACATCACCACCATCGCACTGCTCGTCGCCTACCACAATACTATCACCACAGACAGTTTCACATTTATTTTCCGCTGTACATGTTCTTCCCGTCGAACAAATGCCGCAACTGGTAAAACCATTCTCATCAACAACAACACCACTGCCACTACTACAACCACTGTTTTCATACCCACCGCACTCATACCCTCTTTCTTCACATATGCGTTGCCTCTCGTCCTCTGTACACTCATCGGGATCCATTTCCGCCCACACCGTCTCAATTCCAAAATTACTATTCGCCCAAATATTTTTCAAATGTTTCACCAAATCACCCATCACGCTACTCGCGCGGTTCGGTGCCACAGTCTTTATGGCTAAACTATATTTCTCACCCAAGATATTTCTCGGCGCGAAAGAAGTAATAACCGGAGTCTGCTGAACAATCGGCTGAAGCGACGGCAGGTCGTCGGTAGTATTGCCGCTCCGGCCATTATCCATACAATAATACAAACGGAAATTGTAATATCCCCCACCCGGCAAAGCGGGCGGAATCGCCTCGCCATTAAACACCGTGCTCGACACATCAAACCGATCGTTATTGCCTACTTTGTCCTCATACGGAAAAATATTATTCGGTTCGCCCATCGGCGGCCACGGATTTTCACACAAAAACACCACCACATGACCATAGCCGATCGCGCGGAAGCCGACATTACTATTATACGCGTTCTCCGTCACCACTACCGCGTCGCGAATATCCAGTTCACCGTTTTGGTTTTTCGCGGTGAGCATATTCATCGAGCTGGTCGTCTTGGTGACGCCGACATAGGGATTATTCTCCGGTCCCCACCAGTTTTCCCAATTGTAAAATCCGGGAATCGCCTGGATCAAGCGACTATTTTTATCCGCCACAAAAGCGCGGAGGGTCGAAGTCGCGTTCGGGCGCTGGAACGAAGTCACCGCCGGCAAAACCGTCACTTTGTTCACTTCGCAAATCTGATTGGCCGTAACAAAACGCCAGTAAATCGGCTTCACGCCATCGGCACTACTAACCGTGCCGATGCTGATGGCGCGGAAATCGCGGATACCGTCTTTTAAAATCACAGAATAATCGGCGTTGAATTTGAGCGGTTCCAAAAGCGACAGCGTGATGCTCGATTCGCCGGTCTTGGGATTATAGACGATGTCGGAGTTGATCTTGTCCATGCCGGCACACCAGCGCAAAGGCTGGGGACGCGGATCGGCCACCGCCGACCCAATACCAAGCACACGGCGCACAAAATTCGCCAGTCGCGTCCAGAGTTGTTTGTACCACGGTAAATTATCGTATTCAGCCGAGCCAAACGCGCCCGCGATCAATTTGGTCACATCCTGCCCACCCACACAGCTGGTGTCGTTGAATTGAGAGATATCGGCAATCTCGAGGCCATCGGTGACCGCGACAAAGGCGTTGTTGCCGGAGATAAACACATCGCTCGGAGCATCCAAATGCGCACCCAATGCACCGCCATCGACGATAATCGCCTTACTCTTGACGCGCAATTTTTTGGGATTGGACAAATCAACGGCGACTAATCTGTCCAAATGTAACGGTGTTACATAAGCAAGCCCGCCTTGCACAGCTATTGAAGATACGCTGGCAAACTTGGTTGGATCAGTTAACTTATCTAAAACCACAATATTCGCGGGATCAGAAATATCTATTGAAGCAATGCTATTATTGCCAGTAACATAGGCGATCTTATCCGCTATGGCGATATGATTAATGCTCGGGCCCACACTGCCGGTTAAGTCAAAAAACTTAAAATGCGCAGGCGCGACCGGATTGGATATATCTACCACTTCAATCCCGCCAATATTTTGACCCTGCCAATAAGCCACCGGAATATACGCGTAATTACCACTAACAGCTAAACCGGATGCACCCGACAGACGCGCGCCTCCGTCTGATTCGGTCAATTGACCGGTCAAAATCGGATGAGTGGTCGAGCTGACATCAAAGAAAAGCGTAGAGCTCGTAGCGCCATCTACTACTACGACATAATTTCCTTTCTGCCAAATGTTTGTTGGTCTGCTTAAAAGCTGATAAGACGGATCTTCGTAAACACCTGTGATAACCGGAGCGTTTTTATTCGCGACATTAATTATTCTCAAGCTATTGTAAAAAGCGACATACAGATAATCGCCATTCACCGCAAGCGATCCAAAATGATTAGCTGTGCCGGAATAATATACATTTTTAGTTCCGACATAAAATGGATCCTGTGGATTACTGATGTCGGCAATAGTAAAATTTAAACTGGAGCTACTGCTCAAAGCGTAGGCGAAATCACCACTTACCACCAATGTATCGGGCGCGTAGACCGTTCCGACATCGGAATGCAATAAACTATTTATACTAATAGAATAAAATTTGTTTACTGCAGACTTGGCGCCGGAAATATATATCTGATTTTCACCAACAGCCAAATTATTCACACTGCCTAATTCGATGAAATGAGCGGCTACAAAAGAAAACGGCGAACTTAAAATCGGAGTAATATTAGTCTTAACAGCCACATTGTAAACTTGCACTTTTTGCTGAGCGGCATTAATGAGCGAATAAAGCCGGTTATTCGCAACAAAGATTTTATTAGCGGATAAGGAATTGGCCTGGCTAAATAAAGCGGTGGTCGTGGCGTTTAATACTTTAATGTAACTACCGGTCAAAACATAGAGTTCGTCGCCATCCAACTGAGCGTCACGGATCGCTTCAACCGGACTAAAATCATTACTTGACACCTGCTTCACCAATGATGGCGCCGACGGATTACTAATGTCGATGATCTCTACTTTATTATTTGACCACAAAACAAACAACCTACTACCACTCACCCCTATGCGCATCGGCGTCAAACAACCGGGCGAAGTGATGGCCTTGGTATAATATGTCCCCCGTTTGATAATATTCGTCCCATCGCCGGCTTCAAAAATTTCAATCGGCGCGGTGATAGTTGTGCTGGCTGAATTACAGACATTTTTGCTCGCCACAAACACCAAGCTACCCTGCGCGGTGACGAGTTTGGGCTCGGGCAATAAAATATCGTATCCGCGTTTCACTCCACCCTTGTAGGTCGGATAATACGGATTGGACACATCGACAACCGACAAATATCCATTGGTAGCCGTCCCGCCGATGGTAAATAATTTATTGTCGCTCACAAAGAAATCTTGCGCCGACACTGCTACGCCATTTTTATTTTTATTCGCCGGACCGATAATGCTCGGTCGCATCGGATTAGAAATATTGACGGTCAAAATTGTACTCGAACTATCGACATAAGCAAAATTGCCCACCACTTGAATTTTTTTAAATGGCACCGTGGTCGAGGAAATCAACGCCGAATTGACTTTGGTGGCATTCAAATAACTACTATGTCCAAACGCCGGATCGTCGTTGCCGATACTGCGCGCGAGAATCACATTTCCTGAAAGGGTGGTAGCGTCGAGAGTGGTATTAAAGGTGGCTTCAATGGCCGTGTTGGGACAGACATCTTGCTCGATCTTGGCCTCACCCGGCGCCGGGGAATAACTCGGCAAAGCACTGCCCGGGAATAAATAATGATGAATCGAAGTAGTCCCACCCGGATAAACATCTGTCAAACGCGGACGCGGATAGCAACAAGAGTTGGCTGCGAGAGCGTAATCATCGCCAAATTGTTTACACTCGGCATCTCGGGTAAATCCGCACGGAATCACAAATTGCGCCGAACCGGTTTTTTCTTCGCCGTTCACGCGATAAGACTTGCCATCGGGTTTAGTTGATGACGGCGTATTCATGGTGGTGTTGGCCGAGATTGTGCTCACCTGCGCCTTTTGATCACCATACAGCGTCACAACATCAACACTCAGCCCCCTACCAATACCCAAAGCCCACGGATCAACCCACGGATAAGTGCCGTTGGAATCGGTCCAAGAAGTGCGCTTGTTAATGAATTGGCTGACATCTTCACAAGTGGCGTCTTCGCCGAGACCAACCTGACCATCACCGCAAACTGACGGCGTCAAATAATTTAACGACGAGCCGACATGACGACGATTGGCATCGCACCCTGCGGTCGTGAGATCGGACGCGCAAACATTTCCTGACGCCGAGTTGTTATCCGCGCCGGTATTGCCATTTTTTAACAAACAACGATCATTGCATAAATTACTATTCCAACCGGTACCCGAAACATCGCAAAGGGCGTCTTCGTCCGGACTGGCCGTGCCATCACCGCAAACACTCACTTTGGTATTACAAGCGGAAATAAAGGTACTGGTCGCGAAACCCAAAGAAGAATAATCCGACCAATGAGTACTGCACCAACGCACATCTATTTGCGAACCAAGATGGATACAATTGGCGGAACAACCAAGCGATGAGGTTTTATTGGTCACCGACGGAGCCACGCCGGTATCGCACTCCTCGCCTCGACCCATCATTTTATTTCCACAAACCGACTGGTCGGGACTGGTGGGACTGGCGGTCTTGGGCGAGCCGGTGTGACGACAAACAGTCGAACAACCGACCGACTCTGATAGATCCGCACTACGCGGATCGCATTCTTCGCCGAGAGTAGTAGTAACAAAACCATCACCACATAACCCTGCGTCAACCCCAACAGTGGCGGTCGTCGTGGCCAAAAAATTTCCCGGGCGCAAACAATTGAGCGAGCAACTGCGACCGGTTTCTTTGAGCTGGCCCCCACCGTCCAAAAAACCAATATCGCAATCCTCCCCCGCTTCTACCGCACCATTGCCACACAAGGCGAAATTTAGCGTGGTACTGGCGGGAATGGTCGAACCCTTACGAATACAACTGGCGGTACAATTCGGATTTTGACCGGTGGTGGTAAATTGAGAAATCGTCGCTACTCCAGAATCACTTGATGCCCAATTCCAACTTTCGCCCCAGGCATTGAGCCTTTGGCCACTCGGATTGCAGGCATCGGGAGAAGAATACGGCTGGGCGGTGAATACTTGGCGAGCATTGAGCGTGGGCGCCATAAATAAATCCGGCAGAACTTCGACTCGGTCGATAAAACAATGGTCGGTCTTGGTCTTGAACCGCCAGACAAATTGCTCATTGTAGGGCCAACCGGTTTGCGTATAGTCGCCATTTTTCGCGCCCCACAAAACAAAAGGCGAAGTAGTGACATTGTCATCGTGAGCGGAAATCACCACTTTATAAACGGTGTTGGTCGCGAGAGGCACATTGACCGATGCGATACGCGTATTAAAAATATTCAATACCGTTTGCGCCGGAATGGTATTTTCACCAAAATATATTTCGTCATCATTGGCTTGTCCGCCTTGAGCCGAATATACTGACTCGGTACTGGAACAATTTTCATCTATACATTTGAGGAGTTCGACGGATCGGTTGGTGGCGGCGACAAAATCTCCACCGACAGTTTCCACATTTTTATTCGACATGTTCACATTGAAACGCGCGCCCACCTGCGCCTCGGGACAAACCTCTTGACAGCGAGGCCAATAATCCACTATACGCGGATGCGAAAGGTCGATGGTCAAGGGGCTGTGGCCGGTTTTGGATTGGACATCGGATTTTATTTCGCCGGTGGAGAATAAATCGGAAACTTCTGCTCCGGTAAGAGCCGTATTAAAAATTCGAACATCGGCGATGTCGCCGGAAAACCCGTCGGCTTCGTTAACAGGTGAAATTACAGGGGTAAAAGGATAGGCGGCTCCAATTATCAAAGGCGTATTTCTATCCCCGCTTCCTTGATTCCAATTAATCTGGTCACTCCAACGATCTGTCGCCTCAAGCACGCCATCAACATAAATCTTGGCAATGCGGTCGCCACCAGATGCGGTTATCACTAAATGATGATAGACACTGGGGGCAAATCGATTACCGGTGGGCAAACCAAAGGAACTAACTCCAAACCCTTGAGGAGCGAATGCTAAACTAACCTTACCATCAAACAATGAAATTCTATAATCGTATTTGCCCAATACATCCCAATTCTCAACCAATGATTTTTTTGCCAATAATACACCGTATGGATTAACTGATGGATCGCTATTCGGATCAATATTAAACCACAACGACCAACTCATGCCACCACCACTATAACTTAAACTATCATTGTGCTCAACCACAGCATAAGTAGTGGTGTTGGATAGATGAATCGCGGAACCGGAAATAGCACCGGAAGGAACCGACGCTCTACTTGTATCGCCTACAAGCCTACCTCTTAAATTACGAACAGAATCCAAAATTGTCGTCGTACCAACTTCGCCAAACTTCCACCACGCGATCGGCTCGGTAATTTTCGTACCCAAAGCAGTCGCGTTGATATTCACCGCGTCATCGGGATCGGTGAGACCGATACTCATGGTATTGGCCGAAGAGGACGCGGTCACTTTTTCACTACTTCGATTGCTACCGGCGGAAATATCCGCGTAAATGGTATTGCTCGAAGACCAGTTCCACTGATAACCGCTCATATCCATCATAATACAGCGCTGATCCGAAAGACCGCGGCCATAATACCATACCGGCGTAGTTTTGTTACCAAAAATATGATGAGAAATAATTGCCTCTAAATAGGTGGTCCAATAAGAATAGGGAGTCACTAACACCGCGCGTAAAGTACAAGCGCGCGAATCAGTGTGAAACGAGAAACAATACGCTCCGTTGGGATCAATGCCGGGGCACGGCCGGCTGGGCATGAGTTTATATGTTGAGGAAGAGCCACAATTACCATCGGCGTTGTTTATTTTTTGTAAATCTTTGCTCAATACCACCGCATACCACGACTCATCATCCCATAGTCCGCCATTGCGCGTAACTTGAACATAATTGGTATTGATCGAACAACCGCGGCTATCCATCACGCCCGAACCATCGGCCACCTGCACCGAAATTTGACTGCTGGTCAACTTAATTTTGGCGCCACTCCCCAAACAGCCTCCGGATGGACATTTATAAACGGAAATATTTTTGTAATAATCGCCCTCGGTAGCCATGAGCTGCGTCGACGACATCATCGTGCTAAACTCCGCAATCACCGCGGCGGTTCGGCATACATTGGTGTGATCGTTACTTTGTAAATTATTCCAAAAAGTGGCCGGACTCGGGGTCGGTAATTTGACGATGCCGGTGAGTGTCTCGGTCTCCACACCACAACGCTCGATCACGCGCGGATATTCGGGGATATCGTGAGTGGCAAAACGCCACGAGTAACCGGTCGAGCGCAACTCGCCATCGCAGGTGCTATTCGCGCCGGCATTGGGACGACACACGCCCACATCGGCGCCGGTGGTGCAACAATGAAAATTTTCATCCACGCAATATCCACCGGATTTTTTCATTTGCTTGCCGGCATCGACGCAATTCCATTTGGCAAATTTGAGCGGGTTGGAAATCTTGAAATCACCGTCGCGCCGAACAACCACCGGTCCGGTCTCGGTCGTGGTGGGCGGGACAACAGTAATGACGCGACCGGCAAAATTGAACGGAGCATTATGGCTCGCCTGGGCGCGCCCAACCACCGTGCTTGTCCCCGCTTCGGCGGTCGTGCGCCAAAAAAAGGCATCGACGCTCGGAGTGTATGTTTGTTGTTGAAATAAAGCTAAAACCTCTTTATCGGAAAGCAAACGATCGTAAATAGAAAATTCATCCAAAAATCCCGCAAAGTTATATTGCACCACAACGGATGGATTGCCGGCGCCAAAAAAATTTTTTCCAATTCTGGTTTCACCGATCGTCAACATTGTCCCGATAACTTGTCCGATACTTTGTCCTGGCAATAAAATATTATTTTGCGATGCCAGCACACCATTTCGATAAACTCGCGAAGTTTCTGATTGACTGCCGACTGTCCAAACAAAATTATTCCAATCATCATTATCAAATGTAGAGGTGGAAAAATATATAAGCTGTCCGGTTTGGGACCAGGCGGCAAACGATAGTTCATTATCGTGATTGGAGAATATCGCGTATTCGAGACGGTCGCCCGGAGCACCTGTTATTGTTACATCACCTTTTTGTAAAATACCAAAACCTTCTGACTCGTAAGGATACTTCCAAAGAGCATAAGGATACATCCAAAAAGCAAGACTGAAATCATTCTTAGATAAATTATCTAAAACTGTATCTGGTCCTATGCCATAATTCGCTCCCGGATTAAAGAACCACGATCCCGTTCCGACCGCTACCCTGCCATCCGAGCTCTTGTTAGCCGAAGAAATAATATTTGCTGTGCCACCGGGAAGTCCGCGTGGATTACTATCTCCTCTTGGGCTATCATTTTGATACTGGTCGGTCCAATCCCAAATATCCATATGCCACAACCCAATCGGCGCGTTAAAATTATCCGCTGTAAAGTATTCACCGACGATCTTCATTGGCGCAGTGGTGGAAAAAGGAATCGGGCCATTGTCCGGCAAAAGGGCGCAAATACCGGGTTTGGGATCGCCAGCGCGCAAGGTGAAAATCTTTTTATCGTCAAACGGATTTACCTTTTTTGTTTTGGAATTATATACCTGAACGCGATATTCACTATTAAAAACACCTTTACTTCCCGAACCGGGAAACTTCACGATGATTTGTTTGTCGGTCCAAAATTTATCCGCTGAACATTCGCGCGGAAAACTGTTAAAGTCGCCGTAAATCTCGGTGTTGGACGCATAGGGCGGTAACCAAAACCGCACTTGACCTAAATTTTTGCCAAAATTCTTGCCGGTGATGGTGATATACTCCCCGCGCGCGCCCTCGGCCGGCTCAATTTTTTCGATAAACGGCACGCCGTCGGGTGAACCGTATTTGACAGTGAATAAAATGCTGTTGCTGAAATCGTTGTTATATTTAACTTTAACACCCACCCGACCATCGTTAATCGCATTGGGAACAATAGCGGATATAAATGTCGAAGCCCCAGTGGAAATATAGGCACTAAAATCATCACCAAAAAGTAATTTGCGCCCACCACTAGCCGTAGGTAGGTTTTTACCGGTCGTGGTCACATGATCGCCTCGATACCCGGCCGATGGATCAATGCTACACAACCCCATCTTGGGCGTGCCGGACGCGACGATAAAATAATTTAAATCAGGCCCCCAATTGAAATCCAACCAATCATTCTCGGTGGTGTCGACTTGCGCCGCCCGCTCCGAGGTGCTGGCTGTGATCACCATGATTGCGCCGCTGGTGGCGTTGGTGGGGAGTTCCGCGATTATTTGATAGGGCATCCAACTGGGGAAATTTTTTCCGGGGCAAGTGATTACATCAGCCTTGACCCAATCGGTCGAAGTGTTGATCGGATTGGGTGAGCTGGTGGTTTTGGCAAAATACACATCACCCACAGTATCGCCAAAAAAGTACCCAAATATTGATACATAGCTCTTGCGCGTAGTCGACGCCGGACTGAAATTCACGATCTGCATCTTGGGTTGGCAAGTACCACCCACACAAGCGAGACCATAGGCGCAATCTTCATTGGTCGAACAGGGATCGCCGTCGCAACTGCCACACTCTCCCCCGCATTGCGGACCTCCGGGCATAATATTTTTTACTTCGCCCAATTCCGGCTCCACTCCTAAATTATCATCCGAGTAATTATAACAATGCGCCGGAATCAATTCCATTTGTTTTTGATCGGTGCCAAAAAGCGCAGCAAAATCGTATGCAGTGGATTTAATTATATACAACCCTTTGCGCCAATTGGTCGTATCCCAAACAAAATCGTGAGTGACCGAGGCCTGACAACCGCTAAACCGCGTCGAACTGATCGCATAGGCACCGGCGTAAAAATTTAAATTTTGTACCGCAACATTGTCGATGGCTGTGATAGTAAAAGTCACCCTGTCCCCGGTGAGCGCGCTCCACGGATCCAAAAGTAAACTCCCAGGTGATTTGACCGGATTGGAAATTAATACTGTCGGCGCCTCGCGATCCACGACCGATCCGGTTTTGAATGGTTTAAGATCGCACCCACCGGATTCCGGATAGCCACACTCCAGTGTTTGTCCACCAACACCATAACTCTTGACCGCGCTGGAATTGAAAATTTTTATGGTATAAGTGGCATTGGCGCCCAAACAATCATTACCCGCGTCTGGCGTACACGAACCGGAAATATTAGGGGTAAATTTCGCCACATTGCGATCTTCGCCCTCGGACCAAACACCGGTCACTTCGGTCGCGCTATCAGCCTCGCCTCGCAGTACCTTGACACCCTCTTTGACCGTGTCGATATTTACGCTTTTGTTAAAGACAATCATCGGCACCACATTGCGTACACAAGCCTCACCCTCGGTGGCGCTGATAATATAAAAATGTCGATAATCGGTCGGAATATATCCACAACTATACGGACAAGTGCCACCACAATCTTCACCTTCTTCGCCTTGATCCTCATCAAAATTATGATTACTGCAATGCCCGGGGATACCACCCATGCCCTCCACCAATTTATTGATGACAAAACTGGTGATGGCGTAGGAGGATAAAATCAAAATCAAACCAATGACGGCGTTGCGGATAATTTTTTTGGCTTGAGTGATTTTTTCATCGTCCCCGCCCGATGTCATCCAAAGATAGCCGGCATAAAGAAACAATCCCAAAACAATGATGCCGAGGAGTCCCAAAAACACTCGAATAATATTGGCGACAATGATGCGAATGTCGGTCGAAGGCAAGCCGATGGTGGACGACACCACATCGATACCGAGATCAGCGCGCTGGGCCAGAGCCAAAGGAGCAAAAACAAACACGCCGATGACAATCGCGAATATTATATTTAGGGTAATGATGGATTTTTTATGAGATTGCTTCACAATTTCGAATTTATAATTTCTAATTTCGAATCAATGTTTAATATCCGAATTTTTAACTGTCATTCTGACCTGCCTGCCGGTAGGCAGGGTGAAACGAAGAATCTATTCGTCTGTTCGTAAAAGATCCTTCGCTTCGCTCTGGATGACAAGTTTATTTACCGTACTGATGTGTCTAAATCTTTGATAAATTGCTTGCAAGTAGAGGTATTATAGTGCACCGGGTTACCTGCTTCGCCCGTATTATTCACCTCGCCATTACAACAATAAGCATTATAAGTCGGAAAAGCAGTCACATCGCAGCAGTGGTCTCCGGCAGCAATGGTGCCATTTTCATTATAGCAAGTGCCGGATTCGAGCGCCTGTGCTGAGATTTCTTCGCTTCCGCCCGGACCAAGGCCCGGATAAAAACAATTAAAGCCGACATCTTCGATCGCCGAAGTTAATTCGGGAATATAATATTGCTGAGTCTCTTTGATAAACAATCCGTGCATCATAGTGACCGAAGTGGTCACAAACCGCTCGGATAAACCACCGACCGGATCGGAATAGACCGGCGAATACGGCACTTTCCAGAGCGGGATCGGAATACAGCCCTTTATCGCAGCACCGGCACCAGTCTTACACCGACGCTCCGCATCGGGATACTCGGTGATGGTGATATCATACAGAGGACCCGGTCGCATGCGTTTGCTAAATACCATTTTCCAGGTTTGAGTGGCGCTAATATTTTCGGCATCGATGCCGGGCGCGATCTGACGCAAATACGGTGCCTTCAAGTCCATCTCATCTTTGATTTTAAAACCCCACCAATAATTATCGGGCGCGAGTTGACCGAGATTATCCGGCGCTTCCGGCACAACACCCCACCACGGATCAGTCCTCGGAGCGGTCTCTACAACACCATTATGGCGACCCACTTTCCCAGATACTGCCGGGCCGGTATCGAGAGCATTACTCGCCATATCACTCACGCCGGTGAAAGGAATGGATTCGAAATTCTTGCTCCCTGCCGGGGCGGTGGTTTGGGCGGCACGAATCATCATGGTATAGATAGAAGTGGATAGTGCCGGCGTCGGCAAACAATACATCGGTTGCCCGCAAGCATTGGTGCCACACACCGCTGATGGCGTAAAGGTCAAAATCCGATAATTACCGGTGAGCTTCACCGTGCCAGACGGAAATCCTTCACCAACATCAAAAGAGCTGGACAATGGTTGAATCAATAGATAAACATTATTGCCGGGAAGATAATAGGATGAATAACCACCGGTCGAAGTTACCATAAATTCACCCTGAATCCCCGTCGGATCCACCGGCTCGTTAAAGGTGACTTGAATTTCGGTATTTTTGTATTCCACTTTGCCGTCGCCCGGAAAAACATCGGTCACGAAAGGCGGGCTGGAATCGATTTGAGTGTTGCAGGTAAAATTCCAATAATAATTTTGTTCGGGAAAACCACGGAAAATACTGGGGTCGCCATTTTTGGCGTCATTCCATTTTATATCATTGCCGATGATCACTTTGTAGGTCACATCTTCGCTCGGCGAACCAAGAGCGTCGTTGGGTCGGATGACGATGGTGTCAACCACTCCACCGACCGCTGTGGCCATGATCGCTGCGCCATAGTTGGGATTGGTCGTGGTGCCAATCGATGTTTCGGTAATAGTATAGGTGTTATTCGGATTTTTCACGCGGGTAATTTTCAAAACATCGATCTTGGTGGGATTTAAAATCAATTGATCGCAATCGGTTTTGTAATTCGCGATAATCGTCTTGCAGCTACCCAGCGGTTTCACAGATTCAGCTTTTTTCTCAATCCAACTCTCATCCAATTTAATCGGCCTAAAAAAGGTAATCACGATTTTAGTATTACGCGAAACATCTTTTTGGTCGCGCATCGGATAGTGGTCTTTGACGATGCGGCCAAGCGCCCCGGAGCCGGTCAGATTCATGATCACCGGCGGATTTTTACCGGGCGGCACCGAGATCGTATTAAACCCAAGAATCTTGAACACAAACTGCACAATCATATAGGCGGACAAAATAATCGCGAGCCCGATGACAGCGTTGCGGATCACTTTCTTGGCCTGGCCGATCTGCTCGTCATTGCCTCCGGCGGTCATCCATAAAAACCCGCCATATAATATGAGGCACAGCATGATGATGCCGATGAGCGACAGCGCCACGCGAATAACGCGCGCGATGATGATGCGGATATCGGTCGCCGGCAAACCCAAAGGCTCTTGAATTACTTGCAACCCCTCCTGCACCACCTCGCCCGCGGTGGTGGTCGGCAAACCCTGTGCCAGCGCTACTGTCGGACTAAAACGAACAAAATAAACAAAAAAAACCGCCACAAAAATTGCACCGGCAATAATGGCGATCTTTTTTAGTCGTTTTGAGTTGTAGTTGCGGCATTGAAGCATGGAACAATGGCAATTACAAACTAGCGTTTCTTGGGTCCGTATTTGGTTTCTACCGGCAAACGGCCAATCTTTTTGAGATAATTCATTTTGGCCGCTACTTCCAATCGATGCAAAGCGCTTTTTTTGCGCACATTCTTGCTCTTTTCTCCGACATGATAGCGGATCTTTTTGACTTGCAAGATCTTGCCCGATTGTTGCCAGCGTTTTTTTACGCGGCGCATAAACGCTTCAAATGACTCGGTTTTTCTGCGTTTGATTTCTGACACAATTATTCACCTCCCAGTGAAAATTATTTTATTAATTTTGTCATCCTGAGTGAAACGAAGGATCTAAATATCTTCTCGAAAGATTCTTCGCTACGCTCAGAATGACAATGTTATTATAGATGGTTTTTTCGCGTTTGTCAAACAAAACTTATGCACATTTTATATCTTCTCGAGTTTCTTTTTGATAGTCGCTTCGGCTTTTTTCTGATCCACCACTTCTTGCACGCCCGACTCCATGTCGCGGATGATCACGGTCTGATCTTGGACCTCTTTTTGGCCGAGAATGATTACAAACGGCACTTTCAAATTATTCGCGATCTCCATCTGACTCTTGAGCGAGTTTTTGCCGAAATTAAATCCGACTTTAAGCCCGGCCAAACGCCAGCTGTCGAGGAGACGCAGGCCGACGCGCTTGGAATCTTCGCCGAGCTGGGCGAAATAAATATCGAACTTATTACCGGCTACAACCAATTTATTGGCTTCGTTGTGTTGTTTCCAGGCGAGAATCGAACGATCAATGCCAAGCGCCATGCCAAGCCCCGGAGTGGCGCGACCACCCATCTGCTCGATGAGACCGTCATAGCGACCACCGCCACCGAGCGCGCCTTGCTGACCCACCACCGGCTCATCGGTTTTACCTTCGGTATTTAGCGCCGGAGTTAAGGCCGGATAAACTTCAAACACGGTATTATTGTAATAATCCAAACCGCGCACGAGAGTATGGCAAAGATTGTATGGAATTCCGAGCTCGTCTAAATATTCCAAAACTTTGGTGAAATGCGCGCTTGATTCCGGACCGAGCCAATCAATCATTTTGGGCGCTTCGGCTTTGACCGGCTGGCAATCTTTTTCTTTGCAGTCGAGCAAACGCAATGGATTGCGATTGAGGCGGGCTTTGCATTCGGCGCACAGATAACCGCGTTTACTGCGATAATAATTTACCAACTCCTCTTTGTAGCGATCGCGCTCGGCCAAACTGCCGATGCTATTGATACTAATCTCGACCGGAATACCGAGGTCTTTATAAAAGTTAAAAGCAACCAAAATAATCTCGGCGTCGGCGGCCGGATCGGCCATGCCGAGCACCTCGAAACCGGCTTGAAAAAACTGGCGATAACGGCCGGCCTGCGGACGATCGTGGCGAAACATCGGCCCCCAATACCAGAGCTTGACCGGCTGGGGAGCGTTCCACATCCCGCTATTGATAAAAGCGCGCGCGATCGAAGCGGTCGCCTCGGGACGCAAACACACCCGACTGCCGTCTTTATCTTCAAAAGCATACATTTCTTTGTCCACTACATCGGTACCGCGGCCAAGCGAACGCACGAACAATCCGGTCTCCTCGAGGAGTGGAGTTTCGATGCGTCCAAATTGAAAAAACGCGGCCAGATCCTCGGCAGTATGAAAACATTTTTTCCAATATTTTTCATCGCGCGGTAAGATATCGTGCATCCCGCGCACGAGCGCGTAGGTTTTGGCTTTGGGCTCGGACGAGGCGCTCGCCGGCTTGGATTTTTTCGCTTCCGGCTTTTTCACGCTTTTGACAAATTTTTTCTTGAGTTTCGGCATATTTTTTTAAATTATATTTTAAGATTTCGGAGCGCCAAACGCCTGCAGACGATCGATCGGCCAACCGCGCAACCAAACTCGGCCGACAATCAGCGATTTATCCACCGCGCCAAATCCGCGCGAATCATGCGAATTGGGGCGATTGTCACCCAGCACAAAATATTCATGCGAACCAAGCTCGGTGATGCGCTCGCCCGTGGTCACTAAATCTTTGGGTAAATATAATTCATCCAAAACAAAACCCTCGGGATTGGCGGTATTATAAATAGTAATTTTTCCTTCAGCTACTTTGACACGCTCACCAGGGAGACCGATCACGCGTTTAATAAAATATTCTTTGGGATTTTCCGGAAATTTAAAAACGATCACCTCTCCCCGCAAAGGTGCGCGCCAACGAAAACTCAACTCATCAATAATGAGATACTCTTTCTCGAAAAAATTCGGCTCCATGCTCGCGCCCTTGACCACGAACGGTTTGAACAAAAAATACCGCACGAGCGCGATGGTGATACCGGCCAGCACCGCGACTTTCACGAATTCCAAAAAAATCATGCCGGCGGAGGCTGACCAACGCAAAACTTTTTTGACCACCGGATTGATTTCGGACATAAAAATTAGCTTTAAATTTAGAGCTTGAAAGTATATGATTGAGATATTATATACCATTTTTTGGCTTTTGGCAAGTTTCGGACAAAAACGCAAAATCCCCGCGTAAACGGGGAATAACTGAAAATCCAAATCTGGTGGGCAATGAAGGAATCGGACCTTCGACCTCGGCAATGTCAATGCCGCGCTCTAACCATCTGAGCTAATTGCCCATATTTTACTACTAAATTTAAAAATTTTATAACAAATTTTCAAATTCATCCCAACCGATCTCGGCATCTCGTAATATTTTTCGCAATAAACCGCGACCAATTTCCTTGTGATTCGGGATAGTAATGGCGCGTTTATTTTTGTCCAGCAAATTTTCTAAACGGATATGACTACCGCGCTGACGAGCTATCTGATACCCAATCTGGGACAAAATTTTTACTAACACCCGGCCCGAAAGCAGTGGTAATCTGGCCATATCGCTAAACCGCCAACAAATGAAAACTCAACTCCCGGGGCCGATAATTTTTCATCATTTTTCGGTTCTGTTTTTCTTCCAAACAAAGCTCGATTACTTCATGAATATTTTTCATCGCCTCGTCCAAGGTGCGACCTTGCGAATAGCAACCGGCAAACACCGGACACTCTACCACATAATATCCATCTTCGTCTTTTTCAATTAAAATGGGAAATTTAGTATTGAATTTTAATTTTTTTGATAACATATTTTTGATTATTTCAGCGCGGGTAATATATCAAAAAATTGCGTATTTGTCAAACCTTTGGTTGTCAACATATTTGCAGTCAATACATCTTCTTTACTACCCCATTCACCGCATCCACCTCCACCATATCCCCCTCATTAAATATTTTTGTCGCGTTTCTCGCTCCGACTATACATGGCTTTTTCAATTCACGCGAAATGATGGCAGCGTGACTCAATATTCCGCCTTCTTCAGCCACAATCGCTTGGCACTTTTTAATTAGCGGTAAATATTTGGGATGAGTGGAATTAGCCACAATCACAAAATTTGCGGGCGGGAGGCATCCTGCCCGATGCGGCAACAGATACACTCTCCCCCGCGCCTGACCAGGATACGCGCCAAAGCCGCGAACTTCGGTTTGGACTGTGTTCAATGATAATAGATTGTTGTAAGTTTTTTTTATAAATTTTTTATCGGTAATAATATAATCTTTGGAACAAGTGGAATTAGTGGCGTATAAAAATGCCTGTTGACGCGCCTTTAATTCATTGATTAAAAGCTTCGAAATTTTCTTGGATTTTAAGAACATTTTCATTTCTCGCAAAGTCATGGACAATAACACCCCGCCGTCAAATCCGCCTTGTTTACTGATCGCCTTGACCGCCACCATCAGTAATTTTTCAACAATCGGATACAACTCAGCGATCCGATTGCGATTGGTGGCAATCAGTTTCACCACTTCCGGTAACATTATTTTTTCATCATTACCAATAAATTTCCAAAAAACATTATACACATTGAGAGCGACGAAATATTGCGGATAATAATTTACGATGTCCATTAAAAAATTAAGTGGGTTGTTTTTTACCCATTCTTTAGGCCGACATAATCTATCACGACAACGAACAAAAATCTTATCCGCCCTCAAAAATAATGGCGATCGGGCTGAAATGCCAAATTTTGCAACATAATCAGCCACTTTATTTTTTAAATCAATTTCATTTACAATAAAAGTGCCAACACCGTTGCCAAAAGAAATATAAGCCGCGGTATTATAGGTAAAACCCAAAATTTTTTTTGATAATTTAACATAAGCTAAAAATACGCAGCTGGCCGAAAATAGCGACATCTCGCGCTGGGATGATAATTGAAGGTTATATTTGGCGATGATTCGTTGAATATTCATACTGAATTATCATATACCCGCCGATATATTTTGGCAAACAAAAACCCGCCTATTTTATGGCGGGAAAAATTATACTATCACCTTTTGTTTATTGGTATCAATAATCTTATCTATCTGTTTTTGAAACTCTGGCAGATCTTTTTTGACAGTATGCCAGACCAATTTAATATTAACTCCATAATATTCATGTTTAATCATAAAATCCGAATTTTATCGCGATCGATGTATTTGGCGATCAGGGGCGATATTCCGTCCGCAGTCACCAAATCCACCTTTCTTTTCAGTTTCTTTTCCAATTTATTTTTTAAATCGGAAAAAGAAAAAAAACCAATCGGATTTTTGAAGTCAACCAGAATATCAATGTCGCTATTTTTAGTTTGATCTCCGCGCGCAAAAGAACCAAACAATACCGAGCTTTTTACGCCAGCGCTTTTTAATATCGGCCTAATTGCATTTTTTGCTTGAGAGATATTGTTCATATATATAATTATAACAACATACGCGTCATAGGTCAAACAAACAAAAACCCGCCATTGTAGCGGATTTTCGTTTTTATTCAATTAATCATTGGTATTCGCAAAATTCGTTTCTATTCGCAAACAAATTCGCATTAACAACACAAATGTGACAAGACCAAGCATCTATTCCCCATCGGCAGAGCCGACAGGTCGACAGAGTCATCCATCTTTCGATGGAAGTTCTCCAGAAAGGAGGTGATCCATCCCCAGCTTCCGCTAGGGATGCCTTGTTACGACTTCACCCTAGTCATTGACCCTGCATTGGCACCCGAAGGTGCTTAGTGCATTGCCAACTCCCGTGGTGTGACGGGCGGTGAGTACAAGACCCGAGAACGTATTCAACGCCCCGTGGCTGATAGGCGTTTACTAGCGATTCCGACTTCATGCCGGCGAGTTGCAGCCGACAATCTGAACTGGGGCCGATTTTATGGGATTAGCTCCACCTTGCGGTTTGGCAACCCTCTGTATCGGCCATTGTATTATGTGTGTAGCCCTGGACGTAAGAGCCATGCTGATTTGACGTCATCCACCCCTTCCTCCCGGCCCCCAACGCGCTATCGCGCTCAATTTTCAATATTTTAATTTTCAATTTCTAAACAATATCACAATTTTACAATTAAATAATTGAAAATTGTTTAAAAATTAGAAATTGATAATTGAAAATTGCGCTTAATGCGCTAAGGGCCGGGCGGTCTCGCGTGTACATTTAACACACGACATGGGTTGCGCTCGTTTCCCAACTTAATGGTACACCTCACGGCACGAGCTGACGGCAACCATGCAGCACCTATCTAGCACCCTCGAAGGCTATGTCCATTTCTGGTCAT